>NZ_RPRY01000198.1 GCF_003949795.1 Streptomyces sp. WAC06614
GGCAACGGCTCGGGCATGAGGTCGGGCATGGTCCTGGCCCCTCCACGCGTCGGGCGTTGCGCAGTGCGCAACGCACGTTTCGCTGAACGCATCCGACGCCGACCCTACCGGCCGGGCGCCCACGCAGAAGGCCCCCGGACGCGCGGATGCGCGTCCGGGGGCCTCGGTCCCGCGGAACGGGGGCGCAGGGCCCGACCGGGCCGGGCTTCCGCCCCGGCCCGACGGCCTACTTGTCGCCGTCCTTGCCCTGGTCCCCGCCCGGGCCCATGGAGTCGTAGATCTCCTTGCACAGCGGGCAGACCGGGTACTTCTTCGGGTCGCGGCCCGGTACCCAGACCTTGCCGCAGAGCGCCACGACGGGGGTCCCGTCGAGTGCGCTCGCCATGATCTTGTCCTTCTGGACGTAGTGGGCGAAGCGCTCGTGGTCGCCGTCGCCGTGGGACACCTGCGGCGTCGGCTCTACGAGGGTCCCCGTGCCAGTCCCGCGCTCGGGCTCAAGAGTGCTCATAACAGCCAAGGGTACTGAACCCCGCGGGGCTCAGTTGAGCGACGGGTCGTCCGGGTAGGTGGCGACCATCGCGAGCTCGCTGCGCTGCCGGCGCAGCACCGCGCGCCACAGTTGTTCGGGGACCGGGTACGACACGTCGCCGGGCTCGGACTCCACCACGTACCAGGCGCCTTCGCTGAGCTCGTCCTCCAGCTGGCCGGGCCCCCAACCGGAGTAACCGGCGAAGATCCGCAGCGATCCCAGGGCGCTGGCCAGCAGCTCGGGCGGGGCCTCCAGGTCGACCAGGCCGATGGCCCCGTGCACCCGGCGCCAGCCGAGCGGGCCCTCCTCGCCGGGGATGACGGCGACGCCGAGGGCGGAGTCGAGGGCGACCGGGCCGCCCTGGAAGACCACGCCCGGATCGCCGGCCAGGTCGGCCCAGGGCAGCAGGATGTCGCCGACGACCACCGGGGTGGGCCGGTTGAGGACCACGCCGAGGGAGCCCTGCTCGTCGTGGTCGAGCAGGAGCACCACCGCGCGGTCGAAGTTCGGGTCCGCGAGGGCGGGGGTGGCCACGAGCAGCCGCCCTGTGAGGGAGGACACCTCGGTCATGCGGCCATGATCTCGCACATTCGCCCTTCGGGGGGAGCCGGGAGCAGGAGAAGGTCGTGCGCAGCGGGAGGGCGCACGGCAGCAGGAAGGAGCGCGCGCTCCGCCGAGTGGCGGAATGCAACCCTCCGCCATGAGGTCGACACTGAGGGTGCTGTGGCGAATTCATGACACATCCGCGGCCACGTCGGCCTTACGAACCGGGGGGTGGTGACCCTTACCCTTTGATCTGGCCCCTGCCCACTCCCCCATGTCGACCCCTGTCGACCGGGGGACACCCGACCCGGAACGCGAGATACATGACCGGCACAGACGATGTCCTGCTTGTCCACGGCGGTACCCCGCTCGAGGGCGAGATCCGTGTCCGCGGTGCGAAGAACCTCGTGCCGAAGGCCATGGTCGCCGCTCTGCTCGGTGGCGAACCGAGCCGCCTGCGCAACGTGCCCGACATCCGTGACGTGCGGGTCGTGCGTGGCCTGCTGCAGCTGCACGGTGTGACGGTCCGCCCCGGCGACGAGCCCGGCGAGCTGGTGCTCGACCCCACCCACGTCGAGAGCGCCAACGTCGCCGACATCGACGCCCACGCGGGTTCCTCGCGGATCCCGATCCTCTTCTGCGGCCCCCTGCTGCACCGCCTCGGCCACGCCTTCATCCCGGGCCTGGGCGGCTGCGACATCGGCGGCCGGCCGATCGACTTCCACTTCGACGTGCTGCGGCAGTTCGGCGCCACGATCGAGAAGCGCGCCGACGGCCAATACCTGGAGGCCCCGCAGCGCCTGCGCGGCACCAAGATCCGCCTGCCGTACCCGTCCGTGGGCGCGACCGAGCAGGTGCTGCTGACGGCCGTGCTGGCCGAGGGCGTCACCGAGCTGTCGAACGCGGCCGTGGAGCCGGAGATCGAGGACCTCATCTGCGTGCTGCAGAAGATGGGCGCGATCATCGGCGTGGACACCGACCGGACCATCCGGATCACCGGTGTCGACAAGCTCGGCGGCTACAACCACCAGGCGCTCCCGGACCGTCTGGAGGCCGCCTCCTGGGCCTCCGCGGCCCTGGCGACCGGCGGCAACATCTACGTGCGCGGCGCCCAGCAGCGCTCGATGATGACCTTCCTGAACACCTACCGCAAGGTCGGCGGCGCCTTCGAGATCGACGACGAGGGCATCCGCTTCTGGCACCCGGGCGGCCCGCTGAAGGCCATCGCCCTGGAGACCGACGTCCACCCCGGCTTCCAGACCGACTGGCAGCAGCCGCTGGTCGTGGCACTGACCCAGGCCTCCGGTCTGTCGATCGTCCACGAGACGGTCTACGAGTCCCGGCTGGGCTTCACGTCCGCGCTGAACCAGATGGGCGCGCACATCCAGCTCTACCGCGAGTGCCTGGGCGGCTCGGCCTGCCGCTTCGGCCAGCGCAACTTCCTGCACTCGGCGGTCGTCTCCGGCCCCACCAAGCTGCAGGGCGCCGACCTGGTCATCCCCGACCTGCGCGGCGGCTTCTCGTACCTGATCGCGGCGCTGGCCGCGGAGGGCACCTCGCGGGTGCACGGCATCGACCTCATCAACCGCGGCTACGAGAACTTCATGGAGAAGCTCGTGGAGCTCGGCGCGAAGGTCGAACTCCCGGCCGGCGACCTCGTCTGAGGCCCCGTCGAGCCCGTCGCACGACGGGCCCGGCCGGGCGGCCGGGGCGGACGGCCCCGGGCACGCACAAGGGCGGCCACCCGGTCCGGGTGGCCGCCCTTCGGCGTTCCTACGTACTACTGGCGCCCTGGCGGAGGCCAACAGCCGTACAAGGGCTCGGGGACCCGGAGGTCCCGCGGAGGCCTTACTTGCCCTTGGCGGCTTCCTTGAGCTTGGAGCCCGCGGAGACCTTCACGCTGTAGCCGGCCGGGATCTGGATGGGGTCGCCGGTCTGCGGGTTGCGCGCGGTGCGAGCGGCACGGTGGGTGCGCTCGAAGGTCAGGAAGCCGGGGATGGTGACCTTCTCGTCGCCCTTGGCGACGACCTCGCCGATGGTCTCGGCGAGCGCGGCCAGAACGGCGTCGGCGTCCTTGCGGGTCACCTCGGCGCGCTCGGACAGAGCGGCCACCAGCTCACTGCGGTTCATGTTGTACTCCCGTGTTCAACTTGCCTATGAGGCGTGCCACGCGGCGGCAAAGCCGCATGTTTGGCACCAGCGAAGCCGATGCTGCCAGGGCCCTCGGACAGTCCCCGGACCCGGGTCTGCCGTCAGACCCTCGCGCCACAGTCACGCATCCTGCCCCCACCAGCGGCGGGAACGCCAATCCGGCACCCGCCAGGGTCACACGAAAAGCGCCACAGTCACGCCGCGGTGACGCTCCGTCCGCACCGGTGGGAAGGGGCGGGGATGCGGGCCGCGGACCACGCGGGCATCCCCGCAACCCTAGAGGCGGCCCGCGTGTCCCGCACCCCGCGACGCGCCGGGGATCAGGCCGACGTGGGGCTGGTCACAGCGGCGGAGGCGGCCTTGCGGACGGCTCCGGCGACCGCGCCGGCGACCTTGTCGTTGAACACCGACGGGATGATGTAGTTCGCGTTGAGCTCGTCCTCGCCGACGACGTCCGCGAGGGCGCTGGCGGCGGCCAGCATCATGTCGGTGTTCACGGTCCGGGACTGCGCGTCGAGCAGGCCGCGGAAGACGCCCGGGAAGACCAGGACGTTGTTGATCTGGTTCGGGAAGTCCGAGCGGCCGGTGGCCACGACGGCGGCGGTCTGCCGGGCGACGGCCGGGTCCACCTCGGGGTCCGGGTTCGCGAGCGCGAACACGATGGCGCCCTCCGCCATGGCCGCGACGTCCTCGCCCGAGAGCACGTTCGGGGCCGAGACGCCGATGAACACGTCGGCGCCGACCACGGCCTCCTTCAAGGTGCCGGTGTACCCCTCGGGGTTGGTGTTGTCGGCGATCCAGCGCAGCGGCGACTCCTCCGCCGCGTCGACCAGGTCGGTACGGCCGGCGTGCACGACGCCGTGGATGTCGGCGACGACGGCGTTCTTCACGCCGGCCGCGAGGAGCAGCTTGAGGATGGCCGTACCGGCCGCGCCGGCGCCGGACATGACGACCTTCACATCGCCAACTGCCTTGCCCACCACGCGAAGTGCGTTGGTGAGGGCGGCCAGGACGACGATGGCGGTGCCGTGCTGGTCGTCGTGGAAGACGGGGATGTCCAGGGCCTCGCGCAGCCGCGCCTCGATCTCGAAGCAGCGGGGGGCGGAGATGTCCTCCAGGTTGATGCCGGCGAAGCCGGGGGCGATGGCCTTGACGATCGCGACGATCTCGTCGGAGTCCTGGGTGTCCAGGCAGATCGGCCAGGCGTCGATGCCGGCGAAGCGCTTGAAGAGGGCCGCCTTGCCCTCCATGACGGGCAGCGCGGCCTTGGGGCCGATGTTGCCGAGGCCCAGCACGGCGGACCCGTCGGTCACAACTGCGACGGAGTTGCGCTTGATGGTCAGACGGCGGGCGTCCTCGGGGTTCTCGGCGATCGCCATGCACACGCGGGCCACGCCCGGGGTGTAGATCATGGAGAGGTCGTCACGGTTGCGGATGGGGTGCTTGGCCGCCATCTCGATCTTGCCGCCGAGGTGCATGAGGAACGTACGGTCGGAGACCTTGCCGAGGGCCACGCCCTCGATGCCACGGAGCTTCTCGACGATCTCGTCGGCGTGCGCGGTGGAGGTGGCCGCGATCGTGACGTCGATCCGGAGCTTCTCGTGGCCGGACGCGGTGACATCGAGACCGGTGACCGATCCCCCGGAGGACTCCACGGCGGTGGTCAGCTGGGAGACCGCGGTTCCGCTCGCGGGCACCTCCAGGCGGACCGTCATCGAGTACGAGACGCTGGGCGCCGTTGCCATGGCCGTGTTCCTCTGCTTTCCCTGTTTTCGGACCTGTTGTCCGATCGTCCCACCTACCGGCGAGTAGCCGGTAACCAGCTACAAATTCCGGAAAGATTATTCCACCATACGAGAAAGCGTGGGGTCCTGGAAGGGTGATCGGCCACGAAAAAAGGTCCGCGCCCTCCCCTGAGGGAGGACGCGGACCTGACGACGCCCACGGCGTCGCACCGTCTGAGACACCGACCCGCCATGCTCGCCTCGCGGCAAGTGGTCGCTCTGGGCGACGAAGGTTGGGCCCGGGGGCTTGGATCGAGCCGGTGTCGTACCCAGGCTAACAAAGGATCGCCGGAAGCGATTCCCCCGCGCCGCAGTTGGCCCCGCTTCACTCCGTCAGCAGCGCCGGCACCCCGTCCGCGTCCGGTTCGTCCAGCCCGGTGGAGACCACCGTGAGCTGCTGGGTGGCCCGGGTCAGCGCCACGTACAGCACCCGCAGGCCCGCCGGGGACTCCGCCTCGATCTCGGCCGGGGAGACCACCACCGTGGCGTCGTACTCCAGGCCCTTGGCCTCCAGGCTGCCCAGGGCCACCGCCCGCTCGCCGAGGTCGGCCAGCCAGCCGGCCGCCTCCGCCCGCCGGTCCATGGCCACGACCACACCGACCGTGCCGTCGACCTGCGCCAGCAGCCGGGCCGTCTCCGCGTGCACCGTCGCGGCCAGCTCGTCCCCGGCCGCGACGAAGCGCGGCCGCAGGCCCGTGGAGCGGACCGCCGACGGCGGCTCCATGCCGGGCATGGCCCGCCGCAGCACCTTGGCCGCCAGCTCGGCGATCTCGGCCGGGTTGCGGTAGTTCACGGTCAGCGTGAACCGGCGCCGCGGCCGGGTGCCCAGGGCCTCGTCGCGGGCCTCGGCAGCCTCCTGCGGGTCCGGCCACGAGGACTGCGCCGGGTCGCCGACCACGGTCCAGGTGCCGTGCCGGCCGCGCCGGCCCACCATCCGCCACTGCATCGGCGTCAGGTCCTGGGCCTCGTCGACGATCACGTGCGCGTACTCGGTGCGCTCGGCCGCCAGCCGCTCCGCCCGCTCGCGCTGGGTCTCCTCGCGGCGCGGCATCAGCTCCTCCAGCCCGGTGAGCTGGTCCAGCGGGTCGAGCTCGCGCTTCTTCTTCGGCCGGGCGGGCAGCCCCAGCAGCCCGTGCAGCTCGTCCAGCAGGGCCACGTCGTGCACCGACAGCTCCTCGCGCCGCAGCGAACGGGCGAGCTGCCGGGTCTCGCGCGGCGTGAGGACCCGGCGGGCCCAGCGGCCGAGCCGGCGTTCGTCGGCCATCGCGGAGAGCACCCTGCGCGGGGTGAGCTCGGGCCACCAGGCGTCGAGGAAGTCGATGAAGACGTCCTCGGTGGAGATGTCCTCGTCGAAGGCGGAGCGCAGCTCGGCGGCCAGCTCCGGGTCGGTGTGCCGGTTCGCGCCGCCGGACTTCGCCCAGAGCGCGTCCAGCAGCAGCTTGCGGGCGCGCGGCCGCAGCAGGTTGACCGGCGCGGTGCCGCCGAGGGCGGCCTGCCGGATCCGGTCCAGCTCCTCCGCCTCCAGCTCCTGGCGCCGGCCGAAGGCCACCACGCGCAGCCGCTCGGGCGCCGGGCCGCTCGGGGTGCCGAGCTCCAGCGCCCCGCGCACGGCCTTGCGCAGCACCTTGAGCATCCGGGACGAGCCCTTGATGCGGGCCACGGCCGGTTCGTCGTACGTGGTCGCCTCGGCGCCGTCGACCAGCGAGCCCAGCGCGCGGATGGCGACCTGTCCCTCCTCGCCGAGCGAGGGCAGCACGCCCTCGGTGTACGCCACGAGCAGCGGGGTCGGGGAGACGATCAGGATGCCGCCGGCGTAGCGGCGCCGGTCCTGGTAGAGGAGGTAGGCGGCCCGGTGCAGGGCGACGGCCGTCTTGCCGGTGCCCGGCCCGCCGGAGACCTCGGCGACGGAGGCGGCAGGGGCCCGGATGACCAGGTCCTGCTCGGCCTGGATGGAGGAGACGATGTCCCGCATGGTGTGCGTACGGGCCCGGCCGAGCGCGGCCATCAGGGCGCCGTCGCCGATGGCGGGCAGCTCCTGGCCGTCGAGGAACGCGGTGACCTCGGGGCGCATCAGGTCGTCCTCGACGCCGAGCACCTTGCGGCCCTTGGAACGGATGACCCGGCGGCGGATCACCCGGCCGGGCTCCTTCGGGGTGGACCGGTAGAAGGGGGCGGCGGCCGGCGCCCGCCAGTCGATGACCAGCGGGGTGTAGTCGGTGTCCAGGACGCCGATCCGGCCGATGTGCAGGGTCTCGGCGATGTCGGCGGTCAGGTCCGCGCGGATCGCGTCGGGGGCGGGCTCCACGGAGGTGTAGGCCCCGTCCGGGCCGAGCTCGCCGTCCTTGCCGAGGACCAGGTCGATCCGGCCGAAGAGGAAGTCCTCGAACTCGTTGTTGAGCCGGTTGAGGTGGATCCCGGCCCGGTAGACCTGCGCGTCGCGCTCGGCGAGCGCGCCGGGGGTGCCGACCTGGCCGCGCTTGGCCGCGTCGTTCATCAGGAACTCCGCCTCGACGATCTTCTCCTCGAGGCGGCGGTACACCTGGTCCAGATGAGTCTGCTCGGCCGCGATCTCCCGATCGCGGACGGAATCCGCCGTGCTGTCGACAGCGGCATCCTGCGCGGCCACTAGGCCCCCTTCTGACGTGCGTGGGCGACCGTCAACCGTACGCGAACCGGCCGGGTGCGCGCACGCCCGTTCTCCTCGTGCCCGCGCCGGAACGCTCCCCCACCTGGGCGGCGCCTACCCGGGGCGGGCGGCCAGGGCCCGGCGGCGGTGGCGGGCGACCCGCTCGCGGTTGCCGCACAGCTCGCTGGAGCACCAGCGGCGCCGGTGGCCCCGGGAGGTGTCCAGGTAGACCCGGGTGCAGCCCTCGCCCTCGCAGGCCCGCAGCAGGGCGCGGTCGCCGGGGTCGGTGAGCAGTTCGACGGCGTCCCGGGCGACCGCCGCGAGCAGGGCGGCGCACTCGACCCCGCCGGACAGCTCCCGTACGAGGTGCCCCTCGTGGTCCCGTACGGCGCACAACCGGGGCGGCGGGCCGGCGGCCAGGGCGTTGACCCGGCCGAGGGCGCCGTCGTCGGGGGGCGTGCCGGCGAGCTCGGCCCGGACCAGGGCGGCCACGTCACGGCGCAGCGCGCGGAACGGGGGCAGCCAGTCCGCGTCCACCCGGGCCAGCGGGGTCCGGTGGGGCACCAGGCCGGCGCCGGTGAGCCACAGCCGCAGCTCGCCGCCGTCGGTCAGGCCCTCGTGGGGCGCGGCGGTGGCCACCAGGTCCAGGCACACCCGCCCCGAGTCGAACCACATGCCCGTCACCGCCTCGGTCGCCGTAGCCCCACCAGAGTGCCCCCGGGCGGGCCCGGGCGGAACCCCCCGCGACGGTCATGGCCGCGGGCGGGTCCCGGCGGGGGCTACCGCGGCGGCGGGTCGTCGTGCAGCAGGCGCTGGAAGAGCTTGTGGTCGCGCCAGGCGCCGTTGATGTGCAGATAGGCCGGGGCCACCCCGAACTCGGTGAACCCGGCCTTGATCAGCACCCGCTGCGAGGCGACGTTGTCCAGCAGGGTCCCGGCCTCGACCCGGTGCAGCCCGAGCCGGTCACGGGCGATCCGGCACACCGCGTCCGCGGCGTACGTGGCCAGCCCCTGACCGCGGCGGGCCTCGTCCACCCAGTAGCCGATGCCCCCGCTGCAGAACGGGCCCCGGGTGATCCGCCCGAGGTTGATCGCCCCGACCGGCGCCCCGCCGGCGGTGTCCACGAGCACGAACGGCTCCAGCAGCCCGGCCGCCTGCTCGGCGAGCTGGACCTCGATCCGCTCCTTCTGCCCGGCCTCGGTGTAGTAGGAGTCGGGCCGCCAGGGCTCGAACGGCGCCATGCAGCCCCGGTTCCGCCCCAGCACCTCGGCCAGCCCACCGGCATCCTCGAGCCGCACGCTCCGCAGCTCCACACCCGCACTGATGATCATCCCCGCACGCTAACCCCTCCCCACCGGCCCGACCAGGGCCCGCGGCCCCCGACGGCGAGGCCGTTCCGCGGCCGCAGCCTGCGTCCGATGTCCATGATGTATGCCATCTCTGTATGGAGGACACGTCGCGGGAGCGGGAGCGGGAGCGGGAGGGTGCCCGTGTCCACCACCCAGATCGACATCCTCGACGAGTACGAGGCGATGACGGACGTGTTCGGCGATCTCTACCCGGACGTACCCGTGCCCGAGGGGGCCTGGCAGGGGATCGAGACGGCGCAGTAGCGTCTCGCGCGGCGTGGCCGCCACCAGAGCCTGTCGGTCGTGGACTGGCTCATCTGCGCGACCGCCGCCCCCACGGGCTGGTCGTACTCCATGACGACAAGGACGTCACGGCGGCCGCCGGGCTGCTGCCGGACGTCCAGGAGCACCTCGTGCACCGCGTCCTGCGCTGACCGGTGCGGCGCGGGCCGGGGTCAGGTGCCGTACTTGGTCTCCGCGCCCGGGTCCAGGGAGAGGCGGTAGCCGCGTTTGACGACCGTCTGGATCAGGTGGGGGGTGCCCAGGGCGCCGCGGAGGCGGGCCATGGCGGTTTCCACGGCGTGTTCGTCACGACCCGCGCCCGGAAGGCAGCGCAGGAGGTCCGGGCGGGCGACCACCCAGCCGGGGCGGCGGGCCAGGGCGCGGAGCAGGGCCATGCCGGTGGGCGGGACCGGGCGGAGGGCCCCGTCGACCAGGGCCGCGTGGCCGCGGATCTCCAGGCGGTGGCCGGCCACCGGCAGGACCCGGGCCCGGGCGGGCAGTTCCTGGCACAGCAGTTGGACCAGCGGGCCCAGCCGGAAGCGGTCCGGCTGGACGGTGTCCACGCCATGGCCCTGAAGCGGCAGGGCCGTGACCGGTCCCACGCAGGCGGCCAGCACCTCGCTGCGCAGCGCCGACAGCACGGCCCCCTGGAGGCTCCGCTGCTGGGCCCGGGCCAGCAGCGAGGCGGCCGCGGGGGCGCTGGTGAAGGTGAGCGCGTCCACGGTCCCGGCCACCACCGCGTCCAGCAGCCGGTCCAGCGGAGCCAGGTCCTCCGGCGGCATCCACCGGTAGACGGGTACGCCGACCACCTCGGCCCCGGCCGCCCGCAGGGCCTCCACGAAGCCCGGCAGCGGCTCCCCGTGGAGCTGGAGCGCGATCCGCCGGCCCTCCACGCCCTGGGCGAGCAGCCGGTCCAGCACCTCGGCCAGCGATTCCGACTCCGGTGACCAGGCCTCCACCAGCCCGGCCGCCCGGACGGCGCCCTTCACCTTCGGTCCGCGCACCAGCAGTTCGGCCCCGCGCAGCCGGCCGAGGAGGTCCTCGCCGATCCCCCAGCCGTCGGCGGCCTCGATCCAGCCGCGGAACCCGATCGCGGTGGTGGCGACGACCATGTCCGGGGCGGTGGCGATCAGCTCCTTGGTCGCGGCCAGGAGTTCCCCGTCGTCGGACAGCGGCACGATCCGCAGCGCGGGCGCGTGCACGACGGCCGCTCCGCGCCGGCGCAGCAGCGCGATCAGGTCGTCAGCCCGGCGGGCGGCGGTGACGCCGACCGTGAACCCTGCGAGCGGACCGGCGCCGCCGGACGCAGCGTTGTCTTCCATCGTGACCTGCCTTGCCGACGTGAGGGGGGTACGCGGGGGTGCGCGGGGATACGCGCGGGTACCCCCTCACCGAGCCTGCCAACGGGGCGTATCAGGTGCGGTTCACCGGTATTTCGCCCCGGTTACACCGACGTGAGCTGGGGTTTCGCCGGCCGGTCCGGGGCGGGTGCCGCCGTGGCCGCGCGCACGCGAAGGTATACCGCCCAGGTCACCAGACAGCACACGGCGTAGAAGCCGAGGAAGGTGACGAACGCCGGGGTGCCGGAGCCCGAACCGAGGAACGCCCCGCGGAAGACCAGGTTGATGCCGAGCCCGCCGAGCGCCCCGACCGCGCCGATCAGCCCCATCGCCGCTCCCGACAGCCGCCGCCCGTACGCGGCGGCCGCTTCCCCGGTCAGGCCGCGGGCGAGCGCCTGGGCCTGGAAGATGCCGGGGATCATCTTGTACGTGGAGCCGTTGCCCAGCCCGCTGAGCACGAACAGCGCCACGAACCCGGTCAGGAACACCGGCAGCGAGTGCCGCGCCGAGGCGAGGATCACCAGGCCCGTCGCGGCGCCCATCGTGACGAACGTGCCCAGGGTGATCCGCGCCCCGCCGAACCGGTCCGCGAGCCGCCCGCCCACCGGCCGGACCAGCGAGCCGAGCAGCGGCCCGACGAAGGTCAGCGAGGCCGCCTGGAGCGGGGTCCGGCCGAACTGCGTCTGCAGCACCAGCCCGAAGGCGAAGCTGTAGCCGATGAACGAGCCGAACGTCCCGACGTAGAGGAACGCCACGATCCAGGTGTGCCGCTCGCGCAGCGCCTCCTTGACCGCGCCGGTGTCGTTGCGGACGGGCGCCAGGTTGTCCATCCGCAGCGCCGCGAGCACCGCTGCCAGCACGATCAGCGGCAGGTACGCGGCCAGCAGCAGCCGCGGGTGCCCGGCCCCGGCGGTACCGATGACCAGCAGCCCGGCGAGCTGCACCACGGGCACCCCGATGTTGCCGCCGCCCGCGTTGAGCCCGAGCGCCCAGCCCTTCTCGCGCAGGGGGAAGAAGGCGTTGATGTTGGTCATGGAGGAGGCGAAGTTGCCTCCGCCGACCCCGGTGAGCGCGGCCACCAGCAGGAACGTGCCGTACGAGGTCCCCGGCTCCATCACCACCAGGGCGGCGACGGTCGGCGCGAGCAGCAGCAGGGCACTGAACACGGTCCAGTTGCGCCCGCCGAACCGGGCGACGGCGAAGGTGTAGGGGATCCGGACGAAGGCCCCGACGAACGTGGCGGTGGCGATCAGGAAGAACTTCCCGGCCGGGTCGATGCCGTACTCCGGGCCCATGAAGAGCACCATCACCGACCACAGCGACCAGATCGAGAAGCCGATGTGCTCGCTGAACACCGACTGGACGAGATTGCGCCGGGCGATCCGCTCCCCGGACTCCTTCCAGAACGTCTCGTCCTCGGGATCCCACCGCTCGATCCAGCGGCCACCCGTGCGTGCTGCGCCCATCACGCCCTCCCAGCTGTCGGCATTCCGTGGACAGCGACCCTAGGAACGACGCGTTTCGGCGCCGGTCCCCGCCGGATGACCGGCCGGAAACCTTGCTCTCACCCGACCGTGCGGTCCGATGTGAGCGGCCCGGGCAGCCAGGCTCCGTCCGGTACGTCGAGCCAGCCGTGGGCGGCGGCCAGCTCCTCGGCGGCGGCGCGCAGCGCCGTCAGCCCCGGATGGCGCAGCCCCGCGCGCCACACCATCGACACCGGCGACAGCGGCACCGGGTCCACCAGCGGCCGCTTCACCGACCCGGGCATGTCCACGAACCCGGTCGTGGCCAGCACCGGAGTGCGGGTCTTGGCCATCACCCGACGGAACTCCTCCTTCCCCACGGCGACCGGTGCCGGCGGGGCGACCGCGATGCCCCGGCCGGCGAACAGCTCCCGCGCGAGCGCGGTCCACTCCAGCGTCCGCGGGTTCCCCGCCCCCGCGTACACCGACTCCCCCGCCAACGCCCCGACGGGCACCTCCTCCCGCGCGGCCAGCGGATGGTCCTCGGGCAGCAGCACGGCCAGCGGCTCGAACCGGACGGGCTGCCGCTCCAGCCGCGCCCGCAGCCCCGCCCCGAGCCCGCCGAAGTGCCCGAAGGCCACGTCGAGGCGCCCGGCGACGATCTCCCCGGCGGCATGCGTCAGCCCGCTCTCGAAGCGCGCCATCAGCTCGCACCCCGGCGCCAGCTCACGCCCGCGCTCCAGCACCGACCGCCCCGTGCTGGGCCCGTCCGTGTTCAGGTCGACCAGCAGCGCCCGCACGGCGTCCCCGCCGTCCCCGCCGCCCGCGCCGAACGCGGCCGCCAGGTCCTCGCAGGCCCGCAGCACCTGCCGGGCGAGCGGCAGCAGCCGCTCCCCGGCCGCCGTCAGCTCCACCTGCCGGGTGGTGCGGACGAACAGGTCGGCGCCCAGCTCCCGTTCGAGCCGGCGGACGTCCCGGCTGAGCGCCTGCTGGGCGACGTACAGCCGGGCGGCGGCCCGGGTGAAATGCAGCTCCTCGGCCACCGCGACGAACCCGCGCAGCAGCCGGGGATCCACCTCGTGCGTCATCACCCGCGCACACTAACAACCGATACGGGTGAATGGGCCCTGAACAGGTGTTGGACCGCGTCCGGCCCCCACCCGCAGGCTGGGGTCATGCCCCTGATGACCGTCACCGGCACCACCCTGGTGCACGCAGCCCCGACCC
>NZ_RPRY01000199.1 GCF_003949795.1 Streptomyces sp. WAC06614
ACTGAGGGCCATGCTGCCGAGGATCCCCGGAGGAGGTGAATCCGGCGTGAACGCAACCGAGTTGGCGCGATACGGCACCCATGGCCCGCTCCAGGGCGCGGGGGTCGCCCGCGCCCTGGAGCGGGCCATGGGTGCCGTATCGCGCCAACTCGGTTGCGTTCACGCCGGATTCACCTCCTCCGGGGATCCTCGGCAGCATGGCCCTCAGTAGACGAGCACTGCTGACCACCGGGGTGGCCGCAGCCACCGCCACCGCCACCGTGACCACGGCCACCGCCGCGCCGGGCGACGGCCCCGTCACGGTGACCACCCTCCGCGGGACCGTCCCGCCCGGCGCGCCGGACTTCGTGTACGTCGCGCTCGACGTCCCGCCCGGCGTCCGTGAGCTCCGCGTCTCCTACCGGTACGACAAGCCCCCCACCCCGCCCGGCACCCCGGGCAACGCCCTGGACATCGGTCTGTTCGACCAGCGCGGCACCGCGCTCGGCGGACGCGGGTTCCGGGGGTGGTCCGGCGGGGCCCGGAGCGAGTTCTTCGTGCGGGGGGACGCCGCCACCCCCGGCTATCTGCCCGGGCCCGTCGGGCCGGGCCGCTGGTACGTCGCCCTCGGCCCCTACACCGTTGCCCCGCAAGGGCTCCCGTACGAGATCACGGCGACCTTCGTGCACGGGGAGCCCGCCGCGCCCGTGCCGGTCCGGTACCCGCCGGAGCGGGTGCCCGGGCGGGGGCGCGCCTGGTACCGCGGGGACTGCCACGTGCACTCCGTGCACTCCGACGGGCGGCGCACCCCGGAGGAGATCGTCGCCCTCGCCCGGGCCGCCGGCCTGGACTTCGTCAACACCTCGGAGCACAACACCCACAGCGGGCACGGCGCGTGGGCCGCACCCGCCGAAGGGACCGGGCTGCTGGTCCTCACCGGGGAGGAGGTCACCACCCGCACCGGGCACGTGCTGGCGGTCGGTACGGACCCCGGCACGTTCGTGGACTGGCGCTACCGCGCCGGCGAAGGCCGCTTCGGCCGCTACGCGCAGGCGATACGGCGCGCCGGAGGCCTGGTCGTACCGGCCCATCCGCACGCCACCTGCATCGGCTGCGCCTGGAAGTTCGGCTTCGGCGAGGCCGATGCGGTCGAGGTCTGGAACGGCCCGTGGACCCCCGACGACGAGGTGTCACTGGCCTCCTGGGACGCCACGCTGCGCGGCGCGGACGGCGACCGCTGGCTGCCGGCCCTGGCGCACAGCGACCACCACCGTGACCCCGACCGGGTGGGCAGCCCGCAGACCGTGGTCCTGGCGGACGACCTCTCCCGGGAGGCGGTCCTGGCGGGCCTGCGCGCCGGCCGCGCCTACGCCGCGGAGAGTTCGGCCGTGTCCGTCACCTTCACGGCGGTCACGCCGCGCGGGCGGCACGCGGACATCGGCGAGATCCTGCGGGTGCCCGACCCGGCCACGGAGGTGCTGGTCCGCCTGGCGGTGACCGGTACGGACGGGCCGTGCGACCTGCGCCTGGTCACCGACCAGGGCACGGTGTTCACGGCCCCCGCGGCGACGTCCCTGGAGTGGCGCACCACCGCGGCCCGCTCCGCGTACGTACGGGCCGAGGTCCGCCGCCCGGCCCCCGCGGGCAGCCCCCTGCCCGGTGCCCCGGCCGCGCTGACCAACCCGATCTGGCTGGCCGCGTCCGCGTAGCTCGGACGCCGGGCCCCGCCCGGCCCCGGCGCGTACAGTGAACAGTGAGCTCGACGCACGCGGTGGCCGCCCCCGGCCGGGGGCGGCTGCCGCAGCGGAACGTGGACTCGGGGGTTCCTTCCCTGGAGGCGGTTGCCGTGGCCGGACTGGTCCTCAGGAACTTCGGCAAGGCGGACGAGGTCCGCCCGTTCGAGGCCGGCAAGGGCCGGCTGGAGCTGCTCACGACCGACGGCGGACCGGTGGGCCGGGCCGTCTTCGAGCCGGGGTGGCGCTGGTCGGAGCACGTGAAGCCGCTGGCGGGCACGGACAGTTGCCAGTCGGCGCACACGGGGTACGTGGTGAGCGGCCGGATGAAGATCGTCATGGATGACGGCGAGGAGGCCGAAGCCGGTCCGGGCGACTTCATGCAGGTCGCCCCCGGGCACGACGCCTGGGTCCTGGGCGACGAGCCGTGCGTGGCGGTGGACTGGACGGGCTTCGGCAGCTACGCCAAACCGGCCGACGGCTGACCCCATCGCACCTCGACGGCCGCCCCCGGCCCTGCGCGGCCGGGCCTCGCCCCTAGCGCAGTGACCGGCCGAACCCCGAAGCCAGCGGCATCCGCAGCCCGAGCGGTGGCGGAGCCGCCAGGGCGTCGGTGAGGGGGCGGGAGTAGCGGCCCGTGACCATCGTGCCGAGGACGAAGTCCACCGACAGGGCCACCACTTCGGCCTGGTGGTCGCGCAGGCCGTGGCCGTCCGAGTGGACCTCGAAGCGGCACGTGGAACGATTCGCCTTCTTCGCCCGGGTCGCCAGCAGGAACGACAGTTCCGGGTCGCTGCGCGCGTCGTTGGTGCCGTGCACGATCAGCACCCGGCGTCCGGAGAGCTGTTTCACCGGTTCGGGCGAGCCGTCCCGCTCCGACTCCGGCAGGCAAGGGGCCAGTGCCAGTACGGAGTTGACCGCCGGGTGCCCTGCGGCGGCCAGGGCCGCGCGGCCGCCGGCCCCGTACCCGGCCAGGCACACCGGCACGTCTCCGTAGCGTCGTAACACCTCGTCCGCCGCCCACCGGGCCGCGGCCGTACGGCCGTCGCCGCCCGCCTGGGCGCGCGGGGCGGCAGGGTGGACGGTGTGCGCCACCAGGCCTTCCGGCCCGCCGGCCCGGGCCAGCGCCCGTACCAGCGGGCGCACCGGACCGGTGGCCCACCGGGAGGCCCCGGGGAGCAGGAGTACCACACCACTGACCGTCGAACCGGTTCCGTTCGCGCCGGTCGCCCGCCCCAGGCGAGCCCCGCGCGCCTGGGGCGCATGCGTAGCCATGGCGGAACAGTCTCAGACGCGGAGGTGTACGCCACCCGTCCGCACGGTCACTGTTACGTATCGACCGTGCCGTACGACCCGTCGCTCTACGCGCGTAGGAGTAGAGTGCCGGGATGACGAGCGAGACCCCCACCCTGCCCACCCCGGACCAGATCCGCCGTTCGCCGAAGGTGCTGCTGCACGACCACCTCGACGGTGGACTGCGCCCCGGGACCATCATCGAGCTGGCCGAGCAGGTCGGTTACGACAAGCTCCCCGAGACCGACGCCGACAAGCTGGGCGTCTGGTTCCGCGATGCCGCCGACTCCGGCTCGCTGCCCCGCTACCTGGAGACGTTCGCGCACACCTGCGCCGTCATGCAGACCAAGGAGGCGCTCTTCCGGGTCGCCGCCGAGTGCGCCGAGGACCTGGCCGAGGACGGCGTCGTCTACGCCGAGATCCGCTACGCCCCCGAGCAGCACCTGGAGGCCGGCCTGACCCTCGAAGAGGTCGTCGAGGCCGTCAACGAGGGCTTCCGCGAGGGCGAGCGCCGGGCCAAGGCCAACGGCCACCGGATCCGCGTCGGCGCGCTGCTGACCGCGATGCGGCACGCCGCCCGGGCCCTGGAGATCGCCGAGCTGGCCAACCGCTACCGCGACAACGGTGTGGTCGGGTTCGACATCGCCGGCGCCGAGGCGGGCTTCCCCCCCACCCGCCACCTGGACGCGTTCGAGTACCTCAAGCGCGAGAACAACCACTTCACCATCCATGCGGGCGAGGCCTTCGGCCTGCCGTCGATCTGGCAGGCGCTGCAGTGGTGCGGCGCCGACCGGCTCGGCCACGGTGTGAAGATCATCGACGACATCGAGGTCGCCGCCGACGGCAGCGTGACGCTGGGTCGTCTGGCCTCCTACGTCCGGGACAAGCGCATCCCCCTGGAGATGTGCCCGACCTCCAACCTGCAGACCGGCGCGGCGGCCTCGTACGCCGAGCACCCGATCGGCCTGCTGCGCAAGCTGCACTTCCGTCTCACGGTCAACACGGACAACCGCCTGATGAGCGGCACCAGCATGACCCGCGAGTTCGAGCACCTGGTCGACACCTTCGGCTACTCGCTCGACGACATGCAGTGGTTCACCGTCAATGCGATGAAGTCCGCGTTCATTCCTTTCGATGAACGACTGGCGATGATCAACGACGTGATCAAGCCCGGCTACGCCGAGCTGAAGTCGGAGTGGCTGTTCCGGCAGACCTCCTCCACCAGCGGTTCCGTCTCGGCCTGAAACGAGACATGACAAGCCGAAAGCGCCCGGGAGTCCGTCCCCCCGGGCGCTTTCTCCTATTGGCTGATGTTTGCGGGACGGGGTTTCGGCTGGCTAATTTGCGGAGCCGCTCAATTCCCCGTCACAAGGACTCTTCATGAAGCAGTCAGCTGCCAAGTCCCTCGGTGTCGCCGTCATCGGTGCCGCCCTCGCCGCGGCCGCCGCCGGCACCGCCTCCGCCACCGCCCTCCCCGCGCTCGGTGCCACCGACGCCCTGGGCATGGTCACGGGTGCGGCCTCCAGCCTGCCGCTGCAGGACGCCACCAAGTCGCTCGCCGGTCAGCAGCAGGCCGCCGACGGTGAGCAGGCCACCTCCGCCAGCGACCCGGGCCAGGCGCTCGGTACCGTCACCGGCCTCGTCGGCGGGCTGCCGCTCAGCGGCCTCGGCGGCTGATCCGTCCCGGAATTCCGTGCGGGCGTTCGTACGGCGCACACCCCTTCGACGGGGTGTGCGCCGCTCCGCACGATGTGCCACGATCCCTCCAACTGCCCGCCGACGTACGGGGTTCGAAGGTCCTATGGTCTCGATCTTGCGGTTGCACGGTGTGAGGACGAGGGCGCGGTTCGGCGCGCTCGCCACGGTCCCGGTCCTGGCGCTGGCACTCGCCGGATGCGGTGGTGCGGGCGGCTCCCCGAGCGGGTCCGGTGCCGCCAGGAGCCCCGATCCGAAGGGCTCCGCGGCAGCGGGCGCGGGCGCGCCCGGCGCGCCCGCGGCGCCGCGCAGCGGCAGCCGCCTGGAGAAGGCCGCGCTCGAACAGGGCGACCTGGCCGGCTACCAGATCTCGGCCCAGGGCAAGAACCCCGAGGCGCCCAAGGGGCAGCCGCAGGCGGACAAGAAGCAGTGCCAGCCGCTGGCCGACATCATGGGCGACCAGCCCGACCCGGCCGCGCGCGAGACCGTCAACCGGGGTGTCGGCTCCCAGAAGCAGGTCGGCCTGGCGGTGTCGGCCTCCGTCAGCTCCTACGCCGCGGCCGACGCCGAGCGCCTGCTGTCCCGGCTCGAACAGGCCGTCGCCGCCTGCGGCGCGGGCTTCTCCGCCACCGTCGACAAGCACAGCGGGGCCTACCGCGAGGTGAAGCCGGTCGCCTACAAGGCGGGCGGCGACGCATCGGTCAGCTGGACCACCACGGCCACCGCCGAGGGCGTCTCGGCCCACGTCCACCTGGTCGTCGTACGCCAGGGCAGCACGGTCGTGCGGCTGATGGCGCTGGACGTGACCGGCGCCCAGCAGAAGCCCGAGGTGCCGCACGAGGTGACGGACAAGCAGCTGGAGAAGGTCCGCGCGACCCTGGGCTGACGCCCGCCGGGCCCCGCCCGGGCCGTCACCCGGCCCCGCCCGGCCCGTCACCGGGCCCCGGCTGCTGCTACCAGGCGGTCTTGGTGTCGCCGTACGGTGCGCGCTCGTTCGGCAGCAGCACCCACAGGGCGAGGTAGATCAGGAACTGCGGTCCGGGCAGCAGGCAGGACAGCAGGAAGATGATGCGCATGGTCCGCGCGGACATTCCGAAGCGTCGGGCCAGGCCGGCGCAGACGCCGCCGATCATCCGTCCGTCGCGGGGGCGAACAATGGCGCTCATGGTTTCTCCTTCGTGAGGATCGCTCGAATTTCTTGCGATGCCTCAATATTCCCGGTGGATCGCGGAGAGAACGTCGGTCCGCAGGCCGAGCCCGACCCTGGGAATTCTCGGGGTGGACCCCTGACCGGCCGCCCCCGGCGCCTCGGCGGACGCGGCCCGGGCGGCACCGGCCGTACGGAGCCCGCCCGCCGCGGCCCGGCTGCGGCGCATGCGCGAGCGCAGGGCCGGTACGACGGCCAGGTGGGCCAGGGCCACCCCGACGGTGTTGAGCAGGACGTGGTCGACGTCGACGACCTGACCGGGCACGCCGCTCTGCAGCATCGCCACGACCAGGGAGACCAGCGCGCCGGCCGTGGTCGTGCGCACCAGCGAGGACCAGGCCGCCAGCGGGGACGGCGCGAGCCGGCCGCTGATCCAGGGCAGCAGGACCCCGAGCGGCGCGAGCAGCACCAGCGACCCGCCGATCCGGCGCGCCGCCTCCAGCGGCCCGTACGCGAGGTCGGCCCTGATCCCGTCCAGCGGGGTCAGATTGGCGGCGGGGGCCCACGGGACGTCGAGGGGGCGCAGGGTCACCCAGCCGACGAGTGCGAGATGGGCGAGGAGCAGAACGCCGCCCAGGACCCGGAGCCGGAGGTGTATGGCGGCACGGTCGCCGCCCGCATGACGCTGCACACCTGGGCAGACGCCTGGTGCGGCGGCCGTGGTTCCGGGTTCGTCAGCGTGTGGCGAGGAGCACGGCCAGCAGGATCGCGCCGGCCGCGGCCGGCGCGATGATCTCGTACGCCCAGCGCACGGCGACGCTGCCCTGGGCGGCGCGGCGCTGGGCGCAGCGCTCGGCGAGCTCCTGGAGTTCGGCCACGGTGCGGTCGGCGCCGGCCGCACCGCCGCCCTTGCGGGTGGCACGCTTGCGCTCGCGCAGGCTCACGGGGACGGACCAGAGCTGGTACTTGTGGCCGTCGGCGAGGACCTCGGAGCTGTAGCCGGCGCGGACGGCGTCCACCGTGGCCCAGGGCAGTACGACGGTCCGGAAGGGGTTGCGCACCCGCATCCGGTCGTCGTTGGCGAAGACGGCGGGGCGCAGCGTGAACGCCACCACGAGCGGGACGGCGAGCAGCGCACAGGCCACGCCGTACCAGGGCGCGCTGTCGTGGCCGCGGACGACGGCGTCGCCGCAGAGCCAGAGGATCACCGCCAGCAGCAGGACACCGGTGACCTGGGCCATGGGGGAGCGGTAGATCCGGTCCGCGTAGGCCGGCTCCTCGGGAAGCTGCTGGCTGCTCATGCGCCGATTCTGCCTCACCCTTACCGGGGCCCGCCCCTGCCGGTCTCCCTCCGAGGGCGCCCGCGGCGGCCTTGGGGGCCGGGGCCCGCCCCGGCCGGACGGCCGACCAGCCCGGCCGGGCACCTCCCGAGGTGCCCGGCCGGGCTGGTCGGGTGCGGTAAGTGGGTGCGGCGGCGGGTGCGGAAGCTCCAGGCGGCCAGGAGGGCGGGGCCCGCCGCGGCCAGGCCGAGGCCGGCGAGGGTGGTGGCCGAGGAGGTGCCGGTCCCGTCGGCCACGGGCGCGGCCTCGGGGAGGGTCGCGCCCGTGGCGGCGGCCAGGGAGACCGGCTGGGCCGCGACCGTGGCCTGCGGGGCCGGGGCGGCCTCGGCGGGCGCGGCCGCGACCGTGGCCCGCGGCCCCGGAGCGGCCTCGGTGGCCGGGGCCCGGCCGGGCGCCGTGGCGGGCCGGGCGGCGGCCGGGCGGTCCTCGGTGACCGGGCAGGCCGGCTTGCAGCCCTTGGGCAGGGTCGGGAAGCGGGTCGGGCCGAGCGGGGTGTCGACGCCCTGGGCCTTCCACTCGAAGACCGGCGCGGCGCCGTTCGGGTGCACGATCCGGGCGATGATGCCGTCGGACGCGGGCCGCGCGGGGAAGGTGCGGTCCAGGCGGCGCCACTCCTCGGTGGTGGTGGCGCCGGCGGTCCGGACGACCACCTCGGGGCCCGCCGCGGACACCGACACCTCGCCGAAGAAGCTGCCGCCCACGGCGACCGTCCTGGCCTCGGTGCCGCAGACCGGGCCGGCCGTGCCCTTGGGCAGCGGGTAGGAGGTGGTCGCCCCGTCGTCGGTGACGACGAGCACCGGCGCGGCCGTCTCCGCCTCGGCGAGCCGCAGCTCCAGGCCGTGGGTGGACAGGCTCGGGTGCGCCCGGTCCACCAGCCCGACCACGCGGACCATGTACGCGTCGCCCGGCTTCCAGTGGGGGCCGACGTAGCGGATCCAGGCCTCCGGACCCTCCGCCCCGTTGCGCAGCACCGCGACCAGGCCCTTGCCGATCGACACCGGCTCGCCCGCGTAACGGTCCGGGGAGGGGGTCGGCGTACCGGCCGAGACGGTTCCGTACGCCGTGGCGGACGCGCCCGCGGACGCGGACGCGCCCGCGAACGCGCTGCTCGCGGCGGGCACCAGCAGCGCCCCGGCGAGGGCCGCGGCGACGATCGAGGTACGGAGGGCGGTACGCATCACGACTCCTGGGAACAGTGTCGGGGATCGCAGGGAGCGTCGCCTGCCGCGTTCCCCTTCCTGTCATGGCGGGGCAACAGCAGTCGGAACCTCCAATTCCACGGTCGGGACCGACCGAGGGGGTGACAGGCCGCTACGCGCGTAGATATGCTCATCTGGTGACCATGCCCACCACCCTCACCGCATTCGCTGACGTGACGACGTCCGACAGCGCGCTGCGCCGCTTCCTGCACGGCCTGCCCGGCGTGGACGCCGTCGGCCTGGAGGCCCGCGCCGCCGCGCTCGGGACGCGTTCGATCAAGACGACGGCCAAGGCGTACGCCATCGACCTCGCCATCTCGATGATCGACCTGACGACGCTGGAAGGCGCGGACACCCCGGGCAAGGTCCGGGCGCTCGCCGCCAAGGCCGTCCACCCCGACCCGACCGACCGGACGACCCCGACGACGGCCGCGGTCTGCGTCTACCCCGACATGGTGGCCACCGCGAAGGCCGCCCTGAACGGCGCCGACGTCAAGATTGCCTCCGTGGCCACCGCCTTCCCGGCCGGCCGCGCGGCCCTCCCGGTCAAGCTGGCCGACACCCGCGACGCCGTCGCCGCCGGCGCCGACGAGATCGACATGGTCATCGACCGTGGCGCCTTCCTCGCCGGCCGCTACCTGGAGACCTACGAGCTGATCAAGGCCGTCAAGGACGCCTGCGTCCGCGAGGACGGCACCGCGGCCCGCCTGAAGGTCATCTTCGAGACCGGCGAGCTGTCGACGTACGACAACATCCGCCGCGCCTCCTGGATCGGCATGCTGGCCGGGGCCGACTTCATCAAGACCTCCACCGGCAAGGTCGGGGTCAACGCCACCCCCGCCAACACCCTGCTCATGCTCGAAGCCGTCCGTGACTTCAAGGAGCAGACTGGGATCCAGATCGGTGTGAAGCCGGCCGGTGGCATCCGCACCACCAAGGACGCGATCAAGTTCCTGGTCCTGGTCAACGAGACCGTGGGCGAGGACTGGCTGACCAACGAGTGGTTCCGGTTCGGCGCATCCAGCCTGCTGAACGACCTGCTCATGCAGCGCCAGAAGCTGAGCACCGGGCGTTACTCCGGTCCCGACTACGTGACGGTGGACTGATCATCATGGCTTCCCTCTTCGAGTACGCACCGGCCCCCGAGTCCCGGTCCGTCGTCGACATCGCCCCCTCGTACGGCCTGTTCATCGACGGTGAGTTCACCGACGCCGCCGACGGCAAGGTCTTCAAGACCGTCAGCCCCTCCAGCGAGGAGGTGCTCGCCGAGGTCGCCCAGGCCGGCGCCGCCGACGTCGACCGCGCCGTGAAGGCCGCCCGCAGGGCCTTCGAGAAGTGGTCCGCGCTGCCGGGCTCCGAGCGCGCCAAGTACCTCTTCCGCATCGCCCGGATCATCCAGGAGCGCAGCCGCGAGCTGGCCGTCCTGGAGACCCTGGACAACGGCAAGCCGATCAAGGAGACCCGCGACGCGGACCTCCCGCTGGTCGCCGCGCACTTCTTCTACTACGCGGGCTGGGCCGACAAGCTCGACCACGCCGGCTACGGCGCGAACCCGCGCCCGCTGGGTGTGGCCGGCCAGGTCATCCCGTGGAACTTCCCGCTGCTGATGCTGGCGTGGAAGATCGCCCCGGCGCTCGCCACCGGCAACACCGTCGTGCTGAAGCCGGCCGAGACCACCCCGCTGTCGGCGCTGTTCTTCGCGGACATCTGCCGCCAGGCGGGCCTGCCCAAGGGCGTCGTCAACATCATCCCCGGCTACGGGGACGCGGGCGCCGAGCTCGTCGCGCACCCGGACGTGAACAAGGTCGCCTTCACCGGTTCCACCGCGGTCGGCAAGGCCATCGCCCGCCAGGTCGCCGGCACCGACAAGAAGGTCACCCTGGAGCTGGGCGGCAAGGGCGCCAACATCGTCTTCGACGACGCCCCCATCGACCAGGCCGTCGAGGGCATCGTGAGCGGCATCTTCTTCAACCAGGGCCAGGTCTGCTGCGCGGGCTCCCGCCTGCTGGTCCAGGAGTCGATCCACGACGAGCTGCTGGACTCCCTCAAGCGCCGCCTGAGCACCCTGCGCCTGGGCGACCCGCTGGACAAGAACACCGACATCGGCGCGATCAACTCCGCCGAGCAGCTCGCCCGGATCACCGCGCTCGCCGACACCGGCGAGGCCGAGGGCGCCGAGCGCTGGTCCCCGGCGTGCGAGCTGCCGTCCGCCGGCTACTGGTTCGCCCCGACGCTCTTCACGAACGTCACCCAGGCGCACACCGTCGCCCGCGACGAGATCTTCGGCCCGGTCCTGTCGGTGCTGACCTTCCGCACGCCCGACGAGGCCGTCGCCAAGGCCAACAACAGCCAGTACGGCCTGTCCGCCGGCATCTGGACGGAGAAGGGCTCGCGCATCCTCGCGGTCGCGAGCAAGCTCCGCGCGGGTGTGGTGTGGGCCAACACGTTCAACAAGTTCGACCCGACCTCGCCCTTCGGCGGCTACAAGGAGTCGGGCTTCGGCCGCGAGGGCGGCCGCCACGGTCTGGAGGCTTACCTCGATGTCTGAGTCGACCGCGCGTCTGAACGTCTTCAAGACCTACAAGCTGTACGTCGGGGGCAAGTTCCCCCGCTCCGAGAGCGGCCGGGTGTACGAGGTGACCGACTCCAAGGGCAAGTGGCTGGCCAACGCCCCGCTGTCGTCCCGCAAGGATGCCCGTGACGCGGTCGTCGCCGCCCGCAAGGCCTTCGGCGGCTGGTCCGGCGCCACCGCCTACAACCGCGGCCAGATCCTCTACCGCGTCGCCGAGATGCTGGAGGGCCGCCGCGAGCAGTTCGTCCGCGAGGTGGGGGAGGCCGAGGGCCTGTCGAAGTCGAAGGCGGCCGCGGTCGTCGACGCGGCCGTCGACCGCTGGGTCTGGTACGCCGGCTGGACGGACAAGATCGGTCAGGTCGTGGGCGGGGCCAACCCGGTCGCGGGCCCGTTCTTCAACCTCTCCACCCCGGAGCCGACCGGTGTCGTCGCCGTCGTCGCCCCGCAGGAGTCGTCCTTCCTCGGCCTGGTCTCGGTGATCGCCCCGGTGATCGCCACCGGCAACACCGTGGTCGTGATCGCCAGCGAGAGGTCCCCGCTGCCCGCGCTCTCCCTGGGCGAGGTGCTCGCCACCTCCGACCTGCCCGGCGGTGTGGTCAACATCCTGTCCGGCAAGGCCGCCGAGATGGGCCCGCACCTGGCGGCGCACATGGACGTCAACGCGATCGACCTGGCGGGTGCCGACGAGGCCCTGGCCAAGGAGCTGGAGATCGCCGCGGCGGACAACCTCAAGCGCGTCCTGCGTCCACAGCCTGTGGACGACTGGACGGCCGACCCGGGCACGCACCGCATGACGGCGTTCCTGGAGACCAAGACCGTCTGGCACCCCACGGGTTCGCTGGGCGCGTCCGGCTCGTCGTACTAGTACGTCCCTGTACGACGGCCCCGCGGGACCGGCCCCGACGACGGCCCCGCGGGACCGGCCCCGACGACGGCCCCGCGGGACCGGCCCCGGCAGTTCATTGCTCCCCCAGCTGGCGCTGGGCGGTACCCCCAGTGCTGCCGGGGCCTTCGCGTACCCGCGTCCGTACGTCCGTACCTACTTGCCGCCGCCCGTCAGCGGCCCCAGCAGCGAGCCCGCCGCGGCCTGGGGGAGCTGGCCCACCGACGGGCCCTGCGTGAGGATTCCGGTGACCATGGTCGTGCCGACCTGGGGGAAGTCCGCGACCTGGGTGGCGACCCCGTTGTCCAGCGGGTCGACCCCGGTGTTCGCGAGCGGGTTCACCTTCAGGTGGGAGACCGGGTCGGTCACCCCCGCCAGCGCCGCGGGTACGGACAGCTCGCCCGCCTGGGCGCCGCCGGCCGCCATGGCGAGTGCCGCGCCCGCCATGGAAACCGTGAGGCCGGCGGTACGGAGGGGGGTGCGAGGTGCGGATTGTGCGTGACGTCCCATGCACTCACCGTAGTTGAAGTGTGATGCTCGATACCAACGGGTGCGTTCGGGGATCCCCTACCCGGGGGAATGGTTCAGACTGGTGTCCCGTGAGCTGTTCATCTCCCCTTCCCACGCGTGTCGTCCTGTTGACGGGTCCCTCGGGTTCCGGCAAGTCCTCGCTGGCCGCCCGCTCCGGGCTCCCGGTGCTGCGCCTCGACGACTTCTACAAGGAGGGCGGCGACCCGACCCTCCCGCTCGTCGCCGGCAGCTCCGACATCGACTGGGACTCCCCGCTGTCGTGGGACGCGGACACCGCCGTCGCCGCCGTCGCCGAACTGTGCGCGACGGGCCGGACCCAGGTGCCGGTCTACGACATCTCCACCAGCTCGCGCACCGGCGCCGAGACCCTGGACATCGCCCGCACCCCGCTGTTCATCGCGGAGGGCATCTTCGCCGCCGACATCGCCGCCCGCCTCCAGGAGATGGGCCTGCTCGCCGACGCCATCTGCCTGCGCGGCCGGCCGTCCACCACGTTCCGCCGCCGGCTCGCCCGCGACCTGCGCGAGGGCCGCAAGTCGGTGGGCTTCCTGCTGCGCCGCGGCTGGCGGCTGATGCGGGCCGAGCGGGGCATCGTCGCCCGCCACGTGGCCCTCGGCGCCCACCCGTGCGGCCGGGACGAGGCCCTGGGCCGGCTCGCCGCGGCCGCCGCGGGCCGCCACCGCTCCACGGCCGTCCCGGCCTGACCGGGACGGGCCGCCGCGCACGGGGCCCGGAACAAACGAAAGGGCGGGACCACGCGGACCCCCGACCGCGTAGTCCCGCCCTTTCCCCCCATGGCC
>NZ_RPRY01000200.1 GCF_003949795.1 Streptomyces sp. WAC06614
CTACCTCCAGCGCTTCGCCCCGGAGATCCCCACCCGCATCCGCGACCAGCTGGTCGCGGATGCGGGTGGGGATCTCCGGGGCGAAGCGCTGGAGGTAGTGGTCCATGTGGGCGTCGTCGCTCAGGAGGAACGGGAGGTCGAAGACCAGGAGCTTGCGGACCGCCAGGAGGGGGACCGGGGCGCGCAGCGGGCGGAAGTCGTCGTTGTAGAGGCCCGGTTCCTCGCAGACCGGATGGAACTGGCCGATCATCAGGCCCTCGGCCACGAACTCGTCCTTGGCCTTGCGCTGGAGCTCGTCCAGTTCCGTGGAGTCGGCCGGGTCGAAGGCCGGGAGGACCAGGAGGATGGTCAGCAGCTCGCGGTCCTCCGGGGAGAGGGGGGCCGACAGCTTCGCGTGGCGGGTGCGCAGGGAGTCCACGGCCGAGGACAGGTCCTCGCACTCGGCCGAGGGCAGCGCCAGGTGGAACAGGTCCTTGCGCAGCGAGGGCTGGGTGTACGGACACACCGGGCCGGTACGGCCCAGCTCCGGGTGGCTGGAGACCAGGAAGTCCTTGCTCCACCGCAGGATCGGCAGCAGCGCGTCCGCGTGCTCGGCCGGGAACTCCCCGCGCGTGAGCTCGCCCGCGCTCCAGGAGGTGATCAGGTCGTCGCCCCTCATCGGGGGTCCCTCCACATCGGTCGCAGGGCGGGCCCGTCGCCCGGGAGGACGATGTCGGGGCCGAGGCGGGTGAAACCGGCCCGCACCAGGGTGGCCTCGCCGCCGGGGGAGCTGGCCTCGGCGTGCACGGCGACCCCGTCGCGGTCGGCGCGCGCGAGGACCTCGCCGAGCAGCCCGCTCATCAGGCCGCTCTGCCGGCGGCCGGCGCGGACACCGCCGAAGGACACGCTGTAGTGCGGCGGCGCGGCCGGGTGCCGCTCGGCCTGCAGGGCGCTGACGGTGCGCAGGGCCTCGGCGTACGGGCCGAGCGCCTCGGCGAACGCCGCGTCCAGCGCGTCCTGGTCGGGGTGGGCCTGCGGCGGCAGGTGCAGCAGGACCGCGTCGCCCTCCGGGCTGGTGAGGACGGCGTCGTAGGACGCGGACAGGTCGACGAACACCCGGAAGAACCCGGGCAGCAGCTCGGCGCGCCGCCGGTCGTCGGGGATCATCCAGCGGGTCATGGCGTCCTGGTGGAACGCGGCCGCGAGGAGCTGGGCCAGGTGGGCCCGGGTCGAGGGCGGGAGCGAGGTGCGCGGGGTGCGGGTGGCGGGCGGCAAGGGGTCCTCCGGGTCGGGTCGGTCCGTGGGCGTGCGGCGGCCCGGCCCGGGCGGTGTCGCCCGCGCCGGACCCGCGGCCGGCGGGTGGGTCACGCCGCCGCGCCCGGGGCGTGCTGCGCCCCCGACGCGGCCAGTTCCGTGATGCGGGAGTGCAGGGTCGGCAGGTAGTGCTCCGACTCCGGCTTGATCAGGACGCTGCGCACGATGCGGGCCGCCGGGGCGTCGGCGGCCACGTCCGGGTGGCGGGCCGTGAAGGCCGCCGCCTCCGCGCGCAGCACGCTCAGGAAGACCGGATCCTGCGTCGCGTCCATCCCCGCCCGGAGCAGCCGCTGGGAGGCCGCGTCCACCGCCGACAGGGTCAGCGCCGCCGACGGCTCCACGGGCGGCGTCGGGAAGTACGTGACGATGTCCAGGTCCGGGGACTGGTACAGGCGCAGGTCCGGCGACGTGCGCAGCAGGTCCGCCCAGGCCAGGGCGGCGCGGCGGTTCGCCGACAGGATGCGGCCGAAGCCCTCCCGGGTGAGCGGCAGCAGCTGGAGCGTCAGCCACAGGGCCGCCGCCGCCGCGCCGGCCCGTGAGCACTCCAGGCTGATCTCGCCCAGGTGCAGGTCGGAGTCGGTGAAGTAGGTGTACGGCGAGTCGTGCGCGAAGTGCCGCCCGGCCCGCGGGTCGGGGAAGAGGACCGCGCCGCAGCCGTACGGCTGGAGCCCGTGCTTGTGCGGGTCGACGACGACCGAGTCGCACGCGGCGATCGCCCGCCAGGGCCGCGGGTCCAGCCCGCCGAGCCCGGCCCGGCCCAGGATCGCGTAGAAGCCGCCGTACGCGGCGTCCACGTGCACCCGGGCCCCGTAGCGGCGGGCCAGCTCCAGCACCTCGTGCACCGGGTCGACCGTGCCCAGGCCCGTGGTGCCGGTGGTGACGACCACCGTGCCGATCCGCCCGCCGCGCAGGGCCTCCTCCAGCGCGCCGAGGTCGATCCGGCCGTGGCCGTCGGCCGGGACCCGGTGGCCCTCCATGCCCAGGACGTGGCACATCCGCTCGTGCGTGTAGTGGCACTCGGAGCTGAACGCGACCCCGCGGCCGGGGTGCACCTGGCGGGCGACGTAGAGGGCCTCCAGGTTGGCCATCGTGCCGCTGGTGGTGAGGTGGCCGACGTGCGCGGGCAGCCCGAACATGGCCGCGAGGTCGGCCACCGCCTCCTTCTCCATCTCGGTGGTGGCCGGTCCCCCCTCGGCGGCGTGGTTGTTGGGGTTGAACAGCATCGCCGTCAGATAGCCGACCACGGCCGCCGGGTGCGGCGGCTTGACCATCTGTCCGGCGTACCTGGGGTGGAAGAACGGATAGTTGTCGTCCATCCGCTTGGCCAGCCGGCCGAAGGCCTCGGCGAACGCCTCGGAGCCGACCCGGTGCGCCGGGTGCGCGCGGTACGGGCCGAACTGCCCGCCCCACCGCTCGGCCACCTCCAGCGCGCGGGGCAGCCAGTCGCGCAGGTCGTGCAGGTCGTGCAGGTCCACGGTGGGCCTCCCCCAGTCGTACGGACGCCGGTCCACGCCCGTCCGCGCGCATGCGGCCCGCGTCCCCGGCGGCCGCACCCGCGCCACGCCGAGGGTCCCCAACGCCCCGCAAGGCCCGCGCAACCGCCGGACCGGGCCCCACGGCGGCGCGAGCAGGGCGCGAGCGGCCTCTGGTGCACTCGCCGCGCGCCCCGCGGGCGCGCCCACCCCACCCTTCCCAGGAGGACATCCCATGGTCACCAGACGCAGCGTGCTGGGCGGCGCCCTCGCCGCGACCGGCGCCGGCCTGATCACGGGCGGCGCGCTGATGCCGCTGCTGAGCGCCCGGACCGCCCGGGCGGCCGGGGCGGGGGCCGGCGCCGTGGCGGTGCCCGCACCGTTCACGGTGAAGATGCCCACGCTGCCCGTGCTCTCACCGATATCCACCCTGGGCGGCCAGGACCTGTACTACGTCACGGTCAAGGAGGTCGCCCGGGAGATCCTGCCGGGCGTGCAGACCAAGGTCCTGACCTACGACGGACACTTCCCGGGCCCGGTGCTGCGCGCCCGCAGCGGCCGCAAGGTCGTCGTCCGCCACCGCAACACCCTCGGCATGCCCATCGCCGTCCACCTGCACGGCGGCAGCGTCACCCCCGAGAACGACGGCAGCCCCATGGACACCGTCGCGCCCGGCACCTCGCGCACGTACACCTACCCCAACCAGCAGCCGCACGCCCCGCTGTGGTTCCACGACCACGCCCACCACATGGAGTCCGAGCACGTCTACCGCGGCCTGTCGGGCTCGTACCTGCTCACCGACGAGGTCGAGAGCGCCCTGCCGCTGCCCGCCGGCCAGTACGAGGTCCCGATCGCGCTGCGCGACGCGCACTTCGACGAGGCCGGGCAGCTCGTCTACGTCATGGACGACGTCTTCGGCCGCACCACCGTCCTCGCCAACGGCCGGCCCACCCCGTACTTCCCGGTCGCCGCGCGCAAGTACCGCTTCCGGCTGCTGAACTCCTCCAACATGCGGTTCTTCCAGCTGCGCCTGTCCGACGGCGGCCAGATGGTCCAGATCGGCACCGACGGCGGACTGCTGGAGCGGCCGCTGCCCACCGACACCGTGGGGCTGTCCCCGGCCGAACGGGCCGACGTGGTCATCGACTTCTCCCGCTACCCCGTCGGCACGAAGATCGTCCTGGAGAACACCCTGGGCCCGGGCACGCCCGACCAGGTGGGCAAGGTGCTGCGCTTCGACGTCGTCCGTACGGCCGCCGACCCCAGCCGCGTCCCGGACGTGCTGCGCACCCTGCCGCCGCTGCCGGCCGCCACCGTGCAGCGCACCATCGTGCTCAGCATGGACGAGGACGGCCGGCAGGAGCCGCGCGGGCTGATGGACGGGCAGGTCTGGGACCCCGAGCGGATCGACCAGACCGTCGCCCACGGCAGCTCGGAGATCTGGACGGTCACCAACGCCAACAAGATCGTTCCGCACAACTTCCACATGCACCTCGTGCAGTTCCGCGTCCTGGAGCGCAACGGCGCCCCGGCGGGACCGGCCGAGGCGGGGCTGAAGGACACGGTCCGGCTCTTCCCCGGCGAGACGGTCAAACTGCAGGCCACCTTCGACTCGTACCGGGGGACGTACGTCTACCACTGCCACCTGCTGGACCACTCGGCGATGGGGATGATGGCGAACTTCCGGGTCCGCTGAACCGGCTGGGCCGCCCGCGCTCGACACGCGCTCAAGGACGGGACAAGGACGGGACGAGGACGCGACGAGCGGGCCGGGAGACGCTGGGGGCCAACAGACCGTGTGCAGCCGGCCCGTGTCCCCCACCCGTCGTGCCCCGTACGTGTCTGACACCGTGTGACGTCCCCTGGAGGCAGGTCATGTCCGCCCCCGTCCTCGAACCCCGCGCGGCCCGTCCCGCCGCCGCGCCCCCGCCCGCCGGACGCGCCCGGCACGCCCGGCCGCACCGCGCGCCGCGGCCCGGGCGCGTGCCGGGCCGGGTGCGCCGGCCGCGCCCGGGCCTCGCCCTGGCGGTGATCGCGTCCTGCAACGCGATGATCCAGCTCGACGACGCCGTCGTGAACATCGCCCTCCCGGGCATGCGGGCCGACCTGGGCCTGACGCCCGTCGGCTCCTCCTGGGTCCTGAACGCCTATCTGCTCGCCTTCGGCGGCCTGCTGCTCCTCGGCGGCCGGGCGGGCGACGTCCTCGGCCGCCGCAAGGTCTTCCTGGCCGGGGTCGCCCTGTTCACCGCCGGCGCCGCGGCGCGCGCGGCGGCCTCCGGCGTGGAGGTGCTCACCGTCGTCCGGATCGTGCAGGGCGTGGGCGCGGCGCTGGCCGCGCCGAGCGGCCTGGCGCTGCTGCTGAGCACCTTCGAGGAGGGGGCGCCGCGCAAGCGGGCCATCGCCGTGTGCACGGCGGTCGGTGCGGTCTCCACCGCCGGCGGGCTGCTGCTCGCCGGCACCCTGTCCTCGCTCAGCGGCTGGCGCTGGGAGCTGCTGCTCAACGTGCCGCTGGGCCTGCTGGTCCTGGCCCTCGGCCCGCTCGTGATCGCCGAGACCCGGCGCAACCCCGGCCGCTTCGACCTGGCCGGCGCGCTGTTGTCGGCGCTGGGCGCGACCTCGCTGGTCTACGGGCTGGCGCGCGCGGCCGAGCAGGGCGTGGGCGATGCCCGGGCACTGGGCTGCGTGGCGAGCGGGGTGGTGCTGTTCGCCCTGTTCGCCGCCGTGGAACGGCGGGCGGCCCACCCGGTGGTCGTGCCCGTGCTGTTCCGCGACCGCGGGCGGGTGCTGTCGTACGTGGCGACGCTGGCGGTGCCGGGGTCGGTGATGGGCGCGTACTTCTTCCTCAACCAGTACTTCCAGCAGCAGGCCGGCTACGGCCCGCTGGGCGCGGCCCTCGCGCTGACCCCGCTGGCGGCCACCATGGCGCTGACCGCGGGGGTCGCCGTACGGCTCGAACGGCACCTGGGGCCGCGCTACCTGATGGCGGCGGGCGCGTCCCTGCTGCTGACCGGCAACCTCTGGCTGTCCCGGCTGCCGGACGCGTCCGTACTGTCGTACGCCACGGGCGTGCTGCCCCCGCTGCTGCTGCTCGGGGCCGGGATGGCGTGCTGTGTGATCCCGCCGACCGTGCTGGCCACCTCGGGGCTGCGGCGCGGCGAGGCGGGCGCGGCCTCCAGCGTGCTGAACGCCGTGCAGACGCTCGGCGGCTCGCTGGGCCTGGCCCTCCTGGTGGCGGTGGCCTCCCGGTCCGGCATGACGGCCGGGTTCACCGCGGGCGCGGTGTGCGCGGGCGTGGCCCTGCTGGCGGCGCTGCTGATCGGACGCAGACCGGGCGGCACGGGCGAGGGCGGGGCATGACCACTGGCGCGGACGCGGCACGGGCCGCGGCGGCGGCCGGGGCTCCGGCCGGGGCGCCCGCGGGCACGGTGGTGGCCGTCCGGGAGGAGGTGCGGGCGCTCTGGGCGGTCGTGCTGAAGGTGGCGCCGCCGGCGCCGCAGTCCGGCTTCTTCGAACTCGGCGGCGACGTCCTGGCCGCCCACCGCATGCTCCGCCAGCTCTCCCGTACGTACGGGCTGGACCTGGGCCTGCGGCAGATCTACGAGACCCCGACGCTGGAGGGCCTGGTCGCGGCCATCGCCCGGCGGCTTGAGTAATCGTTTCGTCACTCTGAGTAAAATTGCACTGATTCTTGCTATCATGTGGTGTGGTTCCCGCTCCTGGAGGTGTCCCATGGCCCGCATGATGGTCGAACTGGACGACGAGATGGTCGCGCAAGCGAAGATCATCTACGGCAAGAAGACGAAGGCCGGCGCGGTGCGCGCGGCGCTGGAGGACGCGGTCAAGAGACATCTGCGGCAGCAGTTCATCGACGCCGTGAAGTCCGGCGAACTCGACTTCAGCGAAATCGTCGAGAAGACGAAGGTGGCGCCCCCGGCCGAGGAGCCGGAGCAGGAGCCCCCCGTCGAAGAGCCGAAGGCGGCGGCGTGAGCCCACTTTTCCTCGTGGACAAGTCCGCGATCGGCCGCTGGCACCTGCCGGACGTGGCGGCCGTCCTGGACCCGCTCCACGACCAGGGTCTGCTCGCGATCTGCCCCGCGGTCGAGTACGAGCTCATGTACAGCGTGCGGGGCAAGCACGAGGTCGACAAGACGTCGAAGTGGTTGCGCGGCTTCGACTACCTGTACTGCCGCTCGGAGATCTCCGAGCGGGCCCTGGAGGTCCAGCGCGAGGCGGTCGAGCGGGGTTTCCACCGCGCGCTGTCCTGGCCCGACCTGCTCATCGCGGCCACGGCCGAGCGCCGTAGGGCGGTCCTGCTCCATCACGACCGCGATTTCGACATGATCGCCTCCATCACCCGCCAGCGCACCGAATGGGTGGTGCCCCCCGGCAGCGCGGACTGACCCGCGCCCTGCCGTGGACCGGCCGGCGAGCCCCGTGCTCGCCGGCCGGTGGTGTGTCCGGGGCGTCTGGAGCGGGCCTCGAGCGGACTTCCGGCGGCCCTCCGGCGGGGGGCGGGAAGGTCGGGGCACGAGGTCAGGGAGGTTGAGCCGATGTCGGGTGAGCGAGTGCACCGCACGTCGTACGAGATCGACGTGGCGGCTCCGGCCGCAGTGGTCTACGGGCTGATCGCGGACACCACGCAGTGGCCGTTGTTCGTACCGCCGAGCGTCCACGTCGAACGGCTGGACTTCGACGGCGTCCTGGACCGGTTCCAGATGTGGGTGACCGCCAACGGGGCCGTGAAGTCCTGGCTGTCGCGCCGCACGCTGGACCACGGCCGGATGCGGATCGAGTTCCTCCAGGAGCTGCCCGCCGCGCCCGCCGGGTCCATGGGCGGCACCTGGACCGTCGAGGAGCGCGGCACCGACCGGTGCCGGCTGCGGCTGGAGCACGAGTTCACCACCGTCGGCGACCGTCCCGACGAGGTCGCCTGGCTGCTGCTGGCCACCGACACCAACAGCCGGGCCGAGCTCGCCCAGCTCAAGGAGACCGCCGAGCAGTGGCGGCGCCTGGACGGGCTGCTGCTGACGTTCGAGGACTCGGTGCGCACGCACGGGCCCGCCGAGCTGGTCTACGACTTCCTCTACGGGGTCGCCGACTGGCCCGACCGGGTCCCGCACGTGGCCCGCGTCGACGTGGCCGAGGACCTGCCGGGCGTCCAGGTGATGAGCATGGACACCCGGACCGCCGACGGGTCCGTGCACACCACCGACTCGGTCCGGATCTGCTTCCCGCACGCCTGGCGCATCGTCTACAAGCAGACCAGGACACCGCTGCTGATGGAGGCCCACACCGGCGAGTGGTCGGTGGTCGCCGACGAGACCGGCGTGACGGTGACCTCCCAGCACAGCGTCCTGCTGCGCGAGGAGGCCTTCGAGCGGGTGCTCGGCCCCGGCGCCGACGTCCACCAGGCCCGCGCCTACGTGCGCGAGGCCCTCGGACGCAACAGCACCGCCACCCTCGAACTGGCCAAGCGGCACGCGGAATCCGCCATACGCACCCTCTGACCACCCACAGACCGGGAGACGAGTGACCATGACGCACTCTCTCGCCCCCGCGCCCGGGTCCGCGTCCGCCCCCGCGCCCGCGTCCGCACCCGGGAGGGCGCCCCGCGCCGACGGCGGCCGGCAGGCCGCGGCGGCGCGGGCGCGCCGGTTGGAGGAGCTGCTCGGCGATCCGTACGACCCCGCCAACCCGCACGGGCTCGCCGCCCTCCTCGACGCCGACCGGCGGGCCGAACCGCCCTACGCCACCGAGGAACTGCTCGACGGGGCCGGGGTCGGCGCCGAGTTCGTGCCCGCCGAGTTCGGCGGCCGGCTCACCCGCGCCGACCTGCTGGTCACCGCGCTGCGCCCGGTCTTCCGCCGGGACGCGGCCCTCGGCTTCGGGCACGGCATCACCTCGCTGTTCGCCACCGCCGCCGTCTGGGCGGCCGGCACGGCGCCCCAGCGCGCCGAGACCGCCGCGCTGCTGCTCGGCGGCGGCCGGGCGGCGATCGTGCACCACGAACTCGCCCACGCCAACGGCATCCTGCGCGACGAGTTCACCGCCGCGCCCGCCCCGGGCGGCCCCGGCGGCGGCCCGGTGCTCAGCGGCCGCAAGGACGTGATCATGAACGCCGCCCGGGCCGGCGCCCTGGTCGTGTACGCCCGGACCTCACCCGGGCGGACCGCCCGCAGCCACTCGGTGCTCCTGGTCCGCCCGGACCAGGTCGCCTCGGGCCTCACGCACCTGCCGCGCGTCACCACCGCGGGGATGCGCGGCGGCCTGTTCTCGGGCCTGCGCTTCGACGCGTGCGCGCTGCCCGCCGACGCCCTCGTCGGCCGCCCCGGCGAGGGCGTGGCGCTGGCGCTGCGCACCTTCCAGGTCAACCGGTGCGTCATCCCGGCCCTGGCGGTGGCCGCCGCCGACACCGTGCTGCACTCCGCCGTCCACTCGGTGACCGCCGGCCGGAGCCGGCCGATGGCCCGCCGCTGGCGCACACCGCTCGCCGGGGTCTTCGCCGACCTGCTCGCCGCCGATGCGATGTCCCTGGTGGGCCTGCGTGCGCTGTCCCTGCTGCCGGAACGCGCCCATGTGCTGGCCGCCGCCGTCAAGTACGTCGTACCGGACCTGCTGCGGGAGGACCTGGAGGAACTGGCCTCCGTGCTCGGCGCGCACGGCTACGAGCACGGCAGCGCCCGCTACGGATCCCTGGACAAGCTCGTGCGCGACCTGCCCGTCGCCGGGCTCGGGCACGCGGGGAACGCCGCCTGCCACGCGGTGATCGTCCCGCAGCTCCCGCTGCTGGCCGAGCGGTCCTGGCTGCGGGCGCAGGAGCCGCCGCCGACCCTGTTCCGGCCGGACGCCGAACTGCCGGAGCTCGACTACCGGCTGCTCGGCGCGGCCGGCGGCCACGACGTCCTGTCCGCCACCCTGGTGGCCGCCGCCGGCCGCCTGGAGGTCCACCGGTCCGCCGGCGGCCACCTCGCGGCCCTCGCGGAGCTCGCCGAGGAGTTCGTCGGGGAGCTACGGGCGCTGCGCGCCCACGTCCTGGCCGGTCCCGACCTGCCCGCCGCCGTGGTGCTCAGCGACCGGTACGCGCTGCTGCTGGCCGCCGCGGCGGTGCTCGGCGTCTGGGAGGGCCAGTGCTCCGGCGCCGCCGGCGACGCCTTCCTCGCCGACCCCGCCTGGGCGGTCCTCGCGCTCACCCGGCTCGGCGGCCGGCTCGGCATCGCCGTGCCCGAACTGCCCGAGGACTGCGTGCCGCGGGTCCTGGAGGAACTCGTGCTCCGGTACCGCACCGGCCGCTCCTGCGACCTGGCGGGCACCGCGTACGGGGCCCGGGGGACGGAGGCGGGGCGATGAGCGGGACCGGGGTCGCGCCGCCGTTCCACGTCACCGGGCCCGACGGGCCCTGGGACAAGGTCGCCGACGGGGTGGCCGGCCACGGGCACGCGGTGGTCTACGCGACCTGGGGGGAATGGCTGACCGCCGCCCTGTCCGACGCGGGGCTGCGGCCGCTGCTCGGCCGGGACTGGCAGCGCTACCGGCGCACCGCCGACGCCGCCATCCGCTACCGCTTCGTCACCTCCCGGATGGTGGTCAAGTACACGGCCGCCGCGGCGCTGCGCACCGAACCGGCCGCGCTGGACCTGTCGTACCGGATCGGCGGGCGCCCCTACATCCGGGGCCTGGACCAGATCGAGGTCAGCCTCAGCCACACCGAGGACCTGATCGCGGTCGGGGTCAGCCGCACGGGCCGGATCGGCGTGGACGCCGAACCGGCCGACCGGCGGATGTCCTTCGAGCTGCTGCACGACCGGGTGTGCACGCCCGCGGAGGCGGCAGGACTGGCCCGGCTGCCCGCCGACCGGCGGGCGGCGGAGATGCTCCGGCTGTGGACCCTCAAGGAGGCCTATACCAAGGCACTCGGACAAGGGCTGAGGCTGGACTTCAACGAGTTCGGCTTCGGCCTGGACAGCGGTGAGCTGATCGCCCCGGACGGACGGCCCGCGGCCCGCGGGGAGTGGTCCTTCGGCACGCACCACGTGCTGGGGCGCTATCTGCTCAGCGTGGCCTGTCACGACGCCGGACTCGACCCGGCCGCCGACACCGCCGTGCACACCATGCTCGACGAGGGCTTCCTCAGCGTCGTCGAGGAGGTCCTCGCGGAGGGCTAGGCGCACCACCAGACGTCACGAACGTGTCAGGGATATGTGGGCAGATCTCGCAAACTCCCTCGCCTTTGGAAAAAGATCAGTCGACCCGTCGAGCCGAGAAGTGGAGGGGAATCCAGATGGCCGCCACCGTGGCCGTGACCGTCGTCGTCACGCCCGGCCCCCCGCCCTCGCTCGACCTCCACGGCCCGCTCGCCCCGGCCGCCCTGGCCCGTCTCCCGCGCCCTCTGGCGCTCCACCGGCACACGCCGACGCACCACACGGTGGTCCTGCCCGATCCGTACGACGGCGCCGCGGGGGCCCTGTCGGACCTGCTGACGGGCCCCGTCCCGGAAGCCACCGGGCGGGCGGCCGACCGTCCCGCCGGCCGGCCGGGCCTCGGGCCGGGCCGCGGGCCGGGCGCCGCGGCGGAAGCGGAGCCGGGGGGCGTGCGCGGGCACGCCCGGGGACCCGAGGACGGGCCGCAGACCCGGCAGGGGTCGTGGCCCAGGGGCGGGGTGTGGCCCGCCACGCCCGTCCAGCAGGAGATCCTGCTGGACGCGCTGACCCACCCGGGAGCCGGGCTGTACGTGGAGCAGCTGCACTGGCGCTGGTACGGGCCGCTGGACGCGCGGCGGTTCACCGCGGCCTGGCAGCGCCTGTACGCCACCGAGGCGGTGCTGCGCGCGTCGCTGGCCCGGCCCGCCGTGCCCGGCGCACCGCCGCTGGTTGCCGTCCACGCCTCCGCGCACCCGCGGGTGGAACGGCACCCGCGCGGCAGCGCCGACTGGCACGCGCTGCTGCTGGCCGAGCGCACCCGGCCGTTCGCGCTGCACGAGCCCGGCGGCGCGCTGCGGATCGCCGTCCTGGAGGAACCGGACGACGTCTTCCGCATCCTGCTGACCTCCCATCAGGCGCTGCTCGACGGCTGGAGCGTCCGGCTGCTGCGCCGTTCCTTCCACCGCGCCTACGCCGCCGACGGCCGCCCGTCGGGCGGCGAACGCCGCCCCGACCTGCGCGACCACGCCCACTGGCTCGCCACCCGCGACCTGGCCCCGGCCCGCGCCTTCTGGACCGCCCGCGCCGTCCAGTCCACCGGAGCCACCACCCTGCCGGGGCGGGCCACCGGGGCCACCGGGGCCACGATCCCGGGCGCGGCAGGGCCCGTGCCCGCGGCCGGGCCTGCGGCCGAGCCCATGGTTCCGCGCGGGGCGCGGCCCGGGCCTGCGGCCGGGCCTGCGGTCCCGCCCGGGCCTGCGGCCGTGTCCGGGGCTGCGCCTGCGGCCGGACGTGCGGCCGGGCCTGCGGTCCCGCGCGGGGCGCGGCCCGGGCCTGCGGCCGCGGCCGGACGTGCGGCTGGGGCTGCCGCCGAGCCCATGGTTCCGCGCGGGGCGCGGCCCGGGCCTGCGGCCGGGCCTGCGCCCGGGCCTGCGGTCCCGCCCGGGCCTGCGGTCCCGCCCGGGCCTGCGGTCCCGCCCGGGCCTGCGGTCCCGCGCGGGGCGCGGCCCCGGCCTGCGGCCGCGGCCGGTCCTGCGGCCGAGCCCGCGGTTCCGCGCGGGGCGCGGCCCGGGCCTGCGGCCGGGCTTGAGGGCCCGCCCAGGTCTGTGGTCGGGGCCGGGTACGGCCGGGTGCGGCAGTGGTTGAGTCCGTACGAGGCGCATCGGCTGCGGAGTTGGGCGGCCCTGCGGGGGGCCGGAGAGAGTACGGCCGTGCATCTGGCATGGGCGTTGCAGCTGCACCGGGCCGCGCCCGGGGCGGCGGACGGGCGGCCCTCGCCCGTCTGCTTCGCCGCCGCCGTCTCCGGGCGGGGCATCGCCCTGGACGGGGCCGACCGGCTGCCCGGGCCGCTGCGCAGTGCCGTACCGCTGCACGTCACCGTGGACCCGGCGGCCCCGCTGGGCCATCTGCTGACCACGCTGGCCGGGCGCGCCCTGGACGCGGCGGCCTACGAATGGCTGGCCCCGGGCCAGTTCGCGGCCTGGGCCGACAGCGGCCCGGACCCGGACCTGGAAGCCCTGCTGGGCCCGGGAACCGGGCCGGTACGACCCCGCCCGGAGTCCCTGATCGCCTTCGAGGCCCACCTCCCACGCGTCGGCGACCCCCTCGACGAGCCGGTCACCGATGCGACCGGTTCCACCGGCCCCTTCGGGCCCGTAGGAGCGCCCGCAGGGCATCGGCGACGGTGGTGGACTCCCGGCCGGAGTCGGGGAGTTCACGCAGCAGATGGGCGGTCTGGGCGAGCATCTCGGCGG
>NZ_RPRY01000201.1 GCF_003949795.1 Streptomyces sp. WAC06614
GAGCTGGTCCTCGACGGGGGGAGCGGGGCCGTCGGGCTGCGGGAGATCGCCCGGCGGGCGGGGGTGTCGCACGGGGCGCCCCGGCGGTACTTCCCCACGCATCACGCCCTGTTGTCGGCCATCGCGCGGCGCGGCTTCGCCGACCTCGGTCAGCGGTTCGCGGCCGCGGTGGCGCCCACGGCGCCGCCGCGGGAGCAGGCCCGGGCGCTGGCGACGGTCTACGTCGGGTACGCGCTGGAGCGGCGCGGGATGTTCGAGCTGATGTTCCGCCACGACCTGCTGGACAGCAGTGGCCAGGAGGACACCGGGCAGCCGCGGCTGCGCGCGGCGACACGACCGTTGTTCGGACAGCTCGTCTCCCTGGTGTCCCGCTGCCGGCCGGCGGCAGAGGCCGAGGAGGCCGAGGTCACGGCCGCCGCACTGTGGGCCAATCTGCACGGGGTCGCCCAGTTGTGGGCCTGGGGCAGCCTGCCCCTGATGCTCGGTGAGGACCGGCCTGGGCTCGTCGAGCGGGTCGTCGACGCGGCCCTGGACGCCCACCTCGGGACGGCGGCCCCGTGAGGCGGCGGCTCGCCCTGGTGGTCAGCGTCGCCGGTGCGATGCTGGTCGCCCTCGACGGCACGGTGCTCAGCGTGGCGCAGCCCGCGCTGGGCCGCGATCTCGCGGCCGGCGTGGCGCAGGTGCAGTGGACGAGCACGGCCTATCTGCTGGCGGTGGCCGCGTTCCTGGTGGTCGCCGGCCGCCTCGGGGACCGCGTCGGACACGGCCGGCTGCTGCTGGTCGGGGTGCTCGGCTTCGCCGGGACCTCGGCGGGCATCGCGCTCGCACCCGGGGTCGGCTGGGTGATCGGGCTCCGGGCCGCGCAGGGCGTGTTCGGGGCCCTGTTGCAGCCGGCGACCCTCGCGCTGCTGCGGCTGGCCTACCCGCCGGACCGGCTCGCCGGGCCGGTGGCGGTGCGCACCGGCGCGATCGGGGTGGCCGCCGCGGCCGGGCCGCTGCTCGGCGGGTTCCTGGTCGCCGAGGCCGGCTGGCGCACGGTGTTCGTGCTCAACGTGCCGATCGCGCTGCTGATCGCCGTGGTGACCCTGGCCGTCAAGGCGCCGGCTCCTCGCCGCGACACCGCTGCCGCGGACACCGCCGCCGCGCCCGTGCCGTGGTCCGGCGCCGCCCTGCTGGCCGCCGCCCTCGCCTGCCTCGTCCACGCCCTGTCCGGCGTACCGGTGCACGGGTGGGCGGCGGGGCCGACCCTGCTCGGGCTCGGCGGGACCGTGGCGCTGGCGGTGGGGTTCGTACGGGCCGAACGGCGGTCGGCGGAGCCGCTCGTGCCGGTGGCCGTGGCCCGGTCGGTGCCGGTGGCGGCGTCCATGGCGCTGCTGCTGTGCGTCTCGGGCGGGATGTTCGGGGCGCTGTTCACCGCCACGTTCCTGCTCCAGGAGCGGCGCGGGCTCGATCCGCTGGACACGGGTCTGCTGGTGCTGCCGTTGACCGCCTGCCTGGTGCTGGGTTCGCCGGCCGCCGGGCTGCTGCTGCGCCGCTGCGGCCCGCGGCGGACCGCGCTGGCGGGCACGGCCCTGGTCGTGGCGGGCGTCGCGGGCCTGGGCGGCTGGGCGGGGCCGGCGGTCACCGTCGCGTTCGGGGTGCTGGGGGCGGGCTTCGCCGCCGTGATGGTGACGGCCACCGGGACCGTGGTCGGTGACGCCCCGCCCGGGTACGCGGGGGTGGTCGGCGGGCTCAAGCAGACCGCGATGAACGTGGGCCCCGCGCTCGGCATCGCGGTCGCCGCGGGCGCGGGGACCGCGCCGGGGGCGCTGCTGTTCCTCGCGGCGCTGGCGGGGCTGGGGCTCGTACCGGCGGCACTGCTGCCGCGCGGCCCCGGTCGCCCCGGGAGGGGCGCCGGGGCCGGCCCGGCCCTGCCCGCCGCGGGGAGCCCGGGGCGGGCAGGGCCGGGGGACGACGACCGTCAGGTGCGGTACGCGAAGTAACGCGCGTCCGGGTAGGACGCGATCACGCTCGCGAGCGACTTACGGTACGTGTTGGTGGAGTGGTACGTCAGGTAGGGCATGCCCTTGCTGCTACGGTACGTCACCATCATGGAGTGGTCCTTGGACCCGTCCTTGTTGAAGTCCGCCTGCAGGATGTCCCCGATGTCCATCTGGTACACGTTCGCCAGGTTCGTGGCCCGCTGGTTGGACAGTGTGAACCAGGCCCACTCGTTGGCGCCCACCCACGACTGGCTCTGGCCCTTGCTCGCGTCGTACCACCAGTTGCGGTAGTCCGTCGACGAGCCCGGGACCGGCTTCCAGCCGCCCGCGTTCAGGGCCTGGCTGATGAAGTTGGTGCAGTCACCGCCGGAGCCGTTGAACTTGCGGTACGCCGGGTTGTAGCTGCTCCAGTACTTCTCCGCGTACTTCGCCATGGCGTTGTAGTCGTACGCGCCGCCGGTCTTGACCTTGGGGGCCGAGGCCGGAGCGGGGTACTTCGTGGAGGCGGGCGTACCGTCCGGGTACTGGTTGCCGTCGTCGGTGACGGTGGCCGCCTTGGCGGCCACCGGCTCGTTGACGGCGACCGGGCCGGCGTCCTGGGACTTGATCGAGGTCAGCTCCCAGCCACCGCCCTTCTTGCTGCTGAGGGTGAGCTCGTAACGCGTCCGGAAGTCCGTGTTGTCCGGCTCGTCCCCGCGCAGCTTCTTGTACGTGAGCGTGGTGTGCTCGGTGACCTGGACGGTCGCCTTGCCCCCCGTGACCGTCGCCTTGTCCACGGCGACACGGGTGTCGGCGGCCGTGTAGGCCTCGCCGAGCTCCGCGAGCCGCGTCTTGCGCGACTGCAGCGACCGGATGGCGGCGTCCTGGTCCTTCTTCAGCTCCGCCGACAGTCGGGTCTTGTTGTTGGCCTTGCCGGAGCCGTGGCGCACCTGCTGACCGTCGACCAGCGCCTGCGTGCGCTGCGAGAGCACCTCGTCGGCGATGTGGGCGAAGGCGTCGGAGGTGGCGCGGTCGGCCGTCCGGGGCCCGGAAACCGCCGAAGCGGAATAGGCGAACCAGCTTCCGGACACGACGGCTACGGTCAGGCCGGCTATCGCAGCGGGCCTGAACCTTCTAGGTATCACTGTGTTTCCCCTTGTCACCCGGTAACACACGACCGGGGGACGGAATCTTCGCACAGCCGGACCCCGTCTTGTTCCGTCCCTGCCAACGACAGCGGAACGACCTGGACCGGCTCAGCAAGCTCACAGGCAATGCCTCTAGGGTGTGGGCAAGCACGGCAGAGGGAGCAAACGGAGTGGGCAGGCGGGAACCGGTCCGAACGGGAAGATCACGGGGCGCGCGCCGCAAGGCGCGCCCGGCAACCGGAATATCCGCGCGCGCGGCGCGCCTCACGCGCGGCGTGCGCGTACCCGCCGCCCTCGCACCGGCCCTCAGCACCGCCCGTACGCAGTTGCGCCGGCTGCGGCCCGCCTACCCCCGGCCGGGCCGTACCGGCTGGCGCCGGTGGGCGCCGTCGGGCCGCCAGTGGCTGGGCGCCTGCGTGTACGCGTTCGTCGCCATGACGGGCTTCGTCACCCTGGCGTACGCCGTGACGGACATACCCGACGATCTCAACTCCTTTGCTACACAGCAGGACAATGTCTACTACTGGGCGGACGGCTCCACGATGGCCCGGACCGGCTGGGTCAGCCGGTCGGAGATGCCGCTGGACAAGGTGCCGCCGAAGGTCCGGGGCGCCGTCCTCGCCGCCGAGAACGCCAGCTTCTACTCCGACCCCGGAGTCTCCCCCTCCGGCGTCCTGCGCGCCGTCAAGGCGGCGGTGACGGGTGGCGAGACCCAGGGCGGGTCCACCATCACCCAGCAGTACGTGAAGAACGCCTATCTGAACCAGGACCGCACCCTCTCCCGCAAGTTCACCGAGGTCCTGCTGGCGCTGAAGCTGGACAACGAGAAGAGCAAGGACCAGATCCTCCAGGACTACCTGAACACCAGCTGGTTCGGCCGCGGCACCTACGGCATCCAGCGCGCCTCGCAGGCGTACTACGGCAAGGACGTCTCCCAGCTCAACCCCAGCGAGGGCGCCTTCCTGGCCTCCCTCCTCAAGGGCGCGGGCCTGTTCGATCCGGCCATCGGCCCGGAGAACCGCGAGCGGGCCGTGGAGCGCTGGAGCTGGATCCTGGACCGCATGGTGGAGACGGGCCAGCTGTCGGCCGCCGAACGCGCCACGTACCGGACCTTCCCCGAGCCCTCGGCGACGTCCCTGGCCGGTGTGCCGGGCGCGCAGACCGGCTACCTGGTGGAGATGGCCAAGGCGTACACGGTCAAGGCCGGCCGCATCAAGGAGTCCGAGTTCGACCTCGGCGGCTACCAGATCTACACGACCTTCGACAAGGACCGCATGACGGCGCTGACCGCCGCGGTCCAGGAGGCGCAGAAGGACTTCGATCCCGAGAAGCGTCCCGACAGCGACAAGTTCGCCAAGATCGGCGCCGCGAGCATCGCCCCGGACGGCCGGCTCCTCGCCGTGTACGGCGGGCCCGACTACCTCAAGCAGGGCTTCAACCAGGCGAACGCGACGACCATCCCGGTCGGCTCGGCGTTCACCCCGATCGTCTACGCGGCGGCCCTCGACGAGGGCATCGTCCGCACCCGCGGCAAGGCCCGTACGCCCGTCTCCCCCACCAGCGTCTACGACGGCAACGACCAGGTGACCGTGCAGACCCCCGAGGGCCCGTACTGGGACCGCAGCGGCAAGGTGGTCAAGGGCCGTAACGACGGCGGCCGCAACTGGGGCCAGGTCACCCTGCACCAGGCCGTGGCCAACTCGGTCAACACCCCGCTGCTGCAGCTCGGCCTCGACGTCGGCCTGGACCAGGTGGAGACGTACGCCGAACGCGCCGGGCTGCTGCCGTCGAGCCTGGGGCCGCGGATCCCGAACTTCGCGGTCGGGGAGAACTCCACGCCCAGCGCGATCCGGATGGCCAGCGCCTACCAGTCCTTCGCCGCGGACGGCATGCACACCGACCCCTACTCGGTACGGTCGGCCACCCGCGGCGGCACCCCGGTCCCGCTGGCCGCACCCAAGGCGAACCGGGCCATGTCGGCGAAGGCCGCACGCGCGGTGACCGACGCCCTGAAGGCGTCCGTCAGCGAGGGCGCCGCGAAGGCGGTGGCCAAGGCCCACCCGGGTGCGGCGGGCAAGACCGGGACCACGGCGGCCAACACCGCGGGCTGGTTCGTGGCCACCACCGAGCAGGAGACCATGGCCGTGGTCGTCTACCGGATGGCACTGACCGACCTGATCCCGCTGCCCCTGACGGGCCTGGGCGGCGACGCCCCGACCACCCCGGCCAGCAACCGGGCCGTGAGCCTGTGGGGGGACTACGTCAAGGCGGTGAAGTAGGGCGAGGGGCGGTCGCGCCCCTCCGCTCCTGCCTGTGATGAGCGTCGAGCTGCTGAGCCTCGACCCGATGAGCGGCTACTTGATGAGCGGCTACTTGATGAGCGTCTGCCAGTCCGGCGCCTGGGCCGGGTCGAGCATCCGCAGCTGCGCCAGGACCTTCGGGTCCTGGACGTCCAGCCAGTCCGCCAGCTCCCGGAACGACACGCACCGCACGTCCTGGCGCGGGCAGACCTCCCGCATGACGTCCTCGACGGACTTCATGTAGATCCCGCCGTTCCAGTCCTCGAAGTGGTTGCCGACGAACATCGGCGCCCGGCTGCCGTTGTAGACCCGGTTGAATCCGTTCATGTACGACATGCGCGTCTGCGTCTGCCAGGCGGCGTACTTCGACGGGTCGCCCTTGGTGCTGTCGCCGGACTGGTTGTAGAGGAAGTTGAAGTCCATCGACAGCACCTGCACCTCCTTGCCCTGCAACGGCACCAATTGGAGCGGAAAGTTCCATATGCCGTCCTTCTTCGACGGCCACATCTGGAAGTCGCCCGAGGAGCTCGCGTCGTAGCGCCACCCGTACGGCTTGACCGCCGAGATCAGGTTCTTCTGTCCCTCCAGGCACGGCGCGCGCCCGCCCACGACCTCCAGGTCCGGGTCGAACGGCAGCGGCTGCTCGCCGGCGAAGCCGGTGTTCGTCTTCCAGTTCTTCATGAACCCGTAGGCCTGGTCGACCTCGCTGGTCCACTCCTCCACCGACCAGTCCCCGCCGCCCTTGGGACCGCAGAAATGCCCGTTGAAGTGCGAGCCGATCTCGTTGCCGTCCTTCCACGCCCCGCGCAGCTGCGCCAGCGTGGACTTCACGTGCGGCACCGTCGGGTACGAGATCGCCGCCGCGCCCTGGTCGTGCTGCGGCGGCCGGTACAGCGACTTCTTCGCCTCCGGCAGCAGATAGATGCCCGTGAGGAAGAAGGTCATGTGGGCGTCGGACTCCTTGGCCACCTGCCGGAAGTGCGAGAACAGGTGGTCGTCACCCTCCAGCGCACCGTCCCAGGAGAACACCACGAACTGCGGCGGCTTCTCCCCCGGCTTCAGCCGCTCCGCCTTGAGCTGTCCCGGCTGCGGTCCCGTGTACGAGGTGGAGCCGTCGCCCAGGACCTCCACCTTGCCGTCCCAGTTCTCCTTCCGGCCCTTCTTGGCCATGGGGCCGTTGGACGGGACGCCCGGGGACGCGGGGGAGGCGAGGTGGGCGTCGCCCTGCGCATCGGAGGAGCCGCTGAAGGTGAACACGTATCCGGTGGCGGCGACCCCGCCCACCGCGAGCACGGCGGCTCCGACGCCCAGCCGCTTGCGGCTCTGCGCCCTCTTCCGTGCCTTGTCGGCGGCCTTGCGGGCAGCACGGGACTCCGTCCCGGCGTCCATGACACCGTCGCTCTCCGCCATGGCGGTCGTACCCCCCTGTTCACCCGCAGCAGGGCCGCGCATGGATGGTTCGTACGAATATAGGCCTTCTCGCCACACCTCCCCCACCCCAGTCCCACATCTCGCGCACTTCACAGACAACTCATAGTCCGGTCCCGGTGCGGGGCCTAGGTCAAAGGACCCATGGCGGGCGGGCGGGGCTCCCGGGGAGACTCTGATCATGGACCGTCTGCCACCCGCCCGCATCGACGCCTACCTGGACCGGATCGGGGCCGACCGCCCGGCCGCGCCCACCGTCGAGGCCCTCCACGACCTGCACCTGCGCCACCTGCGCACGATCCCGTTCGAGAACCTCTCGATCCACCTGGGCGAGGACCTCTCGCTCGACGACGAGGCCCTCCTCGCCAAGATCGTGGACGCCCGCCGCGGCGGCTTCTGCTACGAGCTCAACGGCGGCTTCGCCCTGCTGCTCGCCGCCCTGGGCTACGAGGTCGAGCTGCTCCAGGGCCGGGTCCACGGCCGGGACGGCCGGCCCGGGATCCCGTACGACCACCTCGCACTGCGGATCACCACGCCCGACGGCCGCCGCTGGCTGGCCGACGTCGGCTTCGGCGACCACAGCCACCACCCGCTCGCCTTCGACGACCACGAGGACCAGAAGGACCCGGGCGGGACCTTCCGGATGGTGCCCACGCAGGACGGCGACCTGGACGTGCTCAAGGACGGCACGCCCCGCTACCGCCTGGAGCTGCGCCCCCGGGTCCTCCCCGACTTCACGGCCGGCGCCTGGTGGCACCGCACCTCACCCACGTCGCCCTTCACCCAGTCCCCGCTGTGCTCGCTGCTCACGCCCGACGGCCGCATCACCGTCAGCGGCCGCCGGCTCATCACCACCGTCGACGGCGAGCGGACGGAGACCGACCTCACCGACGACGCGGAGCTCCTGGCGGCCTACCGGACCCACTTCGGCGTCCGCCTGACCCGCGTCCCGGTCCCGCTGCACCCGCCGCGTCCCAAGGACTGAAATCCGCTGCCGGAGACGATCACCCCCGCTCTACGCTCCGGCCCATGTCCGAACCCGTACGGCTCCACATCCTGATCACCACGCTCCCCGGCCGCGGCCAGGAGCAGATCGAGGCGTTCCGGCGCCTCGCCCCCGTCGTGCGCGCCGAGGAGGGCTGCCTGCAGTACGACCTGCACCAGGTCAGCGGCCATCCCGACCGCTTCGTCCTCGTCGAGCGATGGGCGTCGCGGTCGGCCCTCGCCGCGCACGACGTCACCCCGCACGTGATCGCGGCCGACGCGGCGAGCCCGGCCTTCCGCGCGTGCCCCGCGGAGGTGATCGAACTCGCCGCCACCCCGGTGGCCTGACCCCCGCCCGTCGCCGAACGCGTCCGGAACCAGGCGACCCCTACACTTCCGGACGTGGACTCCGTCGCGCTCGCCGTCACCGACGGCATGCTGCACTTCGAACTGGCCCTGGCCCACGAGGTCTTCGGTTCCGCCCCGGACGCCCTGGCCGGCTCCTGGTACGACCTCGACGTCTGCGGCCCGGGCCCCGTCCGGTTCGGCCGGTTCGCCCTGGTCCCCGACCACGGCCTCGACCACCTCGCCCGGGCCGGCACCGTGATCGTCCCCGGCTGGGCCGACCTGGCCGTGGACCCGCCGGCCGAGCTGGTCGAAGCGGTGCGCGCGGCCCACGAGGCCGGTGCCCGCGTGGCTTCCCTGTGCACCGGGGCGTTCGTGCTGGCCGCCGCCGGCCTGCTCGACGGCCGGCGGGCGACCACGCACTGGGCCCACACCGGGGAGCTGGCCGCCCGGTACCCCGGGGTCCGGGTGGATCCGGACGTCCTCTACGTGGACGAGGGCAGCGTGCTCACCTCCGCCGGCAAGGCCGCGGCGATGGACCTGTGCCTCCACCTCGTCCGGAGCGACCGCGGCTCGTCCGTCGCCAACACCGTGGCCCGCCGCCTGGTCGTCCCGCCGCACCGGGACGGCGGCCAGGCCCAGTTCGTCACCACCCCGGTGCCGGCCCCGGACCACCACCCCCTCGCCGACCTGCTCCCCTGGGTGATGGAGCGCCTGGACCGTCCCCTGAGCGTGGAGGACCTGGCCCGCCGGGCCCGCATGAGCTCACGCCACCTGGGCCGCCACTTCCGCGCGGTCACCGGCACGACCCCGCTGCAGTGGCTGCTGACCCAGCGGATCCGCCACGCCCAGGAACTGCTGGAGACCACGGACGACAGCATCGACGCGATCGCCACGGCCACCGGCATGGGCACCGCCACGACCCTCCGCCGCCACTTCCACCGCACGATCGGCGTCCCCCCGGACACCTACCGCCGCACCTTCCGCACCAGGCCCGGCCGTCAGGGGCGCGCGGGCTGCTGAGTGCGGCACGGCGCTTCGACCTTCATGCCCTTCAGGTAGCGGTCGTACTCTCCGGTCGGGAGCGGTTCGGGGGCCAGCGCGCACAGCATCGAGCGCCAGGCGCCGATGTCCACCGTGCGCCGCACGAGGGAACCGTCCGCTCCCATCGTCAGCACGGAACCGTCCACCGCGCTGAAGGTCGTCACGCCTCCGCCTCCGTGGCCCGTCATGGCCCAGCTGCCCCGCTCCTCGCCCGTGGCGGCGTCCCAGAAGCGCAGAACCGCGTCGTTCCCGGTCCCGGACGCGTGGACGAGCAGGGAGTTGTCGGGACTGAAGGCGACACCGTCCTGGCCCTCCGGCGAGACGGCGGCCCCCTGCGTGACCCGGCCGGAAGCGATGTCGAAGACGACGAGGCGGTGATCGCCGTTGATGACCACCGCTTTGTGGCCCTGCCGGCTGAGTTCCACCGACATGCGGAAGTCCGTCCCGCCCAGGATCTCGCTGCGGTGGACGCGATGCAGCCCCTGCTCCGGGGTCCAGCGCCACACGACGAGCTCGTCGCCGTCGATCAGCGCGACGGTCGTTCCGTCCGCGCTGACGGCCGTAGGTGCCTCGGCGCTCGTCCTGTGGGGCAGGGACTGCCGGACCTGCCACGTACGCGCATCGATGACCTGGAGGGCGTTTTCCGTCATGGCGAGGAAGTGGACGTGGTCCGGCAGGAAGGCCACCGGTGTCGTAGAGCGTTGCGGACGCCAAGGAGTGCCGAGGCGACTGCCGTCCCGTACGTTCCACGAGCTGAAGGCGCTTCCGTCGCCGTCCGCGGTCACGGCGCGGGACCGGTCCGCCGAGATGATCACCGGGTTCACCGAACCGCTGCCGGTCGGCGTCTCGCGGCCCCCGATCCGGCCGATCCGCTCCGTCCCTGCGCTTCCGACGGCCCACACCTCCCAGCCGTCGGTCATGGCCCGGACCGCGAAGCGTCGGTCCCCGGTGAGTTGGGTGGGCTTGAGCGCCGTTTCGTTGGGGAGGGGCGTACCGGCCTGGAAACTCACCGCCGAGAACAGGGTGACGGCGCCGTCGGACGACGCGGCGACCACCTTCGTGTCGTCGCCCGATGCGGCGACGGACACCACGGGGTAGGTGAAGGAGCCGAGGATCCGACGTCGCCCGGCGGCGTCGTCCATGACCACCGACTGACCGTCGGCCGTGAAGCGGGCCCGGCCGTCCCCGGCCTTGGCGGCCGCCGCCGGAGCCAGTTGCTTCCCGGAGCCGACGTCCCACGCGTCGGTCCGGGTGCTCCCGCTCTTCTTCACGGAGACCCGCGCGCCGTCCGGTGAGAGGGTCACCCCGAAGCGGGCGTCCCGGTCGAGGTGCGGATAGCCCTCCAGCGTGCGCGACGCGCCCCAGGTGGTGGCGGCGGGGTCGAGGGTCCGTACGGTCCCCACCGACGAGTCCAGGGCCAGCAGCCGATGCGTGCCGTCGAAGGCCAGCGCCACGCCGTCCTCGACCGCCTTCTCCTTGATGACCTGGCGGCCGGTGGCCGTGTCCCAGACCCCGAGGTGGAAGTCGTACGAAGAGTCACCGGTGCTGGTGTAGAACGTCGCGGCGATCCGCGCACCGTCCCCCGAAAAGGCGAAGGAGCGCAGCCTCATGAACGCCCCGGCCAAGGCCTGGCCGTCGCTCGCGACGATCGTGCGCAGCAACTTCCGCTGCGGCACGTCCCACAGTTCGATCTCGTTGAACGGGGTCTCCACCGCGAGGAGGCGTCCGTCCCAGCTGAACGCCAATCCACCACCGTCCTGCGGCCACGACTTCCCGGCCAGGTCGGCCAGGCGGGCACCGGTCCGGGCGTCACGGAGGTGCACGGCGTACTTGCCGTTCAGTGCGTCAGGCTCGAGATGCGAGTAGTAGGCCAGCACCGTTCCGTCGCGGTTCATCGCCACTCGGGTGGCCGGGCTGTGGCCCACGCCCTGGTAGGGAGCCACGGCTTCGTTCCCGCTCTGGAGGTGCTGCGTGGCGCTGTCGTTCGCGGCGACGGCCCGGCCCAGGGCCTGTGCCGCTTCCCCCGTGGGCGCCACGGCATGGGCGTACAGCGCGAACTGGGCGGCCTTGCGCGGGTCGCTGGAGGCCACCTCCAGAGCCCGTGAGGCGAGCGCGCGGGATGCGGCGGTCCGCGCCCGTTCCGAGGCCTCGCCGTCCTTCTGCCAGGCGTACGTCCCTGCGGTCACGGCTCCCAGGGTGAGGACCACGAAGCCCGCCCCGGCCGTCCTGATCCGGCGCGTGGCCTTGAGGTCCTCCTGGATCGCCCGGCTGTCCAGAGCGTCCTTGCCGATTCCGTGGATCGGCGCGGCGAGGGTGACGACCTTGTCGCGGAACGGGCGGCGCGGTGCGTAGGAGAAGTCCTCGGCGTCCCGGAAGGCCCGCAGGTCCACCCAGAGGGGTTCAGTGCTGAACGCCCCACTTAACTCTCTCGGGATCGCGGTGGTCCGCGCCCAGTCGAAGTCACCGCGCGCCGCGTCCCACGCGATCTCGCCGGCGCTGTGGGCCAGCAGCAGGTGGTCGGTGGACCGGTTGGCACGCCAGAAGGCCAGTTCCTGCCTGACCCAGCGGGAGGCTGCGGCCTCCGGAGAGCCGATGACCACCAGGAACCGGGAAGAGGCGAGTCCGGCGACGATCTTTCCCGGCAGGTCACTGCTGGCGGCCAGGGAGGTGTGGTCCCTGAACACCTTCAGCACCCGACGCCGCCGCCACCCCTTGCGCACCAGCTTCTCCAACCCCTCCTGAAGACCCTCGGCGAGCGGTACGTCCCTCTGCTGGCTGTAGGAGATGAAGGCGTCGTACATAGATTCCACGTGAGTCCCCCGACGGGCTGCCTCGACGACTGTGGTCATGTGCAACCCGTAGCGTGCCATGGGCAGTTGCGGCTCGCGTCCGCGCACGGAGGACCGGTGCCGTGCGCTGGTCGGGTTGTCCGGTCCGCGGCACGGCGGGTCGCTGAGTGGGGCGGCGGGTGGTCGGGCCCATGCTGGGGGTATGGAGGAATCCCGTCCGCCGATGTGGCTGAGCCGTCCCCCGCGCGCGTACGCCTGCATGGTCGTCCACCGGCCGGCCGAGGAGGTGTTCGAGGCGTTTGCCGATCCGGCCGTCACCACGCGGTTCTGGTACACCACGAGCAGCGGGCCGATGGTGGCGGAGGCCGTACTCCGGTGGGAGTGGCAGACGTACGGGGTGGCCGTCGACGTGCGGGTGCTGGAGGTGGAGCGGGGTCGGCTGATCCGGTTCTCGTGGGGCAACTACGAGCAGCCGACCACGGTCGAGATGCGGTTCACCCCGCGGGAGGGCGACCGGCCCGGGACCTTCGTCGAGGTCACCGAGGCCGGGTTCCGGGGATCGGGTGACGACGCCGTGCAGTGGGTGAACGACACGGTGGGCGGGTTCACCACCGTGCTGTGCGCGGTGAAGGCGCTGCTCGAACAGGGTGTGGAGATCGACGTCGTGCGCGATCACCACCCGGTCTGAGCGGGCGCCCCGCCGGGCCTACCGCGCCGGCGTGAAACGGATGCTGGTGAACGCGGTGCCGGCCGGGGCGGCCTGGCCGGGGGCGAGGTGGACCGCCGTGCCCTGGCACTTGGCCCGGGCGTAGAGGTCCACGGGGGTGTTGCTCTTGTTGCGGGCGTTGCGGGCCTCCTGCGCCATGTCGAAGCAGCGGCCGTCCGGCAGGTCCTTGACGAAGTACGGCTTGCCGGCCGGGCCGGTCCAGTGGAACTCGCCGGTCGCGGCGGCGGCCGCGCCCGCGAGGCCGAGGGCCAGCGCGAGTCCGGCCAGGGCGGCGGCGGCTGGCTCCTAGTCACATCCGACGCTGCCCACGACGG
>NZ_RPRY01000020.1 GCF_003949795.1 Streptomyces sp. WAC06614
CCCACGGCCGCGGGGTCACCCTCCTGAGCCACTCCGTCACCAGCCCGGCCGGGGTGGCCGGCGTGGTCGTGGAGGCCGTGCTCACCGGTGAGACCTCCCCCGCCGTGCATTCGCTCGCCACCGCCCGGCTCCGGGGGTTCCGCCCGCGGCGAGGTGCGCGGGCTGGTGCTCGTCGGCGAACCCGAGGTGGGCCGGTACGCGGTCGCGGCGCGCCGCCGGCTGGAACTGCTGGCGGAGGCGAGCACCCGGATCGGTACGACCCTGGACGTCAGCCGGACCGCCTGGGAACTGGCCGAGGTCGCGGTCCCCCGGCTGGCCGACTTCGTCACCGTCGACCTGCCCGAGGGCGTGCTGCGGGGCGAGGAGGCCGCGGCCCCCGCGGCCGACCTGTACCGCACGGTGGTCCACGGCATCCGGGAGGACTGCCCGTTCTACCCGGTCGGGCAGCGGGTGGAACTGCGCCCCGAGACCCCGCACATGAGGTGCCTCGCCAGCGGCGAGGCCGTGCTCGAACCCGATCTGACCGCGGCCGCCGGGTGGATCGTGCAGAACCCCGAGCACGCCCGGCGGATCCTGGCGCAGCAGGTGCACTCCCTGATCGCCGTGCCACTGCTGGCCCGGGGCAAGCTGCTGGGCATCGCCGGCTTCTACCGCTCGGAGGACCCGGCCCCGTACGGCGAGGACGACAGCCGCCTGGCGCAGGAGCTCGCGGCCCGGGCCGCCCTGTGCATCGACAACGCCCGCCAGTACACCCGCGAGCACACCCTGGCCCTGGCGCTGCAGCGCAGCCTGCTCCCGCGCGGTCTGCCCGAGCTGGGCGCCGTGGAGGTCGCGCACCGGTACCTGCCCGCCGAGTCGGGGGTGGGCGGCGACTGGTTCGACGTGATCCCGCTGTCGGGGACGAGGGTCGCCCTGCTCGTCGGGGACGTCGTCGGGCACGGCCTGCTGGCCGCCGCCACCATGGGCAGGCTGCGCACCGCGGCCCGTAACTTCGCCGAGCTGGAGCTCGCCCCGGACGAGCTGCTCACCCACCTGGACAACCTCCTGGTGCGGCTGGACCGCGAGGAGGGCGGCGACACCGCCGAGGACAGCTCCGGGATCGTCGGCGCCACCTGCCTCTACGCGGTCTACGACCCCACCACCCGGCAGTGCACCATGGCCCGGGCCGGGCACCCGCCGCCCGCGCTGGTCCACCCCGACGGCTCGGTCCGGCTGCTGGACCTGCCCGCCGGTCCCCCCCTGGGCCTGGGCGGGCTGCCGTTCGAGACGGCCGAGGTCGAACTCCCCGAGGACAGCACCCTGGTCCTCTACACCGACGGACTGGTGGAGGACCGCGAGCGCGACATCGAGGCGGCCCTGGAGCAGTTGCAGACCGAGCTGGCGCGGGCCGACCGCAACCCCGAGGACACCTGCCAGGCGGTCATCGAGGCCATGGCCCCCGAGCACCCCACCGACGACATCGCCCTGCTGGTGGCCCGGACCCACGGCCACCCCGCCGACCGGATCGCCTCCTGGGACGTGCCGGCCGACCCGGCCCGGGTGGCCGACGTCCGGGCGGCCGTCACCCGGCAACTGGCCGACTGGGGACTGGAGGACCTGGCGTTCGCCGCCGAGCTGATGCTCAGCGAACTGCTCACCAACGCCGTCCGCTACGGCGGCGAGCCCATCCAGGTGCGGCTGATCCACGACCGCACGCTGATCTGCGAGGTGGCCGACGGCAGCAGCACCGCCCCGCACCTGCGGCGGGCGGCCAGCACCGACGAGGGCGGACGCGGGCTGTTCCTGGTCGCCCAGCTGGCCCAGTCCTGGGGCACCCGCTACACCCCGCGGGGCAAGGTGATCTGGGCCGAGTGCGCCCTGGACGCGGCATGACGCGCACCGACATCCCGGCCCGCGAGCTCCCGACATGTCGGGAATGCCGCCCCGGCTCCCGTACCATCCTCGGCAGCAGCCGCACCGCCCCCGTCCCGTGCGGGAGACCCTCCCAGGCCGGCCCCGGAGACGTCCGTGCATGAGCCCTCCGACCCCGTGACGACCCCGCTCGTGCGCGTACGGGGCCTGTCCAAGCGGTTCGGCGGCACGGTCGCCCTGGACTCGGTCGGCTTCGACCTGCCCGGCGGCAGCGTGCTGGCCCTGCTCGGGCCCAACGGGGCGGGCAAGTCCACCCTGATCAAGGTGCTCGCCGGGATCCATCGCGCCGACGCGGGCGAGGTGACGGTCGCCGGGCACCCGCTCGGCTCCGAGGCCGCCGCCCGCACGATGTCCTTCATCCACCAGGACCTCGGCCTGGTGGAGTGGATGTCGGTCGCCGAGAACGTGGCCCTGGGCACCGGCTACCCGCGCCGCCTCGGCCTGATCTCGTGGCGGCGGACCCGCGAACGCTGCGCCGAGGCCCTGGCCCTCGTCGCCGGGCACCTGGACCCGGGCGGCCGGGTCGCCGATCTCGCCCCCGCCGAACGGTCCCTGGTCGCCATCGCCCGGGCCCTGGCCCGCGACGCCCGGCTGATCGTGCTGGACGAGCCGACCGCCACCCTCCCGGCCGCCGACTGCGCCCGCCTCTTCGACGTCCTGCACGGGCTGCGCGACCGGGGGCACGGCATCCTCTACGTGAGCCACCGGCTGGACGAGGTGTACCGGGTGGCGGACTCCTTCGTGGTCCTGCGCGACGGCCGGATCGTCAGCCAGGGCCCGCTCGCCGGACACGCCCCGGCCCGGCTGGTCCACGACATCGCGGGCGGGCAGCCGGCCGGACGCGGCGCCGGCGCCCCCGTACCGCGGGGCGGGCCGCCCGTGCTGAGCCTCGACGCGGTGACCACCGCCCGCACCGCGCCGGTCAGCCTGGACGTACGCGCCGGGGAAGTCGTCGGCCTGGTGGGGCTGACCGGCGCGGGCCACGCCCACCTGGGCCGGGCGCTGGCCGGGGCGCTGCCGGGGTTCGGCGGGCGGGCGCTGCTCGACGGACGTCCCTACCGTCCGCGGTCGGTGGCCGAGGCGGTCGGGCGGGGCGTCGGTCTGGTGGCCGGCAACCGTCAGGAGGAGGGCTGCGCCGCCGAGCTGACGGTCCGGGAGAACTTCCTCGCCAACGCCCGGGCGGCCGGGACCCCGGCCCGGCACTGGACGGCGCCCCGGCGCGAGCGGGCCGAGACCGCCGCGCTGATCGAGCGGTTCGCGGTACGCCCGCGCGACAGCGAGGTGCCCATCGCCACGCTGTCGGGCGGCAACCAGCAGAAGGTGGTCCTCGGCCGGTGGCTGCGCGGGCGGCCGCGGCTGCTGGTCCTGGAGGAGCCGACCGCGAGCGTGGACGTCGGGGCCAAGGCCACGCTGCACCGGCTGCTCGACCGGGCCCTGGCCGCCGGTCCCGCGGTGCTGCTGCTGTCCACCGACTTCGAGGAGGTCGCCGATCTGTGCCACCGCGCGCTGGTGTTCGTACGGGGGCGGGTGGCGGCCGAGCTGACCGGTGAGGCCCTGACCGTCGCCGAACTGACCCGGACCGCCTCGGCCGTGCCGCCGGTCACCGGAAGCCCGACGGGCCGGTGACGCCCCCGCCGCCGCCCGGGAGCCGGCCCGCGCGCCACCGGCCGGGGCCGCTGCACGGGCACGCCGTCGGCAGGTACGGGCTGCTGACCCTGACGGCGCTGGTGTTCCTGGTCTTCTCGCTGGCGCTGCCGCGGACCTTCCCCACGCTGGGCAACGTCTCCTCGATCCTGTCCAACCAGTCGATCCCCGCCCTGCTGGCCCTCGGCGCGACCATCCCGATCACCAGCGGCAAGTTCGACCTGTCCCTCGGCTACGGGCTGGGCCTGGCCCACGTCATGGTGCTGCACCTGATCGTGGACGAGGGCTGGCCGTGGCCGCCGGCCTGCCTGGTGGTCGTGGCCGGCGGGCTGGTGGCGGGGGTGGTGAACGGGGTCGTGGTCGAGTTCGTCCGGATCGACTCCTTCATCGCCACCCTGGGCACGGGCAGCATCATGTACGCGGTGACCGGATGGCTGACCGAGGGTGGCCGGATCGTCCCCGGCCCGCAGGGCCTGCCGCCCGCGTTCACCGCCCTCTACGACACCCGTTTCCTGGGCCTGCCGGTGCCCGCCTTCTACGTGCTCGCCGTGGTGACCGTCCTGTGGATCGTGCTGGAGCGGCTGCCGCTCGGCCGGTCCCTGTACGTGATCGGCTCCAACCCCCGGGCCGCGGTGCTGCTCGGCATCCCGACCCGCCGCTGCTGCATCTACGCCTTCGCCGGGTCGGGCCTGGTCGTCGGGTTCGCCGGGGTGCTGCTGGCCGCCCAGCAGCAGATCGGCAACCCCAGCGTGGGCCTGGACTACCTGCTGCCGGCGTTCGTCGGCGCGCTGCTGGGGTCCACCACCGTCCGGCCCGGGCGGGCGAACGCGCTGGGGACGCTGGTGGCCGTGACCCTGCTGGCCGTGGGCCTGGCCGGGATCGGGCAGCTCGGCGCCGCGTTCTGGGCCACCCCGCTGTTCAACGGCTGCGCGCTGCTGCTGGCCGTCGGCCTGGCCGGGTACGCCGCCCGCCGCAGGCTGCGCACCAGGGCCGAGGAGGACCCGCAGCCGTCCCCGTCCGCCCCCGTGTGAGGAGCACCGTGCACCCGTACCGCAAGAGCGTCCCCGTGACCGCGGCCCTGTGGGCGGCGGCCGTCCTGGCCGTCGCCGGCTGCTCGGGCGGCTCCTCCGCCGGGTCCGGTGCGGCCTCGGCCGCGCCGTCCGGCAACGGCTGTCCGGCGGCCCTGGCCAGGGCCGGGCAGGAGGTCGAGCGCGCGGAGCGCACCGACGCCGCCTGGACCGGCCCGACGACCGGCCCACGGGCCGTCCCCGGCAAGAACCTGGTCTACGTCGCCCAGACCATGACGAACCCCGGGGTCGCCGGGGTCGCCCAGGGCGTGCGGGAGGCCGCCGCGCGCCTCGGCTGGGACGTACGGGTGATCGACGGAAGCGGCACCCCGGCCGGGATCCAGGCCGCGTTCAGCCAGGCCGTCACCCTCAGGCCGTCCGGCATCGTGATCGGCGGCTTCGACCCCCGGCTGACCTCGCAGCAGCTCGCGCAGGCCGAGGCGGCGGGGATCCCGGTGATCGGCTGGCACGCGGTCGACTCGCCGGGGCCGAGCACGGCTCCGAAGCTGTTCACCAACGTCACCACCCGGGTGGAGGACGTGGCCCGGGTCAGCGCGGACTGGGTCATCGCCCGGTCCGGCGGCGGGGCCGGGGTGGTGCTCTTCACCGACGACTCGATCCCGTTCGCCCGGCACAAGGCCGAACTGATCCGGCAGGAACTGGCCGGCTGCCCGGGCGTACGGCTGCTCGCGTCGAAGAACATCCCGATCCCGGACGCCGCCCAGCGCACGCCCCAGGAGGTGTCCTCGCTGTGGTCCCGGTTCGGGGAGGACTGGACCCATTCGGTCGCCGTCAACGACCTCTACTTCGCCGACGCCGCCCCGGCCCTGCGTGCGGCGGGCCGGCCCGGGGCCGGGCCGCCGTTCAACGTGGGCGCGGGCGACGGCGACCCGTCCGCCTTCCAGCGGATCAACGGCCGGCAGTACCAGGCGGCCACCGTGCCCGAGCCGCTGGGGCAGCAGGGCTGGCAGATCGTCGACGAGTTCAACCGGGCCTTCGCCGGGCAGCGGCCGAGCGGGTACGTCGCCCCCGTCCACGTGGTCACGGCGCGGAACAGCGGCGGCGCCACCTCCTGGGACCCGCCCGGGTACCGGGAGGCGTACGAGCGGATCTGGCAGGGCGTGACCGCCGGCCCCGCGTCGCCCTGACGCGATCCGGGGCCGCCGCGGCCCGGCCGGCGGACACCCGGTGCGGGTGCCCGCCGGCCGGGCCGGTCGCCGGCTCAGCTCGTGCCGAGGAGCTTCTTCATCCGGTCGATCTCGGCGGACTGGGAGGTGATGATCGCCTCCGCCATGGTCCTGGCGTCCGGGAAGGCGCCCTGGGCCTTCTCCGTCTTCGCCATCTCCACGGCGCCTTCGTGGTGCTTGATCATCAGCTGCATGAAGGCGGTGTCGAAGGCCTTGCCGGAGGCGTTCTTGAGCTGGTCGAGCTCCGCCGCGGTCATCATGCCGCCGCCGCCCGCGCCGTGCGCGGAGTGGTCCGTGGCGCCCTCGGCGGGCACCGGGGCGCCCCAGGTGGTGAGCCAGCCGGTGAGGGTCCTGATCTCCGGGTCCTGGGCCTGCCGGATGGCCGCCGCGAGCTCCTTGACCTCGGCGGACGCGGCCCGCGACGGCGCCAGGTCGGCCATCTCCACCGCCTGCCGGTGGTGGGGGATCATCCCCTGGGCGAAGGCGGTGTCGGCGGCGTTGTGCGCCGCGCCCGGGGACGCGGAGGCCGGGGCCGGGGCGGAGGCGGAGTGGGCGCCGTGGCCCGTGGGCTCGTCGGAGGACGTGCCGCCGCAGGCCGCGAGGGTCAGGGCGGCGGCGCCGGAGGCGACGAGGACGGCGGTACGGCGGACGAGGGAACGCTGAACGGTCATGGTGGGAGGAACTCCTTGACGCGCGGTCCGTCCGGGGACGGTCCCGCGCAGCTGACGGATGACGAGGGATGCCCGGAGCACGGCACGCCGCGCCGCCCGCGGGGCGGGGCAGGGGCGGCCGCGCGGGCGGTCCTATATCCGCAGGAGCTGGAGTTCGGCGAGGTCGGGCGGGGCCCGCCCGGGCTGCGTCGCCACCGCCAGGGCGCCGGCCAGGGCCGGCCCGGCGGTCCGGACCACCCGTGCGGGGGCCGGCGCGGGCGGCGTCCAGGCGGAGACGGTGCCCGCCGCGGCACAGGTGGCGTCGGCGTGCCGCAGATGGCCCGAGCCACCGGCGCTGTGCCCACAGCCGGGCTCCGCCACGGAGGCCACGGACGCCCCGGGCGCCCCGGAGACCGAGGGCACCCCGGTCCCGGACGCCACGGCCCCGTGGGCCGCGGCCCCGTGGCCGGCGGTCGGGGCGTGGGGCATCGCGGCGTGGGCGCCGGTCGGGAGCGGGGCCGTGGGGCCGGGGGTCAGGGCGTGCATCCCGAACAGTCCGGCCAGGACACACAGCACGAGCAGCACGAAGCCGCGCCCGGCGGGGCGGCGGCTGAGGAGCTGGTCGGCTGCGGTCACGGGGGCCATCGTACGAGCAACCGCCCCCGGCCGGTCGCACCCCCTCGACCACGCCGCCTACCCGCACCAACTGTCCCCCGGTCGGGGCGTGTTACGGTCCCGCCATGTCCAAGGCCGAGATAGACCAGCTGACCGCCGAGTTCTTCGGCGCCTTCGACAACCGCGCCGGCGGCGCCGCCGACGTGGCACGGATCCGCCGGCTGATGCTGCCGACGGGGGTGGTCGTCAAGACCGGCCCGGACTTCACGGCGTACACGGTGGAGGAGTTCGTCGCGCCCCGCGAGGAGCTGCTGGCCGGGGGCCGGCTGGTGGGGTTCTCCGAGTGGGAGACCTCCGAGCGGACCGAGATCGCGGGCGACGTCGCCGCGCGGTTCGGCACGTACGAGAAGTCCGGTGTGCTGGACGGTGAGCCGTTCGAGGGCGGCGGGACCAAGTCCTTCCAGTTCGTCCGTACGGCGGACGGCTGGCGGATCTCGGCCTTCGCCTGGTCCGACCGGCCCTGAGCTCAGGCGCGGAAGACGCGCGCGAAGTGGGCCCGCAGCCCCGCCGCGTCCGGCTCCGGCAGGCGGGCGCCCAGGTAGCCGTCCGGGCGGACGACGAAGGCCGTGAGGCCGCGGGCCGCGTAGCGCAGGGCGAACTCGCCCGCGGTGTCGCGGTAGAGCGGCACCTGGGTCGCGGGGTCGGGGAGACCGTCCGCGAGGAGGGCGCAGACGTCCAGCAGGCCGTGGGCGGCCTCCCGCGCGGTCGCCGCGAGCGTGTCGAGCCTGCCGCCGACGGCCGTGGCGTCCTCGCCCGCGCCGCCCGTTCCGTCCGCGCCCTCCGCGCCGTCCACGTACAGCAGCAGGACGTGGCCCGGCCGGCGCAGCAGGTCGTACAGGCGGAGCGGATACGTGGCGATGCCCTGGGTCAGGCCGGCGCAGTCGGGGGCGCGGTCGCCGGGCACGGGCCCGGTGCCGCTCTCGGCCGGTGGGCGGTCCACGAGCGGGCCGCCGCGGTAGCCGACGAGCAGCTGGGCCTCGCGCAGCAGGACGGACTCCGGGGTGCCGGGGTCGGCCCGGGCGCCCACGTTGATGTTCCGCACGGTGCGGCCGACCACCTCCTCACCGACCGGCCGGCGCTCGGCGTCGTAGCTCTCCAGCAGGGTCGGGCGGCCGGCGCCCGCCACCGCGAGGGAGAGCTTCCAGGCCAGGTTGAAGGCGTCCTGGATGCCGGTGTTCATGCCCTGGGCGCCGGTCGGCGGGTGGATGTGGGCGGCGTCCCCGGCGACGAGGACGCGGCGGTCGGCGTACCGGTCCACGATCCGGTGGCTGATCCGGAACACCGAGGACCAGCGCAGGGCCGAGGCCGTGACCGGCCGCGGCGACAGCCGGTCCAGGACCTGCTGCATGTCCGCCAGGGAGGGGCCCCGGCCGGCCTCCAGCCCGTGGGCCACCTCGGCACCCCCGGCCCCGTCGGCCCCGGCCCGGCCCGTGGCGGACCGGTCGGGCGGGACCTGGGTGGAGATCCGGTAGCGGCCCGTCCCGGGCAGCGGGATGCACACCATCAGGTCGTCGACGGCGCCGTCGGGCCCGTGGTGCAGGACGCGGACGCCGTACCCGGGCGGCAGGTCCCAGTCGAGCTGCACGTCGGCGAGCATGTACGCCTCGGGGAAGGCACCGCCCTCGAAGGTGAGCCCGGCGCCCTTGCGCACGGCCGAGTGCGCGCCGTCACAGCCCACCAGGTAGGCCGAGCGGACCTCCTCCTCGCCGCCGCCCGGGGTGGTCAGCCGGCTGGTGACCCCGTCGGTGTCCTGGTCGAAGCCCACCAGCTCGGTGCCGCGCTCGATCCGGGTGCCGAACGTGTGCAGGAACTCCTCCAGGACCCGTTCGGTCTCGTACTGCGGCAGCGCGGCGAACCCGTACGGCACCTCGGGCGGCAGGGCCAGCTCGGTCCGCGGCCGCTCGGTCCCGTCGACGTAGAGGAGCTGTCCGCGCAGCGGCACGGCGGCGTCCAGGGCGGCCCGGACCAGGCCCATCCGGTCCCAGACCTCCAGGGTGCGGGGCATGACGCCGACCGCCTTGGCGTAGGGCAGCCGGGCGGGCAGCCGGTCCACGAGGCGGCAGGCGACCCCGCGGCGGCGCAGTTCCGCGGCGGCGGTCAGCCCCACCGGGCCGGCCCCCACGACGAGCACGTCCGTACGGCGGGTGTCCACGGCGCCACCTCCCGGTGCGAGGGCCCCCGGTCCTCCCTCATGGTCACCCGGGCGCCGTACGTCGGCCACCCGTGCCGGGCCGCCGTGCGGGACAATTGACCAGGGGTTGTCGCTACCGCCTGGTGAGGTGTGGTGTGTATGCGGAGTGCGGGCAGCGGGACCCCCTGGGACACGGCGGATCTGGCCGCCCTCGTCCTGGACGGGACGGGTGCCGTGCTCTGCTGCACTCCCGGGGCGGAGCGGCTGCTCGGCCGGTCCGCGGACGAGCTGTACCGGCGGTCCGTGCGCACCCTGCTGGCGGATCCGCGCCGCTGGCCGAACATGCGGCGGCTGCCCGGCACCGAGGAGTGGGACGGCGAGACCGTCCTACGCACGGGTGAGGGCGCCGAGCTGCGGGCCTCGTTCCACATCTCCCCCGTCGGCCGGGGGACCCGGGGCGGCGGCCCCCGGTGGCTGGTCCTGGGCGCGCCCGCCGAGGTGGTGGCCGCGGGCCGGCACGAGGTCGCGTTCATCCAGGAACTGTTCCTGCAGAGCCGGGTGGGGTTCGCGGTCTTCGACGAGCGACTGCGACTGGTCCGGACCAACAGTCCGCTACTGCCCTACACGGGACTGCCCGCCGACATGGCGGGGCACCGGCTCGGGGACTTCATCTGGGCGCAGGACGCCCGGGCGATCGACCGGCTCCTGAGCGAGGTGCTGGAGACGGGTGTGCCGGTGGTACAGGCGGACGTGCTGGTGCGCACGGTCGTCGATCCGCGCCAGGGCCGGGTGCTGTCCTTGTCGGCCTTCCGGCTCCAGGCCCCGGACGGCCGGGTCATCGGGGTGACCGCGCTGTTCACGGACGTGACCGAGCAGCAGCGGGCGACCCAGCGGCTGGAGCTGCTGCACCGGGGCACGGAGGCGCTGAGCGGTTCGCTGTCGGTGGACGACGCCGCACGGCTGCTGGTGGGCGTGCTGGTGCCCGAGTTCGCGGACGTGGCCGCCGTCGACGTGGCCGGCTGGGCGCTGGCCGGCCGGGAGCGCCCCGGCTCCCGGGAGGCCCCGGGCGGGCCGGGCGCCGACCGGGCGGCTCCGCTGCGCCGGGTCGCCACGGCCCCGGAGGGCGGCCGGGCGGTGGCGGCGGTGCCGGAGGCGGAGCTCGCGGGTCCGGACCTGATGAGCGTGCCGCTGCGCGCCCAGGACAGCGTGCTGGGGCGGATCGTCGTACGGCGCTCCCCGGACCGGCCGCCCTTCGAGGAGGACGACCTGTCGTTGCTGCGGGAGATCGCCTCCCGGACCGCCCTGGTGGTGGAGAACGCCCGCCGGTACGCGCGGGAGCGGCGGGTGGCGGTCCGGTTGCAGCGCAGCCTGCTGCCGCCGCCGGTGACCGAGAGCGCGGCCGTGCAGACCGCCAGCGTGTACCTGCCGACCGGGGCGGCGACCGGGGCGAGCGGGGACTGGTTCGACGTGATCCCGCTGTCCTCCGCCCGGGTGGCGCTGGTGGTCGGCGACGTCGTCGGGCACGGCCTCCAGGCCACGGCGACCATGGGCCGGCTGCGGACGGCCGTACGGACGCTGGCCGATCTCGACCTGGAGCCGGACGAGCTGCTGGCCCACCTGGACGACCTGGTCGCGCAGCTGATGCTGGACGAGCGGCGCGAGGACACCGACCGCGACGAGGAGGACGAGGACGAGGACGCGGCGGACGAGGAGGAGCAAGAGGCGTCCGGGTCCGAGCGCATCTTCGACTCGTACGGCGCGACCTGCCTGTACCTGACCTACGACCCGGTCACCCGGCACTGTGTCATGGCCAGCGCCGGGCACCCGCCGCCGGTGGTCCTCGGCCCGGACGGCACCGGCGGGTACCCGGACCTGAGCCCGGGGCCGCCGCTCGGCGTCGGTGGGCTGCCCTTCGAGCGGCTGGAGCTGGTGGTCGAGGAGGGCAGTGTGCTCGCCCTGTTCACCGACGGGCTGGTCGAGCCGGGGCGGACGGACCTGGACGTCGGCATGGCCGCCCTGTGCCGGGAGCTGCGGGCGGCGCTCCCGCTGACGCGGCCGCTGCGCGAGACCGGGCGGGGCGTGGTGGACACCCTGGCGCCCGGCCCGCTGGACGACGACGTGACGCTGCTGCTGGCGCGCACCCGGGTGGTGCCGGAGGCCGACACGGTGTGCTGGACGCTGGAGCCGGCGCCGGAGAACGTGGCCGTGGCCCGTGAGCTGGTGGCCCGGCAGCTCACCGGCTGGGGCCTGGAGGAGCTGGTGTTCACCACCGAGCTGGTGGCGAGCGAGCTGGTCACCAACGCCCTGCGGTACGGCGGCGGGGGTCCGGTCGAGCTCCGGCTGGTCCGCGCGGGCACGCTGATCTGCGAGGTGGCGGACGGCAGTTCGACCCAGCCGAGGATGCGGCGGGCGCAGACCGAGGAGGAGGGCGGGCGCGGGCTGTTCCTGATCGCCCAGCTCACCCACCGCTGGGGCAGCCGCTACACCCGGGGCGGCAAGACGATCTGGACCGAGCAGACGCTGCCCACGGCGGCGGCGGCCCCGTCCGGTCCTGCCACGTCCGGCCCTGCGACATAACGAAGTTGACGCGTTATCAGGTCAAGCGTCCCGGACTCTTGACTCCGTCACCGCACGTCGGGATTCTCGTCGCGCTCCCCCACCCTCGCTTCCGACGACGTGAGTGATGCCATGAGACGACGAACCCCCCACCGGCGAAGGCGTACGGCGGTCCTGACGCTGCTGTTCACCCTGCTGACGGTGGCGCTCGCCCCGGTCCCCAGTTCCGCCGCGGCCGACCCCGGCTGGTGGAACCCGACCGCACGCCCGGCGCCCGACTCCCAGATCAACGTGACGGGCGAGCCCTTCAAGGGCACCGACGCCCAGGGCAAGGTGCGCGGCACGGTCGACGCGCACGACCACATCATGTCCAACGAGGCCTTCGGCGGCCGGCTGATCTGCGGGAAGGCCTTCTCCCCGCAGGGCGTCGCCGATGCGCTCAAGGACTGTCCCGAGCACTACCCGGACGGCACCCTCGCCGTCTTCGACTTCATCACCAAGGGCGGGGACGGCAAGCACGACCCCGACGGCTGGCCCACGTTCAAGGACTGGCCCGCCCACGACTCGCTGACGCACCAGCAGAACTACTACGCCTGGATCGAGCGCGCCTGGCGCGGCGGCCAGCGGGTGCTGGTGAACGACCTCGTCACCAACGGGGTCATCTGCTCGGTGTACTTCTTCAAGGACCGCAGCTGCGACGAGATGACCTCGATCCGGCTCCAGGCGCAGAAGACGTACGAGATGCAGTCCTACATCGACTCGATGTACGGCGGCCCGGGCAAGGGCTGGTTCCGCATCGTCACCGATTCCGCGCAGGCGCGGCAGGTGATCGAGCAGGGCAAGCTGGCCGTCGTGCTCGGCGTGGAGACCTCCGAGCCGTTCGGCTGCAAGATGATCCTGGACGTCGCCCAGTGCAGCCAGGCCGACATCGACCGCGGCCTGGACGAGCTGTACGGGCTCGGCGTGCGCAGCATGTTCCTGTGCCACAAGTTCGACAACGCCCTGTGCGGGGTGCGTTTCGACGAGGGCGCGCTCGGTACGGCGATCAACGTGGGCCAGTTCCTGTCGACCGGCACGTTCTGGCAGACCGAGCCGTGCACGGGGCCGCAGCACGACAACCCGATCGGGCTGGCGGCGGCTCCCGAGGCGCAGAAGCAGCTCCCGGCGGGAGTGGCGGTGCCCTCGTACGCCTCCGGTGCGCGCTGCAACACCCGGGGGCTGACCGACCTGGGCGAGTACGCGGTGCGCGGGATGATGAAGCGCAAGATGATGATCGAGGTCGATCACATGAGCGTGAAGGCCGCGGGCCGGGTCTTCGACATCCTGGAGTCCGCCTCGTACCCGGGTGTGATCTCCTCCCACAGCTGGATGGACATGGACTGGCTGGAGCGGCTCTACCGGCTCGGCGGCTTCGCCACCCAGTACATGAACGGCGCCGAGGCCTTCAGCGCCGAGGCCCGGCGGACGGACGCCCTGCGGGACAAGTACCACGTGGGCTACGGCTACGGCACCGACATGAACGGGGTCGGCGGCTGGCCGGGCCCGCGGGGCGCCGACAACCCGAACCCGGTGCGCTACCCGTTCCGCACCGCCGACGGCGGTTCGGTCGTGGACCGGCAGACCACCGGACAGCGGACCTGGGACATCAACACCGACGGTGCCGCGCACTACGGCCTGGTCCCGGACTGGCTGGAGGACATCCGGCTCACGGGCGGCCAGGGCGTCGTCGACGACCTGATGAAGGGCGCCGAGTCGTACCTGACCACCTGGGGCGCCTCCGAGCAGCACCGGGCGGGGGTGAACCTCGCCGCGGGCCGGCCGGCCGCGGCCAGTTCGGCGGAGTGGAACCCGTTCGTCAGCTACGCGCCGGGCCTGGCCGTGGACGGCTCCCGGGGCAGCCGCTGGGCCAGCGACTGGAACGACGACCAGTGGATCCAGATCGACCTGGGATCCTCGAACCTGGTGCGGCGGGTGACGCTGGACTGGGAGCGGGCGTACGGGAAGGCGTACCGGATCGAGGTGTCGGCGGACGGCTCGTCCTGGCAGACGGCGTACGCGACGACCGCCGGTGACGGCGGCCTGGACACGGCCCGGTTCGCCGGGGTCCCGGCCCGCTACGTGCGGATCCACGGGGTGCAACGCGGCACCCAGTGGGGGTACTCCCTGTACGAAGTGGGCGTCTACAGCAGCTAGGCGTTCCACGGCACGACGAAGGAGGGTTCATGGCGCGGATGCCGTTGGCCGAGCGGCGGGTACAGCTGACCGAGGCGGCCATCCGCGCCATGACCCGGGACGGGGTCGCGGCCACGACCACCCGGTCGATCGCCGCCGAGGCGGGCGTGTCGCTGAGCGTGTTCCACTACTGCTTCGACTCCAAGCAGGCCCTGCTGGAGTCCGTCATGGCCGCGATCACCGAGCACTCGGCCTCGGTGGTCCGCCAGGCGCTGCGCCCGCAGAGCGGGCTGCTGGAGACGGTGCGGGCCGGGTTCCAGGCGTACTGGGACCACGTGGCCGCGCACCCGGGCGAGCACATGCTGACGTACGAGCTCACCCAGTACGCCCTGCGCCGGCCGGGGTTCGAGCACCTGGCGCGGCGGCAGTACGAGCTGTACTCGGACACCTACGCCGAGCTGCTCGGGCAGTTGCGCGACGTCATGGGGTTCGAACTGCGGGTGCCGGTGCCCGTCCTGGCCCGCTACCTGGCCGCGATGACCGACGGGCTGACCCTGAACCTGCTGGTCCTCGGCCCCGACACGGCCTGGAAGGACATCCTCGACACCATCACCGACCATGTGGCGGGGCTGGTGCGGCAGGACTAGGGCCGCCCTGCGGATCGTCCCGGATCCACGGCCCGGTCCGCGGCGCGGCGCCCCCTCGGGGTGCGGCGCCCGCCGTCTACGATGTTCTTGTCATGATCACATTGAAGGTGCTCGGCCCGTTCCGGGTCGAGGTCGACGGCCGCGCGGTCGACACCGGTGGCCGGCTCCCGCGCTCGGTCCTGGTCCAACTGCTGCTCGCCCGGGGGGACGTGGTGCCCACCGAGCGGATCGTCGAGCGGTTGTGGCCGACCCGCGTCCCGTCGAGCGCCCAGTCCTCCCTGCACGCCTACGTCGCCCGGCTGCGCCGCGTCCTCGAACCGGGCCGGGCCCCGCGCACCCCGGCGCGGCTGCTGGTGAGCGCCCCCTACGGCTACGCCCTCGCCGTGCCCCAGGACGCCGTGGACGCCTGGGTGTTCGAGGACCGGGTGGCGGCCTCCGCGGCGCCGGAGCTGTCCGCCGGGGCCGCCGCCGAGGGCCTGGCCGCGGCGCTCGCCGCCTGGGGCGGGCAGCCGTACGCGGAGTTCTCGGACGAGCCGTGGACCGCCGGTGAACGCGCCCGCCTGGAGGAGGTGCACCGCACCGCCCGCGAACGGCTCACCGCGGCGCGGCTGGGCTGCGGACAGGCCGCCCAGGCCCTCGCCGACGCGGGCGCCCTGACCCGTGAGCAGCCCTTGCACGAGGAGGGCTGGCGGCTGCTGGCCCTGGCGCTGTGGGCCCGCGACCGCCAGGGGGACGCCCTGGCCGCGCTGCGCCGGGCCCGGCACGTCCTGGGCGAGGAACTCGGCGTCGAGCCGGGACCGGCCCTGCTGGAACTGGAACAGGCGCTGCTGCACCAGCGGCTGGACGTGCTGCACCGGGCGACCGGGACGCCCGCCACGACGACGGCGGCGGTCACCCGGGGCGCCGAGGCGGTCCCCACCGCGGTGGCGGTGCGCGGTCCGGCCGCGGTGGCCGGACCGGGGACCCCGACGGTGCTGACCGCGGACCGGCTGCTGGGCCGGGACGAGGAGCTGGGGCGGCTCGCCGCCGCGGCGGACCGGGCGCGGGGCGGCCGGGCCCAGGTGGTCGTGGTCTCCGGCGAGGCCGGCATCGGCAAGTCGAGCCTGCTGGAGGCCGCCGTCCGCCAACTGCCCGCACAGGGCTGGCTGGTCGGCACCGGGCAGTGCCCGGAGACCGACGGGGCCCCGCCCGGCCGGGCCTGGTTCGACATGCTGCCGGACCTGGCGCAGGCGGCGCCGCCGGGCCCGTACGCCGAGGAGCTCCGCCCGCTCCTGGCCCCGGGCAGCGCGGGCGACTCCGCGCACCCGGACGGCAGCCCGGCCCGGCGCTTCCGGCTGCACCGGGCGCTGCTCGGCTGGCTCCGGGACACCGCCGTGCGCCGACCGCTGGCGATCGTGCTGGACGACCTGCACCGGGGCGACCGGGAGAGCATCGAGCTGTTCCTGCTCTGCGCCGAGGAGCTGCGCGACGTACCGCTGCTGCTGGTGGGCTCGTACCGGACCGGCGAGGGCGATCTGACCGGGGCGCTGGCCCGGCTGGCCGCCCGCTCGCCGGTGCGGCTGGCACTCGGCGGGCTGTCGGACGACCAGGCCGTGGAGCTGCTGCGGCGCGGCGCGGCGGACATGAGCGACCACGCCGCGGTGGCCCTGGCGGAACGGGCCGGCGGCAACCCCTTCCACCTGCGCGAGAGTGCGCTGCTGCTGGCCGGTGAGGGGGAGCAGCAGGCGCTGGCCCGGGTCCCGCAAGGGGTGCAGGACGTGCTGCGGCGACGGCTGGCCCTGCTCGCGCCGACCGTCACGGCCGGGCTGCGGCTGGCGGCCGTGGCCGGCCGCGAGGCGTCCGTCGCCCTCCTCGTGCGCGCCGCGGACAGCGACGCCGAGCAGCTCCTCGACGCCCTGGACGCGGGGGTGACCGCCGGTCTGCTCACCGAGCCCCGGCCGGGCACGGTCCGCTTCACCCACGCCCTCGTACGGGACGCCCTGGAGGGCGAGCTCACGCGCCTGCGGCTGGCCCGGATGCACTCCCGGCTGGGCCGGGGCCTGATCGCCCTCGGCTCGGACGACGTCGCCACCACCGCCCACCACCTGCTGCGGGCGGCCAGCGTCGTGACCGCCGACGCCGGGCCCGCGGTCCGGCACGCCCGGCTCGCGTGCGAGCAGGCGGTGCGCCGCTACGCCCCGCAGAACGCCGAGGCCCTGCTGGACGCGGCCCTCGCGCTGCTGGACGACCATCCGGCGGCCTTCGCCGACCAGGATGCCGCCCTGGTGCGGGTGATGCTGCTCGGGCAGCTGGTGGACTGCCGGATCCGGATGGGCGCCGTGGTCCCCGCCCGGGAGGCACAGGAGCAGGCCGTACGGGTGGCCCGGGCCGAGGGCCGGGCCGACCTGCTGATCGCCGCCTGGACCACCTGGACCGAGCCGACGCCCTGGCGGGTGCGTCCGTACGCGGCGTCCGACCCGGAGGGCGTGGCGGAGCTCGGCAGGCTGCTGGAGGAACCGGGGCTGACCGACCGGCAGCGGTGCCTGCTCCTGGACCAGCTCGCCGACGCCCTGGACGACACCGATCCGCGCGCGGTGGCCGTGGCACGGCAGGCCGTGGACCTCGCCCGGGCCGTGGGCGAGCCGCGGCTGCGGGGCCTGACCCTCACCTCCCTGCTGCGCAAGATCGACTGCGAGCTGGAACCCGCCGTCTACCAGGAGCTCCACCGGGAACTGGCCGAGGTGGCCGAGGCCCAGGACCACCCCGAGTACTCCTGGATGAGCGCCTACATCGCCGCCCGGATCGCCGCGGCCGGCAACGACCCGGCGGAGATGGAGCGGTGCCTGGTCCGGGCGGACGCGATCGCCCGGGCGTACGGGCTCCAGGGCGCGTTCGCGGTGGCCAGGCTGCGCCACCCCATGCTCGCCATGGCCCGGGGGCGGTTCGAGGAGGCCGAGGAGGCCATGGGGGCGGCGGTGGCGGAGCTGCGCGCCCGGGGGGCGGTGGACCTCAGCGGGCTGGCCGCCCTGGGCGTCGGGTGCATGCGGCTCCAGCAGGAGCGGCTGGCCGAGATGGTGCCGGTGCTGCTCGTGGTGTGGGAGCGGTACAAGCCGCACAACGAAGGACTCGCCGCGCTGGCGCTGCTGGCCGACGGCCGTCCCGAGGAGGCCCGGGAGATCTTCGGCCAACGCGTGCCGCTGCGGCGCGACTTCGCCTTCTCCATCCTGGCCGGGCTGCGCGGCATGGCCGCCGTCGCCCTCGGCGACCCGGCGGCCGCCGCCGAGGTGTACGCGGACCTGCTGCCCCTGGAGGGGCTGGCGGGCGGCACGAGCAGCCTCAGCCTGGCGTTCCGGCCCGTCGCCCAGACCCTCGGGGAGCTGGCCGAGTTCCTGGGCCGCCCCGAACGGGCCCGGCACCACTACCTCGAAGCCGCCCGGGTGGCGGCCGCCTGGGACTCCCCCCACTGGGCGGGCGCGGCGCGGTCCGGCCTGGCCGGACTGCCGCCGGCGCCCGCCTAGGGGCGGCCCTCACCGGGGGTGGGCGGGGCCAGTTCGGTCAGGAACTCCGCGGCGAGGTCGAGGAATTCCTTGGGCGACTCCGTCGTGAGCTGGAGGTCGACGAGCACCTCGTCGGCCCCGGCCGTGCACATCTGCCGCAGGTGGTCGCAGATCTGGCGCACGGTCCCGCGGTGGTGGGCCTCCGCGGGACCGGCCGCGGCCGGGGTGACCTCCGGGTTGACCCGGAACACCCGGCGCAGCGCGGCCGGGTCCCGGCCCGCCCGCTCGGCGGCCTCGACGGCGACCGACCACAGCCCGTGGAAGAAGGGCAGCGGCATCGAGGCCGCCAGCCAGCCGTCGGCGCGCCGGCCGACCCGCTCCAGGGCGTACGGGGTGAAGCCGCCCAGCAGGACCGGCGGCCTCGGGCCCTGCCGGGGTTTGGGCAGCACGGTCGACTCGGGGATGGTCCAGCGGGGGCCGCTGTGGACGACCGGGTCGGAGCACCACACGGCGTCGAGGACGTCGAGGGTCTCCTCCAGCCGGGCCCCGCGGCCCTGCCACGGCACCCCGACGGCCTCGTACTCCTCCCGCATCCAGCCCAGCCCGATGCCCACGTCCAGGCGCCCGTGGCTGATCAGGTCGAGGGTGGTCAAGGCCCGGGCGAGCACGAGGGGTGGCTGCCACAGGGCGTTGAGCGTGCTGCTGCCGAGCCGGACCCGCTCGGTGGCCGTGGCCGCCACGGCCAGGGCGAGCAGCGGGTCGAGGTGGGTGCCGTAGCGGACGGGCATCCGCCCTCCGCCGGCGTAGCCCTCGGGCGGGTCGAGCGGGGACAGCAGCCGGTCACCCACCCAGAGGCTGTGGCAGCCCAGGTCTTCGAGCGCCGCGCACATCCCGGCGGTGCGGTCGGGGTCGGCGAACGGGCCGAACTGGGGGACGGAGAAGCCGATGCGCATCGGTGGGGGTTCCTCGATCGGTACAGGCGGGGCAGGGCAGGTCGGGGCGGGGCGGCAGGTCAGACGGTGGTGCGCCGGCCGCGGACCCGGGTGGTCTCGCGGCGGTACTGCCGCTGCCCGAGCAGCTTCCACAGCACCCGGGCCGGCAGCGGCAGCCGGCCGAGGAACTCCTCGCGCTCCTCCGGCGAGGCGTCCTCCAGGATGGCGCCCAGGGCGATCATCAGCCGGTTGCGGGGCGTCTCGGCCAGGCCGCGCTCCCCGATCGCGTGCCACTGCTCCGCGGTCACGTGGAGCGCGACCAGCGGCATCACCTCCCGCTCCTCCTCGTCGAGGTGGGCGCACAGCTGCCGGTGGTGCCTGCGCAGCGCCTCGGCGAGCGCGTCGCGGTCCTCGGGCCGGGCCCGGTCCTGCCACAGGTCCATGAGCTGCTGGACCTCGGCGATCCCGTCGCTGAGCTCGTGGTGCTGCGCCTCCATCGCCAGGACCTGCTCGGCGTCGAGGTCCAGGTGGGGCAGCAGCACCGGCCAGAGCATCTCGTCCTCGCCGGTGTGGTGGGTGTGCAGGCCGACGGAGTACAGCCGCCAGTGCTCGGCGAGGATCCGGGAGCGGGCGGTGTCTCCGGGGCGGACCTCCTGGACGAGCTCGGCCAGCAGGCGCGACTCGCGGCGGAACACCTGGTGGATCATCGCCATCTCGCGGGTGTAGGGGTGGACGGTGGTGTCGGAAGGGTTGTTCGCGTTCATGACTCCCAGTCTTCGGAGCCCGGTTGCACGCCACTTGCAGCCGACTTGCCACGCCCACCCACCCGCGCGCCCGCGCGGGCCGGCCTAGGCCGGACCGGAGCCGTCGGGGCCGAGGTCGTCCGGGCCGAGGTCGTCCGGGCCGAGGTCGTCGGGGCCGAGGTCGTCCGGGCCGGCGTCCTCGCGGGCCAGGCCCAGGGCCACCTGCTGGAGGATCTCCTCGGAACTCGGTTCGGAGCCCGCCTCGTCGTAGGCGTCGGCGACCGCGTCGAAGGCCAGGATGAACCCGGTGATCAGGGCGCTCAGCGGGTCGGAGAGCTGGCGCAGCACCGCCAGTCCCACCTCCTGCGGGGTCCCGTTCGCGGGCACCACGAACTGGTCGGGGATCACCTCGCCGAGCAGGTCGGAGACGAAACCCTCCGTCGCCCCGCCGCGCAGGGCCGTCAGCGCCGCGATGGCCTTGAGCTTGATCTCGTTGTCGGTCACAGGGCGAGCGTAGGCCCCGCCGGCGGGTCCTGTCCGGATTGCAGCGGTGCGGGCAGGGGCCGCCTTGACGGCGTCCCGGCGAGTCCCAGAATCGACCAGAGCATGCCGTCCCCCGGTCCGCCGGAAGGAGAGGTGGTGACCATGGCCGCGACAGACGGCCCCGCTCCGGTCACGCTGACGGGCACGGTGCACCCCCCGGACTACTTCCGCGTGGTGGTGCGGGACGGCATCGACTGGGACGTGTGGACGGACGTGCTGCGGGGCCGGGTCGCCGTCGCGCACTTCCGCGGGGCGCTGGACCCCGGCGTCTGCGCGCGGACCGCCCGCGCCCTGTGGGACAGCCCCGGCCTCCAGCGGCCCGCCGGCACCCGCAGGGGCTTCCGGCTCGGCCCCGACCTGGTCGGGGCCCCGGACGTGGACGCGTACCTGGACGCGGTCGAGCGCACCCGGCCGGACGTCGACGCCGTGCTCGCCGCGGGCGGCGACCGCGGCCTGCCCCACCTGCTGGCGGACTACGCCGGGTACGCCGCCGACCGGGGCCTGGAGGTCCGGCTCGCGGAGCACGGGGGCCGGCGGGCGGCGGCGTACAAGCTGCGGGTGCGCACGAGCGCCGCGGGCTTCGCGCTGCTGCCGCACGACGATGCGGAGACCGTGCGGCAGGCGCCCCACCTGAAGGGCTTCGAGGTCCAGGAGACCGAGCACATCTGCGCCGCGGTCGCCTGTGTGGAGAACGACCGCGGCGGCGAGCTGGTGTGCTGGAACCTCTCCCCCGACGCCGGCTCCCGCGGCCTGGTGGGCCACGGCTACGACACCCACGGCTACCCGGAGCGCTCCCTCGCCCCGTTCCAGCGCCTCACGGTGCCGGTCCGGCCGGGCGACGTCCACGTGTTCGACGCGGGTCTGGTCCATGCCGTCGGCCGCCCGGCCGGGGAGGGCACCCATCGCACCGGCGTGCAGTGGAACATGGCCTTCCACGCCACCACGACGATCCTGCAGTGGGCCTGACCCGCGTCACCGCCGGCCCGCCTCAGCTGTGGTCGCGGACGGCCACGATGCCGTTGAAGACGCCCACGTACGCGGTGCCGTCGGGGCCGAGGGTGATCGGCGCCCAGTTGTTGTCGTAGAGCGGGCCGGTACCGGTCAGCCGGCGCCAGCGGCGCTCGCCGGTGCGGAAGTCGACGGCGGTCAGGTACCAGGCGTCGATGCCCCAGGCGTTCGGCTGCTTCTCGTAGACGTAGAGCAGGCCGTTGCCGGCCGACAGCTTCGGCACGGTCGAGGGCGAGCGGACGTCGCTCTCCCAGACGGTGTCGCAACCGCTGCCGTCGGGCCGGACGTCGATCCGGGTGAGCCCGCCGACCACGCTCTTGCCGAGCAGCAGGCCGGTGGGGTTCTCGTAGCCGTAGTTGTTCTCCACGATCACGCTGTTGCCCCAGCTGATCAGGGAGTTGTCGGTGGTCGAGGCCCCGGGGCGGAAGACCGGGACCTTGCACACCAGGCGGCGGTCGGCGGGGACGTCGGTGCCGCGCCGGTGGACCAGGACGTTCATCCGGTCGTCGGCGTTGTCGGTGATCGCGACGTACCCGTCGCCGAACAGGTCCGGGGTGGTGCCCGAACCCTGGTTCACCGAGCCGGGCTTGGTCCCGGTGCCCCGGTCGTAGGTCTGCCGCCACTGCACCTGCGGGGTGCCGTCGGCGGTGGCGCGGAAGGAGTACAGGGCGTGGTCGGTGACGAGGGAGACGCCGTCCTCGGCGACCGCGAAGGAGTTCTGGATCTCCTCGCCCGGGAGCCGGACCGAGCGGATCCGGCCGCTGCCCGGGTCGACCGTGCCCACCCGGCCCTGCCGGGTCACCCACCAGATGCGGCCGTCCCAGTCCGGCATCACGGAGGTGACCGGGTCGCAGGTGCCACTGGGCCACAGGTTGGTCCAGCTGACGCAGTCGTGCGGGACCTGGGAGGTCAGGTCCCAGTCGTCGACGACCTCGAACTGCCAGCGTCCGTCCGCACGTTGGGTGTGGGCCAGGCGCAGGACGTGCTGGCGGGAGTCGGCCAGGACGGCGCGGTCCTGGTCGTCGAGGTAGAAGTAGGCGCCGCCCGAGGTGTCCTTGAAGATCTTCGAAAAGTCGAGGGAGGTGATCGCCTCGACGGTCGAGGAGCGCTGCGGGAGCCGGTACTCGGCGAGGGTGGCCAGGGTGGCCGGGTCGAGCAGCTTGACCCGGAAGCCGGCGAAGGTGCCGCAGACGGTGACGATCCGGCCGCCCGCGTCGAAGGTCGCGGTGGCGCACTCGCCGCCGAGCGCGGCGATCCTCTCGCTGGTCACCTCCGGGTTCCGGCCGAGCGGCCCGGACCAGGGCACGGTGGCGCTGCCGGCGGCGTCGGAGTGCATGCCGCTGCGCCCGTTGGGCGCGAGGTACGGGTGCTGCGGCGGGGCCTGGCCGGGCAGCGGGACGGCGACCGCGGGCGCCCCCTCGTACGAGCTGACCAGGCGGTGTCCCGGGGCCTGCGGGATCTCCTGGCCCTGGACCGGGGAGACCCCGTAGGCCGCCGCGAGGGCGGCGAGGGCCGGGACCGCCGCGCAGTTCAGCGCTCTTCGGAACATCCGGTCGTCCTCCCACGGGTCGGGCACGCCGCGTTGCTGACATCACGTCCGATGTCGCGCCGGGCGCCGACGGTAGGCGGCCGGACACCAGGAGTCCATGGCGCCGCCGGTTCTTTCACGCGGCCGCAACACGGGCCGGACGGCTTGGACCTTCCGCCGAGGGAACCCGGTCCGCGTGGTGGGGACCGCGCCTTGTGGGCGGGGGGAACCGGGGGTTTGGATCGGACGGACATCCGCACGAGGCCGGGCTCGTGGACCGGCCCTGCCCCGGCACCGAAGAAGGCGAACGACACCCATGCTCGACGGCTGTACGCCCTGGCCCCAGGAGTTCGTCGACCGCTACTGGGCGGCCGGCCACTGGCGCGGCAACACGCTGGACAACCTGCTGCGCGGCTGGGCCCTGGAGCACGGGCCTCGGACCGCGCTCGTGCACGGCGCCACCCGGCTGTCGTACGCGGCCCTGAACCGGCGCGTGGACCGCCGGGCCGCCGGCTTCCACCTGCGCGGCCTGCGGCCCGGGCAGCGGGTCCTCGTCCAGCTGCCGAACGTCGCCGAGTGCGTCGTCACCGCCTTCGCCCTGATGCGCGTCGGCACGGTCCCGGTGTTCTGCCCCCTGTCCCTCGGCGCCCCCGCGACGAGCCGTGTCGCGCGGGTCACCCAGGCCGTCGGGTACGTCGGCCCCGCGGCGTACCGGGGCTTCGACCACCTGGGGACGGTCGCCCGGATCGCGGCCGAGCGGCCCTTCCTGCGCCGGGTGTTCACCTACGAGGAGCCGGGCACCTCGTCCCCGTACGGCGGCGTGCGGACCGATCCGTCGGGCTGCCACTACTTCCCGCTGGACTCCGTCGACTCCCCGCCGCGGCCGGCGCTCGTGCAGGGCGCGGACCAGGTGGCCTTCCTGCTGCTCTCCGACGACGACCGTGGCGGCGACGGCGGCGGCGACGGCGACGCCACCCGGCCGCTGCTCGTCCCGCGCACCCATGACGACTTCGCCCACCAGGCGCGGGCCGCCGCCGCGCTGGTGTCGCTCACCGAGGAGGACGTGTACCTGGCCGCACTGCCCGCCGGATCCCCGCTCGCCCTCGGCGGCCCCGGCATCCTGGGCACCCTCTCCGTCGGCGGCACCGTCGTCCTGGCCGGGGACCCGGGCCCCGAGGAGTGCCTGCCGCTCCTCGCGCGGGAGGGGGTCACCGTCACCACGGTGGTGGCCGACGTCGCCCGGCGCTGGGCCGACGCGCTCGACACGGGCGCGGCGGCCCCGGACGCCGGCCCGGGGCGTCTGCGGCTGGTCCAGTTCGCCGGCGCGCCCGTGCCCCGGACGGTCCTCGAACGGACCGGCCGCGCGCTGGACTGCCGGACGCAGCAGGTCCTCGGCGGGCCCGAGGGGCTGCTCGCGCTCACCCGGCCCGGCGATCCGGACGAGGCGGTCCTGACCACGCAGGGCCGCCCGCTCTCGCCCGACCACGAGCTCCGCCTCGTCGGCGCCGACGGGGCGGAGGTGCCGGACGGGGAGCCCGGCAGCCTGCTCGTGCGCGGCCCGTCCACCGTGCGCGGCTACTACCGGGCGCCCGAGCAGGACGCGCGCGCGTTCACCGCCGACGGCTGGTTCCGCACGGGCCTGAGGGCCCGGCGCACCCCGGACGGCGACCTGGTGGTGACCGGCCCCCGGACCTGAGCCCCAGGGCTCGGGCCCGGCGGCCGAAGCCTCAGGGCTTGAGGCTCTCCAGTGCGGTGGCGGTGGCCGTGAGGCCGTCGTGCAGGGTGGCGGCCATGCTGCTGGTCGCGAGCTGGAAGCCGAGCAGGACGCAGATCAGCGCGTGGCTGAACTTGAGACCGCCGCTGCGCAGGAACAGCCAGGCGAGGGCGAGGAGCAGGACGACCACGGAGAGAGAGATCACCATCGAGAACCTCCTGAGTCCCGCGCCATGGTGGCGCAGGGGGAGGTGCCGGCGGGGCCACTGGGTGTCCGCCGTACGGGTGTTGACCGTCCGTGACGGCCGTCAGCGGGCCGTGATCTCGCTCCATCGGGTCACGCGGTCGCACCAGCGTGCGAGCAGGACGGGGTCGTGGCCGACGGCGAGCAGACCCGCGCCCGACGCGGCCCGGTAGTCCTCGACGACCCCGACCAGGGCGGCGGTCGTGGAGGCGTCCAGCATCGCCGTCATCTCGTCGCAGACCAGCCAGCGCGGACGCAGCACCAAGGCCCGCGCCAGGCAAGCCCGTTGCAGCTGGCCGTCGCTGACCTCGTGGGGCCGGCGCGCCAGCAGGTCCGCCCCGAGGCCGACCCGTGCGGCCAGCGGGGGAACGGCCGTGGCCACCTCGGCGCGCCGGCCGGTGGCCCGTAGCGGCTCGGCGACCAGGTCGTACAGCCGCAGCCGCGGGTCGGCGGACAGCCGGGGCTGCTGGAAGACGACCCCGACCGCGGTGCGCAGGGCACGCGGCGCCCGGTGGCGGTAGCGGGTGACCGGGGTCCCGTCCAGGGTGAGCGTGCCGCGCTCGGGGCGGTGCAGCAGGGCGGCGACCTTGGCCAGGGTGGACTTGCCGCAGCCGCTGGGGCCGAGCAGCCCGACGGCCTCGCCGGGGGCGATGCTCAGGTGCGCGCCGCGGACGACCGGGGCCCGGCCGGTGTACCCGGCGGTGATGTCGGCGAGCTCAAGCATGGTGGCAGGCCGTCCCTTCGGTGAACTCGGGCCGCTGCGCGGTGCAGAGGCCGTCGGCGACCGGGCAGCGGGCGGCGAACGCACAGCCGGGCGGCAGGGCGCCCAGCTCGGGCGGGGCCCCGGGTACGGGGGTGAAGGCGCGCTCGGGCAGCGCGTCGAGCAGCCCGCGGGCGTAGGGGTGGCGGGGCCCCCGGGCCCCGAAGAACTCCGCGGCGGGGGTGATCTCCACGATCCGGCCCGCGTACATCACGGCGACGGTGTCGGCGATGCGTTCGGCCGCCGCCAGGTCGTGCGTGATCATCAGCAGGGCCCGGCCGGCGTCGCGGGTGTGGCCGCGCAGTTCGTCGACCGTGGCCTCGACGAGGTCCCGGTCCAGGCCCGTGGTCGGCTCGTCGGCCAGCAGCAGCGGGGCGTCGCCGATCAGGGCGAGCGCGGTGGCGGCCCGCTGGGCGATTCCGCCGGACAGCTCGTGCGGGTAGCGGTCGAGGTGGCCGGGCGGGAACGCCGCCCGCGCGGCGGCCCGTTCGGCGGCGGCCCGGACCCGCGCCGCACGCTCCCGCCGTCCGCCGGCCCCGGCCCGGTGGCCGCCGAGGGCGCGCACGGTCTCCTCCAGGTGGGAGCGGACGGTCCGTACGGGGGTCAGATGGGCGGCGGGACTCTGCGGGACCAGCCCGACCCGCCGGCCGCGCACCTGCCGGGCGAGGGTGCGCTCGTCGGCGGCGAGCAGGTCGAGCCCGTCGGCGAGGCGGGCGGAGCCACACGTCTCGGCGTTGCCGGGCAGCAGCCCGAGCAGGGCGGAGGCGAGCACGGACTTGCCGCAGCCGGACTCCCCGACCAGGGCCAGGCACTCCCCCGCCCCGAGCCGGAAGCCGACGTCCCCGACGGCGACCACGTCCGGCCGCCCCCGCATCCGGAACCGCACCGACAGCCCCTCCACCCGCAGCACGTCCCCGGCGGGGGCGGGCACGGTGTCGGCCGGGGCGGGCGTGGCGGTCACAGGGTCGGCTCCGAGCGCCGGCGCGGGTTCAGCCGGTCGCGCCAGGCGCCGGCCAGGCCCGCGATCGCGAGGGTGGGGAGGATCAGCAGCAGGCCCGGGAAGAGGGTCGGCCACCAGTCGCCCGCGAGCAGGGAGCCCCGCCCGTTCTGCACGAGCGTGCCGAGGCTGGACCGGTCGGCGGGCAGGCCCAGGCCCAGGAAGGACAGGGCCGATTCGTGCCACATCGCGTGCGGCACCATCAGGACGGCCGCCAGCCCGGCCTGCGGCAGCACGCCGGGGACCAGGTGGCGCAGCAGGATGCGGCCGCGGGAGGCGCCCCCGGACAGGGCCGCGTCCAGGTACGGGCGGGCGCGCAGGGACCGGACCTCGGCCCGGACGATCCGGGCGGTCGACAGCCAGTGGGTGACGGCGACGGAGACGACCACGGGCCACAGGCCCGGCCGGAACAGGGCGACCACGAAGATGCCCAGCAGCAGGGGCGGCACGGCGGAGAAGGTGTCCACCGCCCGCATCAGCAGCCGGTCCGGCCACCCCCCGAAGGCCGCCGCCACGGCGCCCACCGCGGTGCCGACCACGGTGGCGACCGCCGCGGCCACCACCCCCACGAGCAGGGACACCCGCAGCCCGTGGACGCAGCGCAGCAGCAGGTCGCGGCCCAGGTCGTCGGTGCCGAACGGGTGCGCCCAGGAGGGCGGCAGCAGTCGCGCGGCCAGGTCCACGGCCTGGGGGTCCACGGGGGCGGCGAGCGGCACCACGAGCGCGGCCGTCAGCAGGACGGCCGCCACCGCGGCCGAGGCCCGCAGCCGCCAGGTCCCGCGCGGGGCGTCAGCCATCGAAGCCCACCCTCGGGTCGGCCAGTCCGTGGAGCAGGTCGGAGAGGAGGTTGCCGGCCAGGACGGCGACGGTGGCGAGCACGGTCAGGGCGGCCAGCAGCGGGAAGTCCACGGAGGTGGCGGCCTGTACGGTCGCGGCGGCGATGCCCGGCCAGCTGAAGACGGTCTCCACCAACAGGGCCCCGGTGATCAGCTCCGGCACCCGCGAGCCGATCAGGGTCAGCACCGGCAGCATCCCGGACCGCAGCCCGTGCCCGAACAGGACGGTCCGCTCGGCCACCCCGCGGGCCCGGGCCCCGCGCACCGGGTCCTCGGCCAGGGCGTCGGCCACGCCCTGGCGCACGTAGAGGAAGAACCAGGGCAGTTGGGACAGCCCCAGGACCAGGGCGGGCAGCACCAGGTGACGGGCCACCTGGCCGGCGGTGACGGTGTCGCCGCCCGCGTCGGTGAGCCCGCCGGAGGGCAGTGCGCCGAGAGTGACGGAGAAGGCCCAGACGGCGAGCAGGCCGAGCCAGAACGGGGGTGCGGCCTCCAGGGTGTAGGCCGCCGCGGACGCGAGGCGGTCCAGCGGGCCGCCGGGGCGGCGGGCGGCGAGCACCCCGAGCAGGGTGCCCGCCGTCGCCGCCAGCAGGAACGCGGTGGCGGCCAGCAGCGCCGACCAGCCGACCCGTTCGGTGATCACGTCGGCGACCGGCTGGCGCATCACCGCCGAGGTGCCGAGGTCGCCGGTGAGGGCCGAGGTGAGCCAGTCCCACCAGCGGGTCACCAGCGGCACGTCGGCGCCGAGGTTGGCGCGCAGTTCGTCGAGCCGGGCCTGGGAGGCGGTCATCCCGGCCTGGCCGGCGTAGGCCTTGACCGGGTCGAAGGGCGAGACGGCGGCGACCGCGAACACCCCGAGGGTGACGGCCGGCAGCACCGGGACCGCGGCCAGGGCGCGGCGCCCGGCCATCCGGGTCATCGCCCGCCAGGGCGGGCGGCGTCGCGCGTCGGGGCGGAACGTCACTGCTTCGGCTTCCAGCTCTCCACGTTCCACCACGGCCCGGCGCCGAGGCCGTGGTCGTGCGGCTCGACCTGGGTGGTGAGGGGGCCCTGCGGCCCTTCCCAGCGGTCGGAGACGACGTACACGTGGTCGATGTGGGTCAGGAAGACATAGCCGGGGTCCTTCACCAGCTCGCGCTGGACGGTGTCGTACGCGGCCTTGCGCACGGCCCGGTCGCCGCTGCGGCGGCCCTCGTCGAGGGCGGCGTCGACGACCGGGTTGGCGTACCGGGCCATGTTGTTGAAGCCGTCGCCGGCGAGGGTGGACTTCAGCAGCAGGTACTGGTCGAAGTCGGGGTCGGCGGGCGAGCCGCCGCCCGCGAGCACCGCCTCGGCCGCCATCCGGGGCTCGATGACCTCCCAGGTGCCGGCCTGCGTGCGCACCTCGATCCCGGCCTTGCGGGCGTCGGAGGCGAAGGCGAGGGCGTGGTCCTGGCGGATCTTGTCGCCGGAGGTGTACCAGAGCGGGAAGGAGGCGCGTACGCCGTCCTTCTCGCGGATCCCGTCGGCGCCGGGCTTCCAGCCGGCCTCGTCGAGGATGCGGGTGGCCTGGGCCAGGTCGTGGGGGCGCTCGGTGCCCTCGGCGAACCAGGGGCTGCCGGTGGGGACGGGCCCGTACGCGGGTCGGCCCGCGCCCTCCAGGAGTCCGTCGACCATGGCCTTGCGGTCGACGGCGAGGTCCAGCGCCCGGCGGACGGCCCGGTCACCGGTGACCTTGTGCTGCGTGGGCAGGGTGACGCTGCGGTGGTCGAAGGTGGAGGCCGCGTAGGTGCGCCGGCCGGAGTCGCGGGCGAAGCCCTTGGCCAGGGCGGGCGGGAGGATCGCGGCGTCGAGCTCGCCCGCACGCAGCCGGGTGGCGCGGACGTCGTCGTCCTTGACGACGGCCATGGTGAACTTCTTCACGGCCGGGGCGCCGCCCCAGTAGTGCGGGTTGGCGGTGAAGCTCAGCTTCTCGCCCTTGGACCAGGCGGTCAGGACGTAGGGGCCGGTGCCGACGGGACGGGTGGTGAACTCGCCGCTGTTGACGTCCTGCCGGCCCGCGACGTGCTCGGGGGCGATGGGCAGCACGGTGCGCTCGGCGAAGGGCGCGTAGGGGTACTTGAGCGTGAAGACGACCGTGTCGGCGCCCTGTTCGGTCACCTCGGAGAGCGCGTCGAGCTCGGTCCTGGAGGCGTTGTTGGTCCTCGCGTCGAGGATGGTGCGGTAGGTGAAGACCACGTCCGTGGCGCTGAACGGCTGTCCGTCGCTGAAGGTCACGCCCTGGCGGAGCCGGTAGGTGTAGCGCAGTCCGTCGGCGGAGACCTCGGGCAGCGCCACCGCGAGGGCGGGCCGCAGGTTCATCTGCGCGTCGTGGGTCAGCAGTCCGTCGAAGATCTTGGAGTTGCCGTCCTTGCCGTAGCCCAGCAGCGGGCTGAGGCTCTCGGGTTCCTCGGCGATGCCCACCACGACGGAGTCGGCCGGGGCGTTCGGGGCGGGGCCGGAGCAGGCCGTCGCGCTCGCGACGAGTGCGGCGATGGCCAGCGCGGTCGCGGCCACCCCTCGTACGGTCCGGGCCGTCATGCTGGTGCACATCCCTGTATTGCGGTGTTTACGTTCATCTGTTCTTGCGAACGAGTCGCAATAATGACAGACGCGATCAGAAACAGACGAACCCGCCCCTCCCGCCCCGCCTCGTGCACGGGTCTTGCCGCACCCCGGATTCCCGTGCCATACATGGCTGACGAAGAGGTCCAGACCTTTCCGGGAGGGGTTCCGTGCGCCAGTGGCCCACCGCCGCGCCCGCCGCGGCCCTGGCCTGCGCGCTGGCCGTGGGCGGCCTGGCCGGCTGCGGCGCCGGGGACGTCCCGCTCCCGCCGGCACCCGCCGGGCTGACCGCGCAGGCGGGCAGCGCGACCTCGGTGCACGTGATGTGGGACGCGGCCACGGGCGGCGGCGGGGCGCGGGTGACCGGCTACCAGGTGTTCCAGGGCGGCACCCTGGTCCGCGAACTGCCCGCGGAGAAGACCATGGTGGACATCACCGGCCTCGCCCCGCAGACCGCCTACGCCTTCACGGTCCGGGCCAAGGCCGCTTCCGGGGCCCTGTCCGCGCCCAGCGCGGAGGCCACCGCCACCACCCCGGCCGCCCGCCCCGAGGACCGGCAGGCCCCCACCGCGCCGGGCACCCTCAGCGCCCGCGCCGAGGGACCGCGCGCGGTCCGGCTCACCTGGTCCCCGGCCTCCGACGACGTGGGCGTGACCGCGTACGACGTCCACCAGGGCGGCGTCCGGATCCACACGGTCACCGGCACCGAGACCGCCACCCTGCTGACCGGACTGCGGCCGGACACGGTCTACACGTTCACCGTGCGGGCCCGGGACGGCGCCGACAACTCCTCCCCCGACGGCCCGGCCGCCGACGCCACCACCCCGCCCGCCGCCGGCCGCGGCCCGAGCACCGCCCCGGCCGACCTCACCGCGGCCGTCTCCCCCGGCACGGTCACCCTGTCCTGGGACCCGCCGGACACCGGGCGGCCGACGACCGAGTACGAGCTCCACATCGACGGCCGGCCCACCACCACGGTCCAGTTCGGCGCCGGGGCGGTCCCCGCGGGCCGGGCCGAGTACCGGCTCACCGTCACCGAACCGGCCGGCACCGTCTGGGCGCTCAAGCTGCGGGCCCGGCTCCCCGACGGCACCTGGGGCGCCTTCTCGGCCGAACGCCGGGTCACGCTCATGGCCGGATCCTGACCACGGCCGGTCACGGGACATCACGCCCCGCCGAAGACCGGCCATGATCCGACGGCTGGACGAACGCATCCGGCCAACACCGGTCACGACGGTGACGGCGACGGTGGTTCTGAGCCAGACTCTGGCGCCGTGCTGGGCAATCTGCCGCCGGAGGCGGCCAGCTTCGTGGGCCGGAAGCGGGAAGTGGCCCTCCTCGACGGCCTGTTGCGCAGGAACCGCCTGATCACCCTCACCGGGGCCGGCGGTGTGGGGAAGTCACGGCTCGCGCTGCGCGCCGTCCGCGCCCACCGGCCGGCCCGCCCCGACGGCACGTGGTGGGTGGAGCTCTCCCCGCTGCGCGATCCCGCCCTGCTGGCCGCGGCCGTCGCCCACGCGCTGGGGCTCTCCCTGCAGTCCACCCGCTCCACCGACGAGGAGCTGTGCGCGTGGATGGCCGACAAGGAGCTGCTGCTCGTCCTCGACACCTGCGAGCACCTGGTGGCGGCCTGCCGCCACCTGATCGGCGACCTGCTCCAGTCCGCCCCCGGGCTGACGGTGCTGGTCACCTCGCGGGAGCCGCTCGGCGGCGCGGGCGAACTGCTCGTGGACGTCCGCCCGTTGCCCGCCGAGGGCCCCGACAGCGACGCCCTGGCCCTCTTCCGCGAGCGCGCCCTGGCCGCCGGCCCCGCGGCGGCGGCCGCCTTCGCCGACCCGGCCGGCACGGCGCTGGCCGCGGCGCTGTGCCGCCGGCTGGACGGCCTGCCGCTGGCCCTGGAACTGGCCGGGGCCCGGCTGCGCCGGCTGACGCTCGGGGAGCTGGCGCAGCGGCTGGACGCCCGCCTGGAGCTGCTCTGCGACGCCGACCCGGCCCTGCCGCCCCGGCACCGGACGCTGCGCACCGCGATCGGCTGGAGCCACGAGCTGTGCGAGCCGGTGGAACGGCTGCTGTGGGCCCGGCTGTCGGTGTTCGCCGGGTCCTTCGACCTCGCGGCGGCCCGGGCCGTGTGCTGCGGCGGCCCGCTGCCCGCCGCCCGGGTGCCGGGGGTCCTCGCGGGGCTGGTGGCCAAGTCGGTCGTGCGGCGCTCGGAGGAGCCCGGCGCCGGCCCCCGCTTCCGGATGCTGGACACCCTGCGCGAGTACGGGCACGGCTGGCTGGCCGAGCTGGACGAGGTGCGCCCCCTCGCCGACCGGCACGCCCACTGGTACGCGGCGCTGGCCGAGGCGGCCGAGCGCGAGTGGCTCGGCCCCCAGCAGGTGGCCTGGTACCGCCGGATGACCGCCGACCACATGCAGCTGCGTGCGGCGCTGGAGCACCTGCTGCGCACGGACGCGGTGGCGGCGCTGGAGATGGCCGGGGCGCTGTGGTTCCTGTGGTTCTCCTGCGGGCACGCGCACGAGGGCAAGGCGTTCCTGGAGCGGGCCCTGGAGGTGGGCCCGCGCACCGGAGCGGCGTACGCCCGGGCCGTCTGGGCGCTCGGGCTGACCTGTCTGCTGCTGGGCGAACTGGACCGGGCGGTGGACTGGGGCCTGGAGTGCATCCGCGCCGCGCGCGGGCTCGCCGACCCCGAACGGGAGCTGCGCGCGGCGTACCTGACAGGGGTCTCGCTGCTGATGGCGGGCGACCCGCACCGGGCCCTGGAGCTGGCCGGCCCGCAGGCCCGGGCGGCCCACGGCGGGCGGGTGGACGGCGTCGGGTGGCTGCTGTGCCGGCTGGCGACCGCGTACGCGCTGAGCGCCCTGGAGCGCTTCGAGGAGGCGGCGGAGGAGGCCCGCGGGCTGCGCGAGGCCTGCGCGGCGCTCGGCGAGCGCTGGCTGCGCGCCTACGCCGACTACGTCCTGTCCTCGGCGGCGCTGGGGCGGGGACGGCACGGGGAGGCGGTACGGCACGTGCGGGCGATGCTCGCGGGCAAGCAGCTCCTCGGCGACCGGATCGGGATCGCGGTGGGCCTGGACCTCCAGGCCGCGGCGGTGGCCGCGCTGGGCGACGGGGAGGAGGCGGCCCGCCTGCTGGGCGCGGGGCACGCGTGGTGGCGCACGGTGGGGCGGCCGCAGCTGGGCTCACCGTCGCTGACGGCCCTGCGGGACCGGGGCGAGCGGCAGGCCAGGGCGGCGATCGGCGACGCGGCCTACGAGCGGGCGTTCGCGTCGGCCGTCCGTGACGGTGCGGTGGCGCCCACCCGCTGAGCGGCAGCGGGCGGGCACCGGCGCGCCGCCTCCCGGCGGTGGCCGGGGGCCGGTAACAAGGCCGGGGCTCCCGTCAGTACGGGAGGGGTCTTCCCGACGGCGTGCGCAGGTCCAGTTCTCGCGGTGCCGGCTTCGGCACGGGCTTGCGGATGATCTGCTGGCGCATGGGGTTCCCCCGATCAGACCAGGGCCGGGACCGGGCGGCGGGGCTCCACCGTCCGGCCGTCGGGCAGCAGTTCGCCGGTGTCGTCGAACACGACCGCGCCGTTGCACAGCAGGCTCCAGCCCTGTTCGGGGTGGGAGACGATGGTCCGGGCCGCTTCACGGCCCGGGCTGTCGGCGGGCGGGCAGGGGGGCTGGTGGGAGCACATGGCGCACCTCCTCGCAGTGTGGGGCGGAGGGCCGGCGGTCACCCGGTCGATTCCGCGATCCACGGTGGCGAGGAGTATTACTGATCACACTGCTCCGGCGTAACCCGTATTCGCCACCCGGTTCACTGAGCACATGCCCGATTACCATGCGTTCATGCCCGTTTTTCGGATCGTTCGACGGACCGCCGCCCCCGCGACGGACGCCTGGCTGCGGCTGACGGACTGGGAACGCCATGGCGCACAGGTGCCGCTGACCCGGACGGTGATCGACACGGCCGGGCCCACCCGCGCCGGAACGGTCTTCACCGCGCGCTCGGGTGTGGGAAGGGTCACGGTCGACGACCCGATGGAGGTCACCCTCTGGCGGCCCCCGGAGGAGGACCGCCCGGGGCTGGTGCGCCTGGAGAAGCGCGGCCGGGTCGTCCTGGGCTGGGCGGAGATCGAGGTGCGTCCCCGGCCGGCGGGCGGCGCGGAGGTGCACTGGCGCGAGGACCTGCGCCTGCGGGGGCTGCCCCGGTTCCTCGACCCCGTGGTGGCGGCGGTGGGACGGCGCGTCTTCGGACGGGCGCTGGACCGGCTGCTGCGCTGAGCACCGCGGCCGGTCCGGCGGCCCCGCCGCCGCCCCTTGCGGGTCAGCGGATCGGCATGTCCGAGAGGGTGCGGGCGATCACCAGGCGCTGGATCTCGCTGGTGCCCTCGAAGATGGTGTAGATGGCGGCGTCCCGGTGCATCCGCTCCACCGGGTACTCGCGCGTGTAGCCGTTGCCGCCGAGGATCTGGATCGCCTGGGCGGTGACCTTCTTGGCCACCTCGCTCGCGTAGAGCTTGGACATCGAGCCCTCGGCGGAGGTGAAGGGTCGGCCCGCGACCGCCATCCAGGAGGCCCGCCACACGAGCAGCCGGGCGGCGTCGATCTGGGTGCGCATGTCGGCGAGCTGGAAGGCCACGCCCTGGTTGTCGATGATCGGCCGGCCGAACTGGGTCCGGGTCCGGGCGTAGTCGAGGGCCACCTCGTACGCGGCGCGGGCGGTGCCCACGGCCATCGCGCCGACCGCCGGGCGGGAGGCCTCGAAGGTGGCCATGGCGGCGTTCTTCACCCGCTCCCCGCCGCTCCTGGCCTTCTCGCGGGCCCGTGCCAGCCGCTCGTCCAGCTTCTCCTTGCCGCCGAGCAGGCAGGAGCCGGGGATCCGTACGTCCTCCAGCACGACCTCCGCGGTGTGCGAGGCGCGGATGCCGTGCTTCTGGAACTTCTGGCCCTGGGACAGGCCGGGGGTCCGCGGCGGGACGATGAAGGAGGCGTGGCCCTTGGTGCCCAGCTCCGGGTCCACGACGGCGACGACGATGTGCACGTTGGCGATGCCGCCGTTGGTGGCCCAGGTCTTGGTGCCGTTGAGGACCCACTCGTCCTTGGCCTCGTCGTAGACGGCGCGGGTGCGCATCGCGCCCACGTCGGAGCCGGCGTCGGGCTCGGAGGAGCAGAAGGCGGCCACCTTCACGTCGTCCGGGGTGCCGTACATCTGCGGGATCCAGGTGCCGATCTGCTCCTCGGTGCCGTTGGCGAGGACGCCGATGGCGGCCAGGCCGGTGCCGACGATCGACAGGGCGATGCCCGCGTCGCCCCAGAACAGCTCCTCCATGGCCATCGGGACGCCGAGGCCCGTCGGGTCGAAGAACTGCTGCGCGTAGAAGTCCAGGGAGTAGATGCCGACCTTGGCGGCCTCCTGGATGATCGGCCAGGGAGTCTCCTCCCGCTCGTCCCATTCGGCGGCGGCAGGACGGATGACATCGGCGGCGAAGCCGTGAATCCAGTCACGGACCTGCTTCTGGTCCTCGTTGAGCTCCATGGTGAACTCCGCCATGTCCCCTCCACTGACTATGCTTGATCCAGCACGCGTTACTTGCGGTAACAGCCACCGCGCGCACAGTCTGTTACTGACCAGTAAGGACTGTCAACGTCCCCCGCCGATTCGTTCGGCAGGGTGTGCGGGGTGTTACGTTGCGTGGGCGGCACGCACCATCGCACGGGCGGGGAGATACACGTCATGGGGACCACCCAGCAGACCGGACAGCAGCCGGCCACGGCCGAGCAGCGCCGACGGGAGCTGCTCGAAGCGGCGGACCGGGTCGTCCTGCGGGACGGGCCGAAGGCCTCCATGAACGCCATCGCCGCCGAGGCGGGCATCACCAAGCCGATCCTCTACCGGCACTTCGGCGACAAGGCCGGGCTCTACCAGGCGCTGGCCGTCCGGCACACCGACGCCCTGCTGGAGTCCCTGCGCGCCGCGCTCGACGCCCCGGCCGAGCGGCGCAAGCGCGTGGAGGCCACCCTGGACACCTACCTGGCCGCGATCGAGGCACGCCCCCAGGTCTACCGCTTCCTGATGCACCCGGCCGAGGACTCGCACACCGCCGAGCGCGGCTTCGACGTCGGCCTGCACTCGGCCCCGCTGCTGCGCCGGCTCGGCGAGGAGCTGGCCAAGGTGATCGCGGAGCGGGTGGACCTCGGCCCCGGCGGCGACGAACTGGCGCGGGTGTGGGGCCACGGCATCGTCGGGATGATGCACGCCGCCGGCGACTGGTGGCTGGGCGAGCGGCCCTGCGCACGCACCGCCCTGGTCGGCGGCCTGACCGATCTGCTGTGGGGCCGCCTGGGCACGGCGGGCAACCGGGCGGGCGGCCCCGGCTTCTGACGGCGCACGGGCCCGGGGGCCGTCCTCGGCCCTCCCCGGCCTCCCCGGCCTCTCCGCCGCCCCTGCGCGCCCCCTACGCCGACCAGGGCGCCCGGCGGATCTGCCGCTGGAGCTTACGGGCCCGCAGGCCCGTGACCCGGTCCGCGTAGACCGTGCCGTCGAGGTGGTCGCACTCGTGCTGGAGGCAGCGGGCGAAGAAGCCCGTGCCCTCGATCCGCACGGGCGCCCCGTCCTTGGTGAAACCCTCGACCACGGCCCGGTCGTGGCGGACCGTGCCGGCCTCCAGGCCGGGCAGGGACAGACAGCCCTCCGGGCCGCGCAGCTCGATCCCGTCGGCCTCCACCAGCCGCGGGTTGACCACGTGCCCGAGGTGGCGCACGTCCTCGTCGTCCGGGCAGTCGTAGACGAAGACCCGCTGGTCCACACCGATCTGGTTCGCGGCCAGCCCCACGCCCTGGGCGGCGTACATGGTGGCGAACATGTCCTCGACCAGCCGGTCGAGGGCCGGGCCGAACTCGGTGACCTCCCGGCAGGGCGAGTGGAGCACGGGCTCGCCCAGCAGGCTCATCGTGCGGACGTGACCGGAGGTGCCGGGAATGGGGCGCTGTCGCATGGCCGTAGCGTACGTCGCACGACGATATGAGTAGTTCCGCGGTGCTACCCGGACGCCGCGGTCAGGGGTCTGGCCGGTTCTGGATAGGCTGGGCCCGGGACCAACCCGAGGAGGAACAGGGACGATGGCAGGCAACACGGAGCCGCTTTCGCCGCGCGCCAAGCTGGCCGTGACGGCGGGGAAGGCCGCGGCGGCGGTGTCGCGGGCCGCGGGACGCGGAAGCGGATCGGTGATCGGAGGCAAGGTCGCGCTCAGGCTCGACCCCGATCTGCTCTCCGCACTGGCGCAGCATCTCGACGTCGTCCTCGTATCGGCGACGAACGGCAAGACCACCACCACGCGTCTGATCGCCGAGGCGCTGCGGGCCAGCGGCCCGGTCGTCTCCAACGCCCTCGGCGCGAACATGCCGGCCGGCATCACCTCCGCCCTCGCGGGCGGTTCGGACGCCAAGTACGGCGTCATCGAGGTGGACGAGAAGTACCTGGCGATGGTGGCCCGGGACGTGACGCCCAAGGCCATCGCGCTGCTGAACCTCTCGCGCGACCAGCTGGACCGCGCCGCCGAGACCCGCATGCTCGCGGAGAAGTGGCGCGAGGGCCTGTCGGGCTCCAAGGCCGTGATCGTCGCCAACTGCGACGACCCGCTGATCGTGTGGGCCGCCTCGTCCTCGCAGAACGTGGTCTGGGTCGCCGCCGGGCAGGAGTGGAAGGACGACGCCTGGTCGTGCCCCTCCTGCGGTGGCGTCATGCAGCGCCCGGGCGACGACTGGTACTGCGCCGAGTGCGGCTTCCGCCGCCCGACGCCCACCTGGGCGCTGTCCGGCGACCACGTGCTCGACCCGCACGGTTCGGCCTGGCCGATCCGGCTCCAGCTGCCCGGCCGCGCCAACAAGGCCAACGCCGCCACCTCGGCCGCCGTGGCCGCCGTCTTCGGCGTGCCCCCGCAGGTCGCGCTGGAGCGCATGTACCAGGTCCAGGCCGTGGCCGGCCGCTACGACGTGGTGACCTTCCAGGGCCGCCAGCTGCGGCTGCTGCTCGCGAAGAACCCCGCGGGCTGGCTCGAAACGTTTTCGCTGATCGACCCGGCGCCCGCGCCGGTGATCCTGGCGGTCAACGCGCGCGGCGCCGACGGCACCGACACCTCCTGGCTGTGGGACGTGGACTACCCGCGTCTGGCCGGCCACCCGATCTTCGTCATCGGTGACCGCAAGCTGGACCTGGCCGTCCGGCTCGACGTCGCCGGCCTGGACTTCCGGGTCTGCGAGACCCTCGACGAGGCCGTGCAGCTCGCGCCGCCCGGCCAGATCGAGCTCATCGGCAACTACACCGCTTTCCAGGACGTGCGCCGCCGCGTCGGCAACTAGTACCCCCGAAGGACAAGAGCATGAGCGACAACAGCCTGCGTCTGGTGTGGGTCTACCCCGACCTGCTGAGCACGTACGGAGACCAGGGCAACGCCCTGGTGGTGGAGCGCCGGGCGCGCCTGCGCGGACTCGACGTCCAGCGCGTGGACGTCCGCAGCGACCAGCCGATCCCGACCTCGGGCGACATCTACCTGATCGGCGGCGGTGAGGACCGCCCGCAGCGCCTGGCCGCGGAGCGGCTGCTGCGCGACGGCGGTCTGGAGCGGGCCGTCTCCAACGGCGCCATCGTCTTCTCCGTCTGCGCCGGCTACCAGATCCTCGGCAACGAGTTCGTCAACGACATGGGCGAGCGCCAGCAGGGCCTGGGCCTGCTGGACGTGGTCACCGTGCGCGGCGAGGGCGAGCGGTGCGTCGGTGACGTGCTGGCCGACATCGACCCGCAGCTCGGCCTGCCGCAGCTGACCGGCTTCGAGAACCACCAGGGCGTCACGCACCTGGGCCCGACGGCCAAGCCGTTCGCCCGGGTCCGGCTGGGCCGTGGCAACGGCACCGGCGACGGCACCGAAGGCGCGTACAACGACACGGTGTTCGGCACCTACATGCACGGCCCCGTGATGGCCCGCAACCCGCAGATCGCGGACCTGCTGCTGAAGCTGGCCCTCGACGTGAACGCGCTGCCGCCGGTCGACGACCGCTGGCACGAGGAGCTGCGCGCCGAGCGCATCGCGGCGGCCACCCAGCCCGCCTAGTCCGCACCCGGCGTACGGCCCGGATTCCCCGCGGGGAGTCCGGGCCGCCGTCTTTTCGTACGATCATCCGGACCAGCATGTGGAGGATGGTTCGGTCCACCCGCCCTCCGCTTGTAGGGTGGCCGGTAGTTCCAACCGGACGACGTGGTCCGGTCGTCGGCCCACGTTGCAAAGGTCTTCCTGCCATGCGCATTGGTGTGCTCACCTCCGGCGGCGACTGCCCCGGTCTGAACGCCGTCATCCGCTCCGTCGTGCACCGCGCCGTCGTCGATCACGGTGACGAGGTCATCGGCTTCCACGACGGGTGGAAGGGCCTGCTGGAGTGCGACTACCGCAAGCTCGACCTGGACTCCGTGGCGGGCATCCTGGCGCGCGGCGGCACCATGCTGGGTTCCTCCCGGGTCCAGCCGGCGCACCTGCGCGACGGCGTCGAGCGGGCCCGCGGGCACGTGGCCGACCTCGGCCTGGACGCGGTCATCCCGATCGGCGGCGAGGGCACCCTGAAGGCCGCGAACCTGCTGGCGCAGGCCGGCCTGCCGATCGTCGGCGTCCCCAAGACCATCGACAACGACATCGCCTCGACCGACGTCACCTTCGGCTTCGACACGGCCGTGACGGTCGCCACCGAGGCCCTGGACCGGCTCAAGACCACCGCCGAGTCGCACCAGCGCGTGATGGTCGTCGAGGTGATGGGCCGGCACACCGGCTGGATCGCCCTGCACTCGGGCATGGCGGCCGGCGCCCACGCCATCGTGGTCCCCGAGCGCCCCTTCGACATCGACGAGCTGACCGCGATCGTCGGCGAGCGGTTCTCCGCGGGCAAGCGCTTCGCGATCGTCGTGGTCGCCGAGGGCGCCAAGCCGCGGCCCGGCTCGATGGAGCTGGAGGAGGGCGGCAAGGACATGTACGGGCACGAGCGCTTCGTCGGCATCGGCAACCGCCTCGCCGTCGAGCTGGAGGACCGCCTGGGCAAGGAGGCCCGCCCGGTCATCCTCGGCCACGTCCAGCGCGGCGGCACCCCCACCGCGTACGACCGGGTGCTGGCCACCCGCTTCGGCTGGCACGCGGTGGAGGCGGCGCACCGCGGCGAGTTCGGCATGCTGACCGCCCTGCGCGGCACGGACATCGTGATGGTGCCGCTGGCGGAGGCCGTCCAGACCCTCAAGACGGTCCCGACCGAGCGCTACGACGAGGCGCAGAACGTCCTGTAGCCCCCGGTGGCCCCGGTTCGCCCCGTTTCGACGCCCCCGGCCGCGAGCGCGGTCGGGGGCGCCATTACTGTAGGGGGCGCACCACGGTCAAGGGAGTGAGCAGATGGATCACAGCGGGCACGGCATGGACATGGACATGGACCTGCCGCCCTTCACCCTCGGCCGGGGGCTGGAGTTCTCCTTCGACGCCTTCTTCCTGATCGGCTGCCTGCTCGGGCTGGCCCTGTACGGCTGGGGCGTGGTGCGGCTGCGCCGCCGCGGCGACACCTGGTCGGCCGGCCGGACCGTCTCCTTCGTGATCGGCGTGCTGAGCGTCGCCCTGGTGATGTGCACCAAGCTCAACGACTACGGCATGGTCCTGTTCAGCGTGCACATGGTCCAGCACATGGTGATCAGCATGCTCTCGCCGATCCTGCTGCTGCTCGGGGCCCCGGTGACGCTGGCGCTGCGCGCCCTGCCGCCGGCCGGCCGGGGCCGTAAGGGGCCGCGCGAGGTGCTGCTGATGTTCCTGCACAGCCGCTACGTGCGGGTGGTCACGCACCCGGCGTTCACGATCCCGCTGTTCATCGCGAGCCTGTACGCGCTGTACTTCACCCCGCTGTTCGACACGCTGATGGGCAGCAAGGCCGGCCACATCGGCATGATGGTCCACTTCCTCGCGGTCGGCCTGGTGTTCTTCTGGCCGATCATGGGCGTGGACCCGGGCCCGCACCGCCCCGGCTACGTGATGCGGATGCTGGAGCTGTTCGCCGGCATGCCCTTCCACGCGTTCTTCGGCATCGCGCTGATGATGGCGAGCGAGCCCATGATCAGCACGTACGCGCACCCTCCGGCCTCGCTGGGCGTGGACGCCCTGCAGGACCAGCAGTGGGCGGGCGGCATCGCCTGGGCCTTCAGCGAGATCCCCTCGGTGCTGGTGCTGATCGCGCTGGTCTACCAGTGGTACCACTCCGAGCAGCGGGCGGCGAAGCGCGCCGACCGGGCCGCGGACCGCGACGGGGACCGGGAGCTGGAGGCGTACAACGCGTATCTCGCCTCGCTCCGCGCGCGTGGCCAGTAGCGCACGGGCCGTACCAGGCGCCACCATGGGGCATGACCGGATCTGTGAAGGCGATGGCCGTGCTGACCTTCGCCGCCCTGGTGGTCGTCGCCACGTACTCGGTGGCGCTCGGCAGCAACGGCTGGCTGTGGTTCGGCTGGATCGTGCTGGGTCTGCTGACCGTCGCCATGGCCGCCTCCCGTAACGGCTGACCGCGGCCCGTCCCCGTAACGGCTGACCGCGGCCCGTCCCCGTACCGCGCTCGCCGCCGCCCGGAGCCGCGCTCGCGCGCCCGCCCGCGGGCCCGCTGCGTCCTCCCACCCCCTGCGCACGGGGGCTGACGGTCCGTACGATGAGCGTGACGGCGAGGAACGACGGCGACGGGAGCGACCGGTTGTTCTACCACCTGCTCAAGCACCTCCTGCTGGGCCCGCTGCTGCGGCTGCTGTTCCGGCCGCGGATCGAGGGGCTGGAGAACATCCCGGAGACGGGGCCCGCGATCGTCGCGGGCAACCACCTGTCCTTCTCGGACCACTTCCTGATGCCCGCCATCCTCAAGCGGCGGATCACCTTCCTGGCGAAGGCCGAGTACTTCACCGGGCCCGGGCTGAAGGGCCGGCTGACCGCCGCCTTCTTCCGCAGCGCCGGGCAGATCCCGGTGGACCGCTCCGGCAAGGAGGCCGGGCAGGCCGCCATCCGCGAGGGCCTGGGCGTCCTGGCCAAGGGCGAGCTGCTGGGCATCTACCCGGAGGGCACCCGCTCGCACGACGGGCGGCTGTACAAGGGCAAGGTGGGGGTGGCCGCGATGGCGCTCGGTGCCGGGGTGCCGGTCGTGCCGTGCGCGATGGTGGGCACCTTCGAGATCCAGCCGCCGGGGCAGAAGCTGCCGAAGCTGGGCCGGGTGACCATCCGGTTCGGCGAGCCGCTGGACTTCTCCCGTTACGCCGGGCTGGAGGGCGAGCGGGCGGTGCTGCGGGCCGTCACCGACGAGATCATGTCGGCGATCCTGGCGCTGTCCGGCCAGGAGTACGTCGACCGGTACGCGGGCGAGGTCAAGGCCGAGCAGGAGGAGGAGCGGAGGAAGGCCCGGCGCGCGCAGCGCTGAACCCTCCCCCGCTCCGGGTCGTACTGTCCCAGGCCCGGCGTCACCGCCGGGGCGACGGCGTCAGCGCCGCGGCAGGGCCGGGAGGTCCGCCTCCGGCAGGTCGGCCGGAGCCGGCGTGAGCGTGCGGGCCGAGGCCGCGGCCGGCGGGGCCGGGGTGGCGTGCGGGCCGCAGGTCACGTCGTAGGTGTCGACCTTGCCGGTGAGCAGGTAGGCGTCCACCCGGCTGTTGATGCACTCGTTCTTCAGCCCGGTGACCCCGTGCGAACCGGCGTCCTTCTCGGTGATCAGGCGCGACCCGGCGAGCCGGCGGTGCAGCTCGACGGCACCGTCGTACGGGGTGGCCGCGTCCCGCTCGGACTGGACGATCAGCACCGGCGGCAGGCCGCGCCGGGCGCCGACCTCGATCGGCTGCTGCTGCTTGGCCCGCCACGTGGCGCAGGGCAGGTTCATCCACGCGTTCGACCAGGTCAGGAAGGGGTACTCCTGGTGCAGCGCGGTGTTGTCACGGTCCCACTTGGCCCAGCTGGTGGGCCACTTGGCGTCCGCGCACTCCACGGCCGTGTAGACGGCGTTGCCGTTCTCGGCGGTCGCGTTGCCGGCGGTGTCGGACATGTCCGGGGCGATCGCGTCGACGAGGGCCTGTGTGTCACCGGCGAGGTAGGCGCTCCAGGTCCGGGCGACGGGCACCCAGGAGGAGTCGTAGTACGGGGCACTCTGGAAGAACCCGAGCAGCTCGGCCGGGCCGACCACGCCGCCGATCGGGTGGGCCTTGGCGGTGGCGCGCAGCTCCCGCCACTTGGCCTCGACCTTCTCCGCGGTGTCGCCGATGTGGAAGACGGCGTCGTTCTTGGCGACCCAGGCCTTCCAGTCGTCCCAGCGCATCTGGAAGGCGACGTCCTGGTCGAGGTTGGCCTCGTACCAGATCTTCTCCTTCGACGGGTTGACCACGCTGTCGACGATCATGCGGCGCACGTGCGTCGGGAACAGGGTGGCGTAGACCCCGCCGATGTAGGTGCCGTAGGAGACGCCGAGGAAGTTGAGCTTCTGCTCGCCGAGGGCGGCCCGGACGACGTCGATGTCCCGTGCGGTGTTCGGCGTGGTCATGTGCGGCAGCATCCAGCCGCTGCGTTCCTTGCAGCCGTCGGCGTACGCGGCGGCCAGCTTGCGCTGGGCGCGCTTGTCGGCCTCGCTGTCCGGGACGGGGTCCATCTTCGGCGCCTTGACGAACTCCTGCGGGTCGATGCAGGAGATCGGCGTGGAGTGGCCGACGCCGCGGGGGTCGAAGCCCACGAAGTCGTAGGCCTTGGAGGTGTTGGCCCACAGCGGGTTCTTGGTGGTCACCCGGCGCGGGAAGCGCATGCCGGAGCCGCCGGGGCCGCCCGGGTTGTACAGCAGCGCGCCCTGGCGCTCCTGCGGGGTGCCGGTGCTGGCGATCCGGTCGACGGCGATGTCGATGGTCCGGCCGTTGGGCTTGGCGTAGTCGAGCGGAACCTTCACGAAGCCGCACTGGATCGGCTTCTCCAGCCCCCAGTCGGCGGGGCAGTCCTTCCAGTCGATCCCGGTGCCGGCCGCGCGGGCGGCGGCGATCTGTACGCCGACTGCCTCGGGCACCCCGAAGTCACCGCCGGCCGGAGCGGCCGTGGCGGACGGGGCGAGGAGCAGTCCGGCGGCGAGCGAGCCGGTGACCAGAGCGGCGGCGCTGCCGAGCGCCGCGGTGCGTATCACGTGGTTGATCCCCCTGCGTCGGATCCGGCCGGTGAACGGCCGGTGTGGGTCTGAGCAACGAGGATCCTGTCGCCTCGTGCGGGCCGCGCGACAGTCCGGCGCGGTGTTCTTTGCCAACCCGATATTCGGTCCGTCGCGTACCGCTGAGCGGAGGGAACGGCACCGGAGCACTGGGCCGACGCTACGTCAGGTGCCCTGCAAGGGAGAGGGTTCGGGGCCGCTGAGTCAGTCGGACGGCCTACGGGCCGAGCCGAGGACGCAGTACGAGCTCGGCAGCGCCGGGCCGCGCTCGGGCAGCCTCAGGGTGCGCTGGGAGACCACGCGGAAGCCGGCCGCCTCGATCGCGGCCAGCGGGTCGCGGGCCGTGTGGCAGCCGCCGAACAGCCGGGGCCACACCGTGGTCCGGTCCAGGGCCCGCTGCACGGCGGCCATCCCGGGCCCGGGCGCCAACCCGTGTTCGAAGAAGCGCAGCTCGGCGCCGGGCCGCAGCACCCGGTACAGCTCGGCCAGGGAGCGCGGCAGGTCGCGTACGGTGCACAGCACCAGGGAGGCCACGGCGGCGTCGAACGCCTCGCTCTTGACCGGCAGGGCCTCGGCCGCGCCGGGAACGACGTCGACGGGGACCTCGGAGCGCAGGGCCGCCTCCGCGGCGAGCCGGCGGAGGGTGCGTTCCGGTTCCACCGCGACCACTTCGGAGACGGCCCGCGGATAGTGGGCGAAGTTCAGCCCGTTGCCCGCGCCGATCTCGATGACCCGCCCGGACAGCCCCGCCAGCAGCTCCCGCCGCAGCGGCGCGACCCCGCCGCGGAGAAGCTCGCCGCCGCGTACGACCTGGTGCTGGTCGAGGGGGCCGGCGACAGCGTGGCCAGGCCGCTGCGGCGCGCGGCGGTGTCCGGGGCCAACGGCTCCGGATAGCGGGCCAGTTCGACCGGGGTCACCCCGGGCCCGGCGAGCCGGGCCCGGGGTGACCCCGGTCGAACTGGCC
>NZ_RPRY01000001.1 GCF_003949795.1 Streptomyces sp. WAC06614
GCTTCGTGCTGGGTGGGGTGGGCCTGGACGGCCCGCCCCGGATGCCGGGTTTGGGGTGGTATGTGAATCTGGGCGCGTGACCCAGGGATTCCGTGTGTCCCGCTGGCTCGCCGCAGCCGCGCTCGCCGCCGTGGCGCTCACCCCGGTGACCCCTGTCCGGGCCGCGCACGACGTCCCGGGCGAGAACGAGCTGGCCGGCAGCGCGGCCGGGGCCGGCCGCGAGCACCCCGGGCGGCCGGTGGCCGCCCCCGCGGACCCCGGCGCACGGGTGGTCTCCCGGCCGGTCCCGGTCCACCAGCCGTCCTCGGCGTCCACGTCCTCCTCGTCGTCCTCGGCTTCCTCGGCCTCCTCGCCCGCGGCCACCCCTTCCGGCCCGCTCCCGCCGCCCGTGGTCGCCGCCCCGTCCTCCCCGGTGCCGGTGGCCCTGGGCACCGAACCCAACGAGCGGGCCGCCGACCTGGCCGCCCACATGCTGCCGCTGGGCACCGGCTTCGCCCTGATGGGCCTGGGGCTCGGCTTCCTCGGCGTACGCCTGCGGCGCGACTGAGGCACGACCGGGCTGCGCGCCCGAGACGCGCCCGGGACACTTGCCCCTGAGGACATACTCGGTATACATACTGAGTATGTCCATTCGTCACGGCCTCCTCGCCCTGCTGGAACGGGGGCCCCGATACGGCTCCCAGCTCCGCACCGAATTCGAGTCCCGCACCGGCTCCACCTGGCCGCTCAACGTCGGGCAGGTCTACACGACCCTGGCCCGGCTGGAGCGGGACGGCCTCGTCGCCCCCGGCGGCGAGGACGAGGCCGGGCACACGCTCTACGCCATCACCGACACCGGCCGCACCGAGCTCGCCGCCTGGTACGAGCGCCCGGTGGACCGGACCAACCCGCCGCGCGACGAGCTCTCGATCAAGCTCGCCATGGCCGTGGGCGCCCCCGGGGTGGACGTCCGCGCCGTGATCCAGGCCCAGCGGCACGCCACCGTCCAGGCGATGCAGGACTACACCCGGCTCAAGGCCCAGGCCCTCGCCGCGATCGAGAGCGGCCGCTCCCAGGAGCGCGACGACGTCGCCTGGCTGCTGGTCCTGGAGCAGCTGATCTTCCAGACCGAGGCCGAGGCCCGCTGGCTCGACCACTGCGAGTCCCGGCTGGTCCGGCTCTCCGCCCAGGCCGGCCTGGCCACCGGCGCCTCCGGGACCACCGGCGCCTCCGGGGCCACCGGGACCGCCGGGGCCACCGGGACCGCCGGGACCGCCGGGGCCACCGGCCCCACCTCCGTGCCGCCCCGCGCCCGCACCACGCGCGGCTGACCGACCTCCCAGGGGATCCACATGCCCGACCAGCACCAGCCACCGCACCAGCCCGTGCTGCAACTGAAGCAGCTCACCCGCGTCCACGGCAGCGGCGCCACCGAGGTGCACGCCCTGCGCGGGATCGACCTCGCCGTGCACCCCGGCGAACTCGTCGCCGTCATGGGCCCCTCCGGCTCCGGCAAGTCCACCCTGCTCACCCTTGCCGGCGGCCTCGACACCCCCACCGACGGCCAGGTGATCGTGGAGGGCACCGACATCACCCGGGCGAGCCGCGGACAGCTCGCCGCCCTGCGCCGGCGCAGCATCGGCTACGTCTTCCAGGACTACAACCTCATACCGGCGCTCACCGCCGCCGAGAACGTGGCCCTGCCCCTCGAACTGGACGGCACCTCCGCCCGCCGTGCCCGTACCCAGGCCCTCGCCGCCCTGGAGGAGATGAACCTCCCCCAGCTCGCCGACCGCTTCCCCGACGAGATGTCGGGCGGCCAGCAGCAGCGCGTGGCCATCGCCCGGGCCCTGGTCGGGGACCGTCGCCTGGTGCTGGCCGACGAGCCCACCGGCGCGCTGGACTCCGAGACCGGCGAGTCCGTCCTCGCCCTGCTGCGCGCCCGGTGCGACGCGGGCGCCGCCGGGGTCCTGGTCACCCACGAGCCGCGGTTCGCGGCCTGGGCCGACCGCGTCGTGTTCCTGCGGGACGGCAGCGTCGTCGACGAGACCCTGCGCAGCCACCCCGACTCCCTGCTCTCCGGCCAGGTGGCCGACCGGTGACCTCCTGGTACCACCCCTGGATCGCGGCCCTGCGGATCGCCCGCCGCGACGCCTGGCGCGCCAAGGGCCGCAGCCTCCTCGTCCTCGCCATGATCGCCCTGCCGATCATGGGCGTCAGCGCCGCCGACCTCACGGCGCGCAGCGCCGAGCTCTCCAGCGAGCAGAACGCCCGCCGCCTCCTCGGCGCGGCCGATGCGAAGATCGAGGCGCCCGAGAGCGGCAAGGCGATCCTCCAGACCCCCGACGGCCGCAACTGGAAGCTCGCCGACCCCGCCGCCCGCCCGGGCCGCGGCGGTGACGCCACCGACCAGCAGGTCGTGCAGACCCTCCGGGCGGCCCTGCCGGCCGGCTCGGAGCTGGTCGAGCAGAGCGAGGGCCGGATCCGCGTCCGGACCGGGTACGGCCTGCTGGACGTGTCCGCCCGGGAGCTCGACGTCGCCCATCCGATGGTGCGGGACCTCGTCACGCTCGACCGCGGCGAACTGCCGCGCCGAGCGGGCGAGGTGATCGCCACCCAGGCCTTCCTGGAGGCCTCCGGACTCCACGTCGGCTCCCGCCTCACCCCGCGCGGGACCCAGCTCACGTACAAGATCGTCGGCGCCTACGAGCTGCCGGACGACCTCAAGGCCTCGGAGCTGCTGGCCCCGCCCGGCAGTCTGCTGGGTCCCCTGGACCGGGCCCTGCAGGGCGCCGGGATGCGCGGAGTGGTCGCGAGCGACTCCTGGTACGTCACCGTCGGCCGCGGTGGTTTCACGTGGAACATGGTCCAGCAGGCCAACACCAAGGGCGCCCTCGTGGTGTCCCGCGCCGTCCTGGTCCACCCGCCGGCCGACTCCGAGGTGCCCCTCTACCGCCAGGAGCCGCCGGACCGCTTCGGCACGCCGAAGGTGGAAGCGGTCGAGATGGCGATCCTCGCCACCGTCGTGGGCCTGACCATGCTGGAGATCTGCCTGCTGGCCGGACCCGCCTTCGCGGTCGGTGCCCGCCGCTCGCGCCGCCAGCTCGGCCTGGTCGGCGCCAACGGCGGTGACCGCCGGCACATCCGGGCCGTGGTGCTCTCCGGCGGCATCGTCATCGGTGCCGCGGCGGCCGTCGTCGGCATCGTGCTGGGCCTGGCCCTGACCCTGGGGCTGCAACCGGTGCTGGAGGACCAGCTCGGCAAGCGCTTCGGCCACTTCGAGGTCCGGCCGCTGGAACTGCTGGCCGTCGCGGGCCTGGCCGTCCTCACCGGGCTGCTGGCGGCGATCGCCCCGGCCGTCACCGCCTCCCGGCAGACCGTGCTGGCCGCGCTGACGGGACGTCGCGGTGTGCGCCGGGCCGGCCGGGTGCTGCCGGTGCTGGGCCTGCTCGCCCTGGCCGCGGGCATCGCGGTCGCCCTGTTCGCCTCGGTCTCCGACCAGGGCTTCATGGTCGTCGCCGGGGGCAGCGTCCTGGCCGAGCTGGGCATCGTCGCGCTCACCCCGGTGCTGGTCGGGCTGTTCGGGCGGGCCGGGCGCTGGCTGCCGCTGTCGCCGCGGCTGGCGCTGCGCGACGCGGTGCGCAACCGCGGGCGGACGGCTCCGGCCGTGGCCGCCGTCCTGGCCGCCGTCGCCGGGACCGTGGCGGTGGCGACGTACCAGCACAGCGTGGAAGCCCAGCAGCGGCACCAGTACGAGGCTCAACTGCCCGACGGCGTGGGCCGGCTCACCCTCGACGAGGCCGGCGGCTGGCGGGACATGCCGGCCGTGCGCGAGGCGCTCGGCCGGGACCTTCCGGTCGCGGTACGGGCCGATGTGGAACGGCTGCGGGTCGGGGCGCCGGACTGCGAGCCGTACACGCAGTCGAAGGGCTGCGGCCAGATCGAGGTCCTGGTCCCCAAGGACCAGAAGTGCCCGCTGTGGACCGCGGCCGGGTCGCAGAACCTCAGCCCGGAACGGGCCCGGGAGCTGGGCGCGGACTGGCGCTGCCAGCGCCGGTTCACCATGGGCGCGCTCGACACGGCCGTGGCCGACGACAAGCTGCTGACGGTCCTGGGCATCACCGATCCCGGCACCGTACGCGCGCTGAAGGAGGGGCAGGCCGTGTCCTTCGACCCGACCCAGGTCAAGGACGGCAAGGTCACGCTGCGCGTGGTCACCGACTTCGACAAGGCGGACGAGGCGCGCGAGCGCGACGAGGACCCGCCCGGGCAGGACAAGGTCTTCCCCGTCCACCAGGCCGCGCAGGGCGTCAACGCCTGGGGCATCCAGTTGCTGCTGCCGCCGGGCGCCGTCAAGGCGGCGGGCCTGGAGACCGCGCCGTGGGCCTCGTACTTCAGCCTCGACGGCACGGCGAGCAGCGAAGCGCGGCAGCGGCTGGACGGTGACATCGACCGGATCGGCGTGGCCGCCTCCGTCCACATCGAGGAGGGCTTCGTGCCCACGGACGGGATGATGACGCTGATCCTGTCCGTCTTCGCGGGTCTGGTCACCATCGGCGCGGCCGGTATCGCCACCGGGCTGGCCCAGGCCGACGCCGAGGCCGATCTGCGGACGCTGGCGGCGGTCGGCGCGGCCCCGTGGGTCCGACGGACCCTCAGCGGCTTCCAGTGCGGCGTGGTGGCCGCGATGGGCGTCGTGCTGGGCACGGCGGCCGGGGTGCTGCCCGCGATCGGGCTGCTGCTGGCCGAGCGGCGCATCCAGTGGCAGTTCTACGAGGAGACCCTCGCGCGCGGTTTCCTGATGCGTGACGAGCCGTTCGTCCCGATCGTCGTGCCCTGGGCGGCCCTTGCGGGCCTGCTCGTCCTCGTCCCGCTGGGCGCGGCCCTGCTGGCGGCACTGGTCACCCGTTCCGGCGGGGCCCTGGCCCGCCGGGCGGCGGGCTGAGCCGACCGGGAGCGGTTGGTGCCTCCGGACAGGGTGGATCACGCCTGTCCGGGGGCACACCGTGGAAAAGCAACGGTGTGCGAGAGAATGGCGGCATGGAGATGCCGAGGAGTGAACGGTCGCAGGACAGTCCCCCGCACGTCCTGATCGTGGGACAGGACGGACTGGCCGTCGGCGGCGCAGATGACGAGTCGCGCGAGGTCCCCGTGACGGAGATGGTCGAACAACCCGCGAAGGTCATGCGCATCGGCAGCATGATCAAGCAGCTTCTGGAAGAAGTCCGCGCTGCGCCTCTGGACGAGGCCAGCCGGGTCCGCCTGAAGGACATCCACGCCTCCTCGGTGAAGGAGCTGGAGGACGGCCTCGCCCCGGAGCTCGTCGAGGAACTGGAGCGGCTGTCGCTCCCGTTCACCGACGAGGCCATCCCCTCCGAGGCGGAACTGCGCATCGCGCAGGCACAGTTGGTCGGCTGGCTGGAGGGCCTGTTCCACGGCATCCAGACCGCCCTGTTCGCGCAGCAGATGGCCGCGCGGGCCCAGCTGGAGCAGATGCGCCGGGCCCTGCCGCCCGGTGCTCCGACCGACGACAAGGACGGCTCGCACGGCCCGGTCCGCTCCGGCCCGTACCTGTAGACCCGTCAGGCGGACCACGGCCCGGCCCACCTCACCGAGGTGTGCCGGGCCTTCGCACGTCCGGGCCCGTGGCAGGCCTCACCGCGGGTACCGGCCCGGGGCGGGGTGCGTACGGCACCGGTGCGGAACGCGGTCCCCGCATACTCGTGACCATGACCTACGACGCCATCGTCCTGGCGGGCGGCGCGGCCCAGCGGCTCGGCGGGGCCGACAAACCCGGCCTCAGCGTGGGCGGCCGGACCCTGCTCGACCGGGTGCTCGACTCCTGCGCGGACGCCGACCGGACGGTGGTCGTCGGCGGCCGGCGGGCCACCGCGCGGCCCGTGACCTGGGCGCAGGAGGACCCGCCCGGCGGAGGCCCGCTGGCCGCCCTGCACGCCGGCCTGCGCCGGACCACCGCCGAGCAGGTCGTGGTCCTCTCCGCCGACCTGCCGTTCCTGGACGCGCCGACCGTCCACGCCCTGCTGGCCGGGCCCGGCGCCGAGGGCACCCTGCTGCGCGATCCCGCCGGGCGCGACCAGCCCCTGGTGGCCGCCTACCGCGCCGAACCGCTGCGCCGTGAGCTGGCCCTGCTGGCCACCGAGCACGGCACCCTCTACGGCCTTCCCCTGCGCGCCCTGACCGCCGAGCTGGACCTGGCCCGCCTCGACGCGGCCCCGCTCGCCTCCTTCGACTGCGACACCTGGGACGATGTCGCCGCCGCCCGTGCCCGGATCAGGGAGCATGGGACCGTGCTGGACGAATGGATCACCACCGTCAAGAACGAGCTGGGCATCGACCTCGACGTCGACACCAAGGCCCTGCTCGACCTCGCCCGGGACGCCGCCCACGGCGTTGCCCGGCCCGCCGCGCCGCTGACCACCTTCCTGGTCGGCTATGCCGCGGCCCGCGCCGAGGCCACCGGCGCCGACCCGGCCGAGGCCGTCGCCGAAGCCTGCCGCAAAGCCGCCGGGCTGGCCCTGCGCTGGGCCGCGGAGGCCGAGCCGGGGCCCGGGACCACCTCCGAGGGGCGCCCGGCCGAGGGCGGGGGAGGCTCCGGATGACCGCCGCCTCCGATGCCGAACGGGCCGTCGAGGAAGCCCTCGCCCTCGTCGCCCGCGATCCCGGCGGCCGGGGCCGCGGGCCGTCCGCCGGTGGCGGCGCGGGCAGTGGCGTGGGCGGCCACGGCGGGACCGGGGCGGGGCACCGGGCGACGGCCTGGCCCCGGGCCCGGGAGACCGCGTCCCGCGCCGGGGCGGTCACCCGGCCGCGCACCCACCGGGTCGCCCTGTCCGAGGCCCTCGGCGAGGTGCTGGCCGCGCCCCTGGAGGCCCTGACCGACCTGCCGTCCTTCGACACCTCCGCCATGGACGGCTGGGCCGTCTCCGGGCCCGGTCCCTGGGCCGTCCGGCCCGGCTCCGGGGTGCTGGCCGGCTCCGACCGGCCCGAGCCGCTCACCGACGGCGAGGCGGTACGGATCGCGACCGGGGCCCGGATCCCGGGCGAGACCACCGCCGTGCTGCGCTCGGAGCACTCCCGCGAGGTCGGCGGGCAGCTCTACGCCGACCGGGACGTGCTCACCGGCCAGGACATCCGGCCCCGTGGGCAGGAGTGCCGCTCCGGCGACCTGTTGCTGCCCGCCGGCAGCGCCGTCACCCCCGCCGTGCTGGGCCTGGCCGCCGCCGCGGGCTACGACGAGCTGCTGACCCGGCCCCGCCCGCGTGTGGAGGTCCTGGTCCTGGGCGACGAGCTGCTGACCGAGGGCCGCCCGCACGACGGCCTGATCCGCGACGCGCTCTCCCCGATGCTCGGACCGTGGCTGGAGCGGATCGGCGCCGACGTCACCGCCACCCGGCGGCTCGGTGACGACCCCGACGGGGCCGAGGCCCTGCTGCGGGCCGTCACCGGCTCCGCCGCCGACCTCGTGATCACCACCGGCGGCACCGCCTCCGGCCCGGTCGACCACGTCCACCCCGTGCTGGAACGGGCCGGAGCCGAGCTCCTGGTCGACGGGGTCGCCGTCCGCCCCGGGCACCCGATGCTGCTGGCCCGCCTGGACGGCGGCACCCGGCACGTCGTCGGCCTCCCGGGCAATCCGCTGGCCGCCGTCTCGGGCCTGCTCACCCTCGCCGAGCCCCTGGTGCGCGGCCTGGCCGGACGGGCCCCGCGGCCCCGCTACGTCGCCCCGGTACGGGACACCGTCTCCGGGCACCCCTACGACACCCGGCTGGTGCCGGTGGTGCTCACCGCCGACCACGCCGTTCCGCTGCGCTACCAGGGGCCTGCGATGCTGCGCGGGATCGCCGCCGCCGACGCGCTGGCCGTCGTACCGCCGCACGGGGCGAAGGCCGGGCAGGAGCTGGAAATCCTGGATCTTCCGTGGGTCGCCGGGGGATGTTTCACGTGAAACTCCACGGCCAGGACGCGATGGCACGCCAGGCCGACGAGAAATTGGTCTCCCGCCGCGTCAAGCTGCCCAAGCGGGTGGTCGAGAAGCCGCTGCGGCAGGTCGCCAAGCGCCTGCTGCTGGCCCTGTCCGTGCTGCTGCTGACGGTCCTGATCGTCTGGCTCGACCGCGCGGGCTACCACGACAACGCCAACGAGACCGTCGACCTGCTCGACTGCTTCTACTACGCCACCGTGACCCTGTCGACGACCGGCTACGGCGACATCGTCCCGTACAGCGACAGCGCCCGGCTGGTCAACATCCTGCTGATCACCCCGCTGCGCGTGCTGTTCCTGATCATCCTGGTCGGTACCACGCTGGAGGTCCTGACCGAACGGACCCGCGAGGAGTGGCGGCTGAACCGCTGGAGGAAGAACTTGCGTGACCACACGGTCGTCATCGGCTTCGGCACCAAGGGCCGTTCGGCGCTCCAGACACTGCTGGCGACCGGTGTCGGCAAGGAGTCGGTGGTCATCGTGGACCCCAGCGCCAAGGTGATCGACATCGCCAACGCGGAGGGCTTCACCGGGGTGGTGGGGGATGCGACCCGTACGGACGTGCTGCTGCGCGCCGAACTCCAGAGGGCCCGTCAGATCGTCATCGCCACCCAGCGCGACGACACCGCGGTCCTCGTCACGCTGACGGCGCGCCAGCTCAACCGGGGCGCCAAGATCGTCGCGGCGGTGCGCGAGGAGGAGAACGCGCCGCTGCTGCGCCAGTCCGGTGCGGACGCCGTCATCACCAGCGCCAGCGCCGCCGGGCGGTTGCTGGGCCTGTCCGTGCTCAGCCCGGCGGCGGGCACGGTCATGGAGGACCTGATCCAGCAGGGCAGCGGCCTGGACCTGGTCGAACGCCCCGTCACCCGGGCCGAGGTGGGCAAGGGGGTGCGGGAGACCGAGGACCTGGCGGTGAGCGTGGTCCGCGGGCACCGGCTGCTCGCCTACGACGACCCGCACCTCGGCCCGCTCCAGCTGACGGACCGCCTGATCGTCATCGTCCGAGCGGCTCCTCCGTCCGAACCCGCCCCGACACGCGGCTCCATGGGCTGACCCGGCGTACTACTGTCCGGGCCATGCATGCGATCACCATCCCGCAGCCCGGCGGCCCCGAGGCCCTGGTCTGGGCCGACGTACCCGATCCGGTGCCCGGCGAGGGCGAGGTCCTCGTCGAGGTCACGGCCGCCGCCGTGAACCGTGCCGATGTGCTCCAGCGACAGGGCTTCTACGATCCGCCGCCCGGCACCTCCCCCTACCCGGGGCTGGAGTGCTCCGGGCGGATCGCCGCCGTCGGCCCGGGCGTCCCGGGCTGGGCGGTGGGCGACGAGGTGTGCGCGCTGCTGACCGGCGGCGGGTACGCGCAGAAGGTCGTTGTCCCGGCCGGGCAGGTGCTGCCGGTGCCCAAGGGCATGGACGTGGCGACGGCCGCGGCCCTGCCGGAGGTCGCCTGCACGGTCTGGTCGAACCTGTTCCTGGTGGCCCACGTGCGGCCCGGTGAGACCGTCCTGGTCCACGGCGGCTCCAGCGGCATCGGGACCATGGCGATCCAGCTCGCCAAGGCCGTCGGGGCGCGGGTCGCGGTCACCGCGGGCGGGCCGGAGAAGCTGGCGCGCTGTGCGGAGCTGGGCGCGGACATCCTCATCGACTACCGCGAGCAGGACTTCGTGGCGGAGCTGGGGGCGGCGACGGGCGGCGCGGGCGCGGACGTGATCCTGGACATCATCGGCGCCAAGTACCTGGCCCGGAACATCGAGGCGCTGGCCGTGAACGGACGGCTGGCGATCATCGGCCTCCAGGGCGGGGTCAAGGCCGAGGTGAACCTGGCCGCGCTGCTGGCGAAGCGGGCCGCCATCACGGCGACTACGCTGCGGGCCCGCCCGCTGGAGGAGAAGGCGGCCATCGTGGCGTCCGTGCGCGAGCACGTCTGGCCGCTGATCGAGTCGGGCCAGGTCCGCCCGGTGGTGCACGCCCGCTACCCGATGGCGCGGGCCGCCGACGCCCACCGGGTCATGGAGTCCAGCACCCACATCGGCAAACTCCTCCTGACCCCGGCCTCCTGACCACCACCCCGCCCGGAACCGGCCGCACCCCGGCCGCGACCGCTCCCAGGTGGGGCGGCCGCGGCCGGGGCCGGGTGGCGGCGCTGCGGGCTACAGCGAGCGCAGCAGGACCGCCGGGGACTCCACGCAGTCGGCGACGTAGCGCAGGAAGCCGCCGGCCGTGCCGCCGTCACAGACGCGGTGGTCGAAGGTCAGCGAGAGCTGGACCACCTGGCGGACCGCCAGCTCGCCCTGGTGGACCCACGGCTTGGGGACGATCCGGCCGACACCCAGCATGGCCGCCTCGGGGTGGTTGATGATCGGGGTGGACCCGTCCACCCCGAACACCCCGTAGTTGTTGAGGGTGAACGTGCCCCCGGTCAGATCGGCGGGCGCCAGCTTCCCGGCCCGGGCCACCTCGGTCAGCCGGGCGAACTCGGCGGTCAGCGCCTCCGGGTTCATGGTGTGGGCGTCCCGGACCACCGGGACCACCAGGCCCCGCTCGGTCTGCGCCGCGAAGCCCAGGTGCACCTCGGGCAGCCGGACGATCTCCTTCGCCGCGAGGTCCACGGTGGAGTTGAGCTCCGGGAACCGGGCCAGGGCGGCCGTGCAGATCCGGGCCAACAGCGCCAGCACCGAGATCTTCGGGCCGCCGGCCGCGTTCATCGCGGCCCGGGCCGCCATCAGCTCGGTGGCATCGGCGTCCACCCAGCACGTGGCGTCCGGGATCTCGCGCCGGCTGCGCGAGAGCTTCTCGGCGACGGCCCCGCGCAGTCCCTTGAGCGGGATCCGCTCCCCGGCCACGGCCGGGACGGCGGCCGGCGCGGCCACGGGCGCGGGCGCCCGCAGCGCGGCCTCGACGTCGGCCCGCAGGATCAGCCCGTCGGGCCCGCTGCCGGACAGCGCGCGCAGGTCGAGGCCGTTGTCCTTGGCCAGCTTGCGCACCAGCGGGGAGATCACCGGCACCGGGCCACCGGCCGGCACCGGCCGGGCCGCCGCGGCGGCCACCGGCGCGGGGGCCTGGACGGGCGCGGCCGCGGGCGCGGGGACCGGGGCGACCGGCGCGGCGGCGGGCACGGGGACCGGGGCGACCGGCGCGGCGGCAGGAGCGGCGGCCGGACGGATCCGGCGGCGCCGGGCCGGGCGGGAGTGGTCCGTGCCGTACCCGACCAGGACGTTGCCCGAACCGGACTCCGCCGGCTCGCCGCCACCGGCGGCGTCCCCGTCCCCCTCGGTGGCCGTACCGACCGCCACCGTCAGCAGCGGCGCGCCCACCGGAAGCTCGGTGCCCTCCTCGCCGAACCGGGCGGTGACCACACCGCCGTACGGACAGGGCACCTCCACCATGGCCTTGGCCGTCTCGACCTCGACCACCGGCTGGTCCACGGCGACCACGTCACCGACGGACACCAGCCAGCGCACGATCTCGGCCTCGGTCAGCCCCTCGCCGAGGTCGGGGAGCTTGAACTCCAGTACCTGAGGCATCAGTTCTCCCACTGAAGGCGGGCCACGGTGTCCAGGATCCGGTCCACGCCGGGCAGGTGGTGCTTCTCCAGCATCGGCGGCGGGTACGGGATGTCGAACCCGGTCACCCGCAGCACCGGCGCCTCCAGGTGGTGGAAGCAGCGCTCGGTGACCCGCGCGGCGATCTCCGCGCCCGGTCCGCCGAAGCCGTTGGCCTCGTGGACCACCACGGCGCGCCCGGTGCGGCGTACGGAGGCGATCACGGTCTCCTCGTCGAACGGCACCAGCGAGCGCAGGTCCACGACCTCCAGGTCCCAGCCCTCCTCACGGGCCGCCTCGGCGGCCTCCAGGCACACCGGCAGCGAGGGGCCGTAGGTGATCAGGGTCGCGCTGGTGCCCGCGCGCCGCACCAGGGCCTTGCCGATGCCCGGCACCGCGGCCGGGGCCGCCGCGTTCCACTCGGCCTTCGACCAGTAGAGCCGCTTGGGCTCCAGGAAGACCACCGGGTCGTCCGAGGCGATCGAGGCCCGCAGCAGGCCGTACGCGTCCTCGACCGTGGCCGGGGTCACCACGTGCAGGCCGGGGGTGGCCACGTAGTACGCCTCGGAGGAGTCGCTGTGGTGCTCCACACCGCCGATCCCACCGCCGTAGGGAACCCGGATGGTGATGGGCAGCGGCATCGCGCCCCGGGTGCGGTTGCGCATCCGGGAGACGTGCGAGATGAGCTGCTCGAAGGCCGGGTAGGCGAAGGCGTCGAACTGCATCTCGACGACCGGCCGCAGCCCGTACATCGCCATGCCGACGGCCGCGCCCAGGATGCCGGCCTCGGCCAGCGGGGTGTCCGTGCAGCGCTCCTCGCCGAACTCCTTGACCAGGCCGTCCGTGATCCGGAAGACCCCGCCGAGGGCACCGACGTCCTCGCCCATGACGTGGACCGTGGGGTCCTCGGCCATCGCGTCGCGCAGCGCGCGGCCCAGGGCCTGGGCCATCGTCGCCGGCTTCACCGCCACCGTGGTCATGCCTCCGCCTCCGCGTCCAGCTCGGCGCGCAGCATGGCGGCCTGCTCCCGCAGGCGCCCGGTCTGCTCGCTGTAGACGTGGGCGAACAGGTCCATCGGGTCCAGCACCGGGTCGGCGTTCATCCGCTCGCGCAGGGCCGCCGCCATCGTCTCGGCGGACTCCTTGGCGGCCTCGATGCCGGCCTCGTCCAGGATGCCGCGCGCGGTCAGCTCCCGCTCCAGCAGTTCCACGGGGTCGTGCTCCTTCCAGGCGGCCACCTCGTCGTCCTCCCGGTAGCGCGTGGCGTCGTCGGCGTTGGTGTGGGCGTCGATCCGGTAGGTGATCGCCTCGACCAGGGTCGGGCCGCCCCCCGTACGGGCGCGCTGGACCGCCTCGGCCAGCACCTCGTGGACGGCGGCCACGTCGTTGCCGTCGACCAGGCGGCCCGGCATGCCGTAGCCGACGGCCTTGTGCGCGAGGGTGGGCGCGGCGGTCTGCTTGGCCAGCGGTACGGAGATGGCGAAGCCGTTGTTCTGCACGAGGAAGACGACCGGGGCCTGCCAGACGGCGGCGAAGTTCAGCGCCTCGTGGAAGTCGCCCTCGCTGGTGCCGCCGTCGCCGACCATGGCGAGGGCCACCACGTCGTCCCCGCGCAGCCGGGCGGCGTGCGCCAGGCCCACGGCGTGCGGCAACTGGGTGGCCAGCGGGGTGCTCAGCGGGGCTATGCGGTGCTCGCGCGGGTCGTAGCCGGTGTGCCAGTCGCCCCGCAGCAGGGTCAGGGCCTGCACCGGGTCGAGCCCGCGGGCGACGGCCGCCAGGGTGTCGCGGTAGCTGGGGAAGAGCCAGTCCTGCTCGGCCAGGACCAGGGCCGCCGCCACCTCGCAGGCCTCCTGGCCCACGGTGGACGGGTAGACCGCGAGCCTGCCCTGCCGGGTCAGCGCGGTGGCCTGCGCGTTGTAGCGCCGGCCGCGCACCAGCTCGGCGTAGCACCGCCGCATCAGCTCCGGGTCCAGCTTCTCCGCGGCCGGGGTGCCCAGCACCCGGTGGGGCTCGGGGTCCGGCAGCAGCGGAGCGGCCTGCGTACGGGGCCTCCAGGAGGGAGGCGGGGTGGGACGGTAGGACGCACCGGCACCGGGCAGCTCTTGGACCGTCATGGCGGCGTACACCTCCTCGTGGGAAGCGGGCAGGGCGGGCGGCCGGGGCACCCCCGGCGGTGGCCGGACGGGCGGGACGCCTCACCTACCGATTGTTCGGTCGACCGCACATTTTGGCTACAGGCGGCTCCAGGCTGTGGACAAACTGGCGGCGGGGCCCTGGGATGGGTGCAGGACGTCCAGAAGAGGGAGGCCGGGGGCAATGGCGGATGAACAAATGGCCGGAGCGGGTTCCGCACCGGTCACCCCGGGCACGGCGGCCTGCCCGCCCGGCACCCCCGCGACCTCGGCGCCCCCGCGCCCCCTCGACCCGATCGACCGTTCGATCCTGCGGTTGCTCCAGACGGACGGCCGGGCCTCCATACGGTCGGTCGCCGAGCAGGTGCACGTCAGCCGGGCGAACGCGTACGCCCGGATCAACCGGCTGATCGACGACGGGGTGATCCGCGGCTTCACCGCCCGGGTCAACCACGAGCGCGCCGGCCAGGGCGCGTCCGCGTACATCACCCTGAAGATCGTCCAGAACTCCTGGCGGACCGTGCGCGAGAAGCTGCGCGAGCTGCCCGGCGCCGCGCACATCGCGCTGGTCAGCGGGGACTTCGACGTGCTGCTGCTGGTGCACACGCCCGACAACCGCACCCTGCGCGAGCTGGTCCTCACCCGCCTCCAGGCCATCCCGGAGGTGCTCTCCACCCACACCCTGCTGGTGTTCGAGGAAACGGATCTGCTCGACCCGGACACCCCGGACGGCCCCCGCCTCGCCGAGGACTGAGCCCACGGGCCGCCGCCGCACGCCCCGACAGGCCACCACGCGCCCCGGCGGGCCGCGTACGCCCCGCCGGGTCGCCGTACGCCCTTGCGGGCCGCCGTACGCCCCGCCGGGGCCGCTTCAGCGCGTCGTGCGCAGGCCGTCGAAGGCGAGCCGGACGACGGCCTCCGCGAGCTGGTCCCGGTCGGCCGCCGAGTGCGGCCGGTACCACTCCACCAGCGAGTTCACCATGCCGAACAGCAGCCGCGTGGCGAGCCGGGTGTCCACGTCCGCCCGCAGGTCGCCGTCGGCCGCCGCGGCGCCGAGCAGCTCGGCCACCCGGTGGTCGAACTCGCGGCGGCGCTCCAGCGCCCAGCGCTCGGTGCGCGTGTTGCCGCGCACCCGCAGCAGCAGCGTCACGTAGGGCAGTTCGGTGACCAGCACCTCCACCGTGCGGCGCATGACGTGCTCGACGCGCGCCACCGCGCGCCCCTGCGTGGCACCGGGCTCGTCGAGGATCGCGAACAAGCCGTCCAGAGCGCGGCTGACGGCCCGCTGGAGCAGTTCCTCCTTGCCCGCGACGTGGTGGTAGATCGAGGACTTGGAGATGCCCGCCGCCTTGGAGAGGTGCTCCATGGAGGTGCCGTCGTAGCCGCGCTCGTTGAAGACCTGGACGGCCACCGACAGCAGCGTCTCGGGGGTGTAGGTGTCCCGCCGTGCCGTGGTCATGAGACGCCGTTCTCCTCGTCGTCGCGGTAGCCGAGCCGGTACAGCGCCAGGGAGGGCGCGTAGCGGCCGCCCGGGCACCGCTCGTCGAGGTGGTGCAGGAGGTCGTAGGCCCAGTCGCGGCCGAGCCGCGCGTGCCATTCCGACGGACCGAGGGGGTAGTTCACGCCGAGTTTCATCGCGGTGTCGATGTCCTCGGCGGTGGCCACCCCGCGGGCGACCGCGTCGGCGGTCAGGTCGATCAGCATCGCGACGGTCCGGGCGACGATCATCCCCGGCACGTCACCGATGACGCTGACCTGCTTGCCGAGCTTCTGGAACAGGCCGACGGCCTCGGCCAGGGTGCGCGCGGAGACGTCCTCGGAGGCGGACAGCGCGATCCGGGTGGCGCCGCGGTAGTCCAGGGCCAGGTCGAAGTAGACGACGTCGGTGAACTCCACCGAGGTCCTGCCGTCGACGGGCACGAGCTGGCCCTCGCCCGGCAGCCCGATGTACGGACCGCCGGTCTCGACCTCGGTGACCGCGACCCCGGCCTCCTGCATCAGCTCCACCAGCGCGGCGGCCGGCCCCAGGTCCCCGACGACGGTGACCTTCTCCGGGGCCTCCTCGGGCGCGGCGGTACGCGGCTGCGGAGCGGTGGCGTCCGGGCCGTACGGGTACCAGCCGTGCCCCGACTTGCGGCCGAGCCGGCCCGACTGGACCAGGCGGCGCTGGGCGAGCGAGGGGGTGAACTTGGGGCTGTGGAAGAAGGACTCCCACACCGAGCGGGTGACGGCCTCGTTGACGTCCTGGCCGATCAGGTCGGTCAGCTCGAACGGGCCCATCCGGAAGCCGCCGCACTCGCGCAGCACCGCGTCGATGGTGGCGGGGTCCGCGCCCTGCTCCTCGTGGACCGCGAAGGCCTCGGCGTAGAAGGGGCGGGCGATGCGGTTGACGATGAACCCGGGGGTGTCCGCGCAGCGGACCGGGACCTTGCCCCAGGCCTGCATCGTGGCGTACGCGCGCTCGGCGGCGCCGGGGTCGGTGGCGAAGCCGCTGACCACCTCGACCAGCGGCAGCAGCGGCGCCGGGTTGAAGAAGTGCAGGCCGACGAACCGGCCCGGGTGCGCCAGGGCGCCGGCCAGCTCGGTGACGGAGAGGGAGGAGGTGTTCGTGGCCAGCAGGGCATCGGCCGGAACGACTCCTTCGAGTGCCGTGAACAGCGCGCGCTTGACGGCCACGTCCTCCACGACCGCTTCGATCACCAGCGCGGCCCCGGCGAGGTCGGCCAGCTCCGCGGCGGCGCCGAGCCGGCCCAGGGCGTCGTCCGCGGCCGCGCGGTCCAGGCGGTCCTTGGCGACCAGCCGCTCGATCCGGCCGGCCACCGCCCCGACGGCCTCCTGGGCCCGCCCGGGCAGGGCGTCGTGGAGCAGGACGGGGTGACCGGCGAGCAGGGCGACCTGGGCGATTCCCTGGCCCATGGTCCCGGCACCGACGACCGCCACGGTGCGGGAGCGCTCGATAGCTGTCATGTCCCCGATCCTCCCGCATGGGTTGTCCACAGGCTCGGTCGGCCCTCTTGTCCCGACCGATCGTTCGGTTACTCTAACTCCAGTCTGCTCCGCTTCGCCCGGCTCAACGAGGAGTTGGTCTTGATGGCCGCCGCCGACCTGTCCGCCACCCAGCTTTCCGAGAAGCACCGGCCCACCCTCGACCAGGCGCTGGAGGCCGTCCGCACCCGCGCCTACTGGTCCCCGCACCCCGAGCACCCCAAGGCCTACGGCGAGACCGCCCCGGCCGACGGCCTCGCGGCCTTCCAGGCCCTCAGCGGCACCCGCCTGGACCTCGATCAGCCCGGCACGGACGGCTGGACCGGTGGCGAGGTCTCCCCCTATGGCCCCGAGCTCGGCGTGGAGTACCCGCACGCCGACCCGGACGTGCTGCTGCCCGCCATGAAGGCCGGCATCGCCGCCTGGCGGGACGCCGGGCCCGAGACCCGCGCCCTGGTCTGCATCGAGATCCTGTCCCGGATCAGCGCCCGCACCCACGAGTTCGCGCACGCCGTCATGCACACCAGCGGCCAGGCGTTCATGATGGCGTTCCAGGCGGGCGGACCGCACGCGCAGGACCGCGGTCTGGAGGCCGTGGCCTACGCCTACGCGGAGCAGACCCGGGTCCCCGCCCAGGCGCACTGGTCCAAGCCGCAGGGCAAGAAGGACCCGCTGGAGCTGGGCAAGGCCTTCGTCGCCGCGCCGCGCGGCATCGCCCTGGTCATCGGCTGCAACACCTTCCCCACCTGGAACGGCTACCCGGGCCTGTTCGCCTCCCTCGCCACCGGGAACGCGGTGCTGGTCAAGCCGCACCCGCGGGCCGTGCTGCCGCTCGCCCTGACCGTGCAGGTGGCGCGCGAGGTGCTGGCCGAGACCGGCTTCGACCCCAACCTGGTCGCGCTGGCCACCGAGCGCCCGGGCGAGGGCATCGCCAAGACCCTGGCGGTCCGCCCCGAGATCAGGATCATCGACTACACCGGCTCCACCGAGTTCGGCGACTGGCTGGAGACCAACGCCCGCCAGGCCCAGGTCTACACGGAGAAGGCCGGCGTCAACACGGTCGTCGTGGACTCCACCGACAACTACAAGGGCATGCTGGCGAACCTCGCCTTCTCCCTGTCGCTCTACAGCGGCCAGATGTGCACCACCCCGCAGAACCTGCTGATCCCGCGTGACGGCATCGAGACCGACGCCGGCCACAAGTCGTACGACGAGGTCGTCGCCGACCTCGCCGCCTCGGTCGAGGGCCTGCTGGGCGACGACGCCCGGGCCAACGCCCTGCTGGGCGCGCTGGTCAACCCCGACGTCAAGGCCCGCCTGGAGGCGGCGGCCGCGCTCGGCGAGGTCGCACTGGCCTCGCGCGAAGTGGCCAACCCCGAGTTCCCGGACGCCGTGGTGCGCACCCCGGTCATGGTCAAGCTGGACGGGGCCAAGCCCGACGACTCCGCGCCGTACCTCTCCGAGTGCTTCGGCCCGGTCTCGTTCGCGGTGGCGGTCGACTCCACGGACGACGCACTGGAGCTGCTGCGGCGCACGGTCCGGGAGAAGGGCGCGATGACCGTCGGCGCGTACACCACCTCGGCCGACACCGAGCGGAAGGTCGAGGAGGTCTGCCTGGAGGAGTCCGCGCAGCTCTCGCTCAACCTCACCGGCGGGGTCTACGTGAACCAGACGGCGGCCTTCTCGGACTTCCACGGCTCGGGCGGCAACCCCGCGGCGAACGCGGCGCTGTGCGACGGGGCGTTCGTGGCCAACCGGTTCCGCATGGTGGAGATCCGCCGGCAGGCCTGACGGCCGCTGCCGGGTCGCCTAGGGCGTGGCCGGACCTCCCCAGTGGAAGAGGGTCATGGCCACGCTCGTGGCGAGGTTGTAGCTGGAGACCTGGGGCCGCATGGGCAGCGACACCAGGTGGTCGGCCCGCGCCCGCAGCTCGGCCGAGATGCCGTGCCGCTCGGAGCCGAAGGCGAGCAGGGCGTCGTCCGGGAGGGTGAGGGAGCGGATGTCCTCGCCCTCCGGGTCGAGGGCGTAGAGCGGCCCCGGCGGCAGGGCGTCGTCCTCCAGCCGGTCCACCGTGGTCGCCCAGTGCAGCCCGGCCCCGGCCCGGACCACGTTCGGGTGCCAGGGGTCGAGGTTGCCGCGGGTGACCACGCCGGTGGCGCCGAAGCCTGCGGCGAGGCGGACCACGGCGCCCACGTTGCCCAGGTTGCGGGGGTTGTCCAGGACCACCACGGGCGCGCGGCGGGGGAGCGCGGCCAGTGCCGCACGGGCCGTCCCGCGGTCCGGGCGCACGGCGAGCGCGGCCACCCCGGTGGGGTGGACCCGCGGCAGCAGCGCGCGCAGCTCGGCGGGCCGCAGCAGGCCGGCCACGGCCGGCGCGACGTCCGGCGCCAGCTCGGCGGCCAGGGCGTGCACGGCGGCCGGGTCGTCGGCCACGGCCAGGCGCACGTCGGCGCCGAAGCGGAGCGCGTGCTTGAGCGCGTGGAACCCGTCCAGCAGCACCAGGTCGTCCCGCTCCACGGCCGACCGCCACCGCCGTACCGTGGCATCGCCCGCGTCGCCCCGGTGGTCCCCGTCGGTCTCCCGGGGCCCGTCCGCCCCCCGCACATCGCTCATGCGACGAGCCTACGAGGTGCCTCCCGGCGCCGGCTCCACGGCCGCCGGCCCGCACCCGCCACCCGACGTCCCGGGCCCGCCACCGTCCGGCCCGCACCCGCCACCGTCCGGCCCGGCGCCCGCCGCCGTAGGCCGCTCCGCAGCGCCGTCGCCCGGGCGCCGAGCCACACCAGGAAAGCGGTCGGCAGGAAGACCGCGTCGGCCGCGATCATCGCCAGGGAGAAGAACGGCAGCCCCAGCAGCACCGCGATGCCCGCGTGCTCCAGGATCATCACCGCGAGCAGCGCGTTCTTCACCCGCCGGTTCAGCAGGGTGAACGGGAAGGCGACCTGCACCGCCACCGTCCCGTACGACAGCAGCATCACCAGCGTCCCGCTGCCCGCCAGCAGCGCGGACAGCCCGGGCCACGGCGTGAAGTAGTCCAGCCCCAGCGGGTAGTACAGCGCCGTGCCGTCCTGCCAGCGCGAGCCCTGGATCTTGTACCAGCCGGCCGTCGCGTAGATCAGGCAGACCTCGGCCATGATCACCAGCAGGGCCGCGTTGTGCACCAGGTTGGCCAGCACGTCCAGCAGCGCCCGGCCCGCGCCGTACGGGGCGCGGCGCTGCACCGTCCACCACAGCGCCTGGGCCGCCCACAACGCCCCGAAGGCCGCCGCCCAGCCCCCGCCCAGCTTCCCGGCCACCGCCCCGTACGCCAGGACCAGCCCCAGGACGGCCCACAGCAACGGCCCGGCCGGCCCGTCCGAGCCGGCGGGGCCGCGCCGCGCCGCCCGGCGGGCGTCCAGTGACCAGACCTGCGCGCACCGGGTGAGCACCAGGTAGAGGGCCATCAGGTGGATGACGTTGTCCCCGCCGTCGCCCATGAAGACGCTGCGGTTCTGCAACCCGAGCACGCCCACCATGAACAGCACCGACATGGTCCGCGCGTGCCAGCCCAGCAGCAGCAGCGCGGCGGAGAGCACGGCCACGGCGTGGACGGTCTCGAACCACACCGCCGAGTCCGACCACATCAGCACCGAGAAGGCGTCGTTCGTGGCGGTCAGCCGCCGCCCCAGCTCCCAGCTCCACGGGCCGTCCGGCCCGTACAGCTCGCGCCGGTGCGGGAACTCCCGCAGCAGGAAGAACAGCCAGGTCCCCGCGACCCCGATGCGCAGCACGGCGCTCTGGTACGGCCCCAGCGCCTGCCCGGTGACCCGGGCCAGGGCGCGCCCGACGGCGGCCCTCACACGGTCCACCACGGCAGCTCCCGGTAGTACGGCTGGGTGTCGGTGGTCTCGGTGCTCCACCGGGGCGCCGGCACGGCCCGGGTCACCGAGCGCAGCTGCACCCGTTGCAGGTGGCCGTCCCCGTACGTGCCGGCCAGCCGGGCCACCGCGATCCGCCGCAGGTAGGCCTCCGAGAGCGCGCCGCGCTCGCCGTGGGGCTTGTCGTCCTCGTCGTGCGCGGAGGTGTAGAAGTCCCAGGCCCGGCGCAGCTCGTTCTGCGCGGTGTGGCTGGGCAGCAGGTGGTGGCGGATCCGCTCGGCGTCCTCGGCGGACAGGTCCCGCCAGTCGGTGGTCACGCGCTCCCCGGCCCCCGTGCGGATCTGGGCGCGGACCTCGACGGCGATGTTCTGCTGGAGGGGGTTGGGGGCGAAGAGCTTCCAGTTCTGTTCGAACTCGGGGTAGACCCAGGCGTCGACCGTGGCGCCGTGCCGCTTGCTCAGCGTGTTCGACGGTGCGACGTGCAGGAACACCATCGCCAGGTGCCAGCAGGCGGCGACCGCCACGGCGCCCAGCGCCAGGGCGGCCACCAGGCGGTACGGAGTCGGCAGACCGGCGATGCCGGCCGGTGGCGGCACCGGTCGCGGTCCCGGGACCGGCCCCTCCCGCTCGTTCGAATCCATCCCGTCCCGCTCCTCGGCGTTCCACAGAGGTTGACACCCTACGGGCCGCCGTCTCACCATTGAAGAGTTCGAACCGAACGATCGGTCGGTCGGTCGGGTCGGACGGAGCGGAACCAGGACAGCGAGCCGAACCACTGGCAAGGGGGCCGGGATGGTGGCAGTGACCCCGGAGACGGGGCAGGACAGGGCCCTCGCGGCCGCCTTCGAGGCCGCGGTCGCGGCCGACGAGCGGGTGGAGCCCCGGGACTGGATGCCCGAGGAGTACCGGGCCTCGCTGGTCCGCCAGATGGCCCAGCACGCCCACTCCGAGATCATCGGCATGCAGCCCGAGGCCAACTGGATCACCCGGGCGCCCTCGCTGCGCCGCAAGGCCATCCTGATGGCCAAGGTCCAGGACGAGGCCGGGCACGGCCTGTACCTGTACAGCGCCGCCGAGACCCTCGGCACCAGCCGCGACGAGCTGCTCGACAAGCTCCACGACGGTCGGCAGAAGTACTCCTCGATCTTCAACTACCCCACCCTGACCTGGGCCGACGTCGGCGCCATCGGCTGGCTGGTGGACGGCGCCGCGATCACCAACCAGGTGCCGCTGTGCCGCTGCTCCTACGGGCCCTACGCCCGCGCGATGGTCCGCATCTGCAAGGAGGAGTCCTTCCACCAGCGCCAGGGCTACGAACTGCTGCTCGCCCTGTCCCAGGGCACCGAGGCGCAGCACGCCATGGCGCAGGACGCGGTGGACCGCTGGTGGTGGCCGTCGCTGATGATGTTCGGCCCGCCGGACGACGAGTCGGCGCACTCGGCGAAGTCCATGGCCTGGCGGATCAAGCGGCACAGCAACGACGAGCTGCGCCAGCGGTTCGTCGACATCGCCGTCCCGCAGGCGGAGGCCCTGGGCCTGACCCTGCCGGACCCGGACATCCGGTGGAACGAGGAGCGCGGGCACTACGACTTCGGCGCCATCGACTGGACGGAGTTCTGGGAGGTCCTCAAGGGCAACGGCCCCTGCAACGAGCAGCGGATCACCCAGCGCCGCCGCGCCCACGAGGAGGGCGCCTGGGTGCGCGAGGCGGCCGCCGCGCACGCCGCGAAGCAGACCCGGGCCGCGGCACAGGCCCACGAACAGGCAGAGGCACAGGCGCAGGAACAGGCCGGCGCCGCAGCACAGGCACCGCAGCACGAGGAGGCACGGGTATGACGCAGAACTGGCCCCTGTGGGAGGTGTTCGTGCGCTCGCGCCGCGGCCTCTCGCACACCCACGCCGGCAGCCTGCACGCCCCCGACGCGGAGATGGCCCTGCGCAACGCCCGCGACCTGTACACCCGGCGCAACGAGGGCGTGTCGATCTGGGTCGTGCCCTCGGCACAGATCACCGCGTCCTCGCCGGACGAGCGCGACCCGTTCTTCGCGCCCTCCGCCGACAAGCCCTACCGGCACCCCACGTTCTACGAGATCCCGGAGGGGGTGCGCCACCTGTGAGCACCACGACCGTGCCCGTGACCGCCGCCCTCGCCCTCGGCGACGACGCCCTGGTCCTCTCGCACCGCCTCGGCGAATGGGCGGGCCACGCGCCCGTCCTGGAGGAGGAGGTGGCGCTGGCCAACATCGCCCTGGACCTCCTGGGCCAGGCGCGCGTCCTGCTGTCGATGGTCGGCGACGAGGACGAGCTGGCCTTCCTGCGCGAGGAGCGGGCCTTCCGCAACCTCCAGCTCGTCGAGCAGCCCAACGGCGACTTCGCCCGCACCATCGTGCGTCAGCTGTACTTCTCCCTCCACCAGCACCTGCTGTGGACGGAACTGGCCGCCGGCGACGGCCCGTTCGCGCCCCTCGCGGCCAAGGCCGTCAAGGAGACCGCCTACCACGTCGACCACGCCACCCAGTGGACGCTGCGCCTCGGTGACGGCACCGAGGAGAGCGCCCGCCGCATGCGGGAGGCCCTGGACGCGCTGTGGAAGTACACCGGGGAGATGTTCCTGCCGGTGGAGGGCCTGGACGTGGACGGCGCCGCCCTGGAGCAGCGCTGGCTGGCCGAGCTGACCGCGATCCTGGAGCGGGCCGGCCTGAGCCTGCCCGAGGGGCCGCGCAGCGGCGCCTGGACCGCCGGGGCGGGCCGGCAGGGCCTGCACACCGAACCGTTCGGGCGGATGCTCGCCGAGATGCAGCACCTGCACCGCAGCCACCCGGGGGCGTCATGGTGACCGGCCTGTCCCTGACCGGGACCCGGCTGGAGCAGGAGCTCGCCGCGCTGGCGGGTTCCGTGCCCGACCCCGAGCTGCCCGTGCTCACCCTGGCCGAGCTGGGCGTGCTGCGCGGGGTGCGGATGCGCGAGGACGGCGGCGTGGACGTCGACCTCACCCCCACCTACACCGGCTGCCCCGCGATCGAGGCGATGTCCGCCGACATCGAGCGGGTGCTGACCGGCCACGGCATACCGCGGGTGACCGTGCGTACGGTCCTGTCCCCGGCCTGGTCCACGGACGACATCAGCGCCGAGGGGCGCCGCAAGCTGGCCGAGTTCGGCATCGCCCCGCCCCGGCCGCACGCGGCCGGCGGCCCGGTGCCGGTGGCCCTGTCGGTGCGTTGCCCGCACTGCGGCTCCACCGACACCGAGCTGCTCAGCCGCTTCTCCTCCACCGCCTGCAAGGCGCTGCGCCACTGCGTCGCCTGCCGGGAACCGTTCGACCACTTCAAGGAGCTGTAGATGGCCGCAGCCCGCCACGGCGCGTTCCACCCGCTGACGGTGGCGGCCGTCGACCGGCTCACCGACGACTCGGTCGCGCTCACCCTCGCCGTCCCGCCCGAGCTGCGCGAGCAGTACCGGCACGGCGCCGGCCAGCACCTCACGCTGCGCCGGAGCACCGACGGGGGCACCGAGGTCCGCCGCACCTACTCGATCTGCTCGCCCGCGCCCCGGCCGGACGGCCCCGGCCCGGACCGCCTCCAGGTCGGCGTACGGCTGGTGGAGGGCGGCGAGTTCTCCACCTGGGCCCACAAGGAGATCGCCGTCGGGGACCTCCTCGACGTGATGGTCCCGGCCGGCCGCTTCGTGCTCGACCCCGCCACCGCCGCCCCCGCCGCGCACTACGCCGCGATCGTCGGCGGCAGCGGCATCACCCCGGTGCTGTCCATCGCCGCGACCCTGCTCGGGATGCGTCCCGACGCCCGGTTCTGCCTGGTGCGCAGCGACCGGACGGCGGCCTCCACGATGTTCCTGGAGGAGGTTGCCGACCTCAAGGACCGCTACCCGGACCGGTTCCAGCTCGTCACGGTCCTGTCCCGGGAGGAGCAGGAGGCCGGGCTGCCCTCGGGCCGGCTGGACCAGGAGCGGCTGACGGCCCTGCTGCCCGCGCTGCTGCCGGTCGCGGAGGTGGCCGGCTGGTTCCTGTGCGGGCCGTACGGGCTGGTGCAGGGCGCCGAGCGGGCCCTGCGCGGCCTGGGCGTCGAGCGCGGCCGGATCCACGAGGAGATCTTCCACGTCGAGGACACCGCCGCCCCCGCCCCGGCCCCCGCGGCCCGGCCCGCACCGACGCACAGCCGGGTCACCGCCCGCCTGGACGGCCGCTCGGGCACCTGGCCGGTCCAGGACGGCGAGTCCCTGCTGGACGCGGTGCTCCGCGGCCGCGCCGACGCCCCGTACGCCTGCAAGGGCGGCGTCTGCGGCACCTGCCGGGCCTTCGTGGTCGGCGGCGAGGTGCGCATGGAGCGCAACTTCGCGCTGGAGGCGGAGGAGACGGAGGCCGGCTTCGTCCTGGCCTGCCAGTCCCACCCGGTCACCGAGGAGGTCGAACTCGACTTCGACCGCTAGACCGCCCCTTCCGGAGACGCCCCTTCCGGCCTAGCCCGCCACCCGGGCCACCGCCCCCGCGGCCGCCGGGGCACCCGCGGCGAACGGCGCCCAGCCCTTGATCGCGAAGGCCCCGGCGTCCCGGACGACCTCCAGGGCGCCGTGGGAGCCGAAGTGCGCCGGTACCACCAGCCCGCCGTGGTCGGCGGCCCAACCGAGGACCCGGCGGCGGGTGGCCCGCGCCTGCGCCGCGTCCTCGCAGAAGCAGCTGTTCGCGTCCGGCTCCAGGACCTGCACCGGGCTGTGCAGCAGGTCGCCCACGAACACCGCCCGGTCACCGCCCGAGACCAGGGTGAGCACGCTGGAGCCGGGGGTGTGCCCGGCGGCGAGGTCCAGCCGGAGGTGGGCGTCGATCCGGTGGCCGTCCTCCCACAGGTCGACCAGACCCGCCTCGTGGACGGGAGCCACGCTGTCCTCGAAGACCCCGGCGTTGCCGTCGCCGAGGACCGAGACATGGCCGTTCGCCGGGTTCCAGAAGTCGAATTCGCTGCGGTTGATCAGATAGCGGGCGCGGGGGAAGGTGGGCACCCACGCGTCCCCGTCCAGGCGGGTGTTCCACCCCACGTGGTCCCCGTGCAGATGGGTGTTGACGACGAGGTCGACGTCCTCGGGCCGGACCCCGGCCCGCGCCAGGTCCTCCAGGAACGCCGTCTCCTGCTGGTCCCACGGCATGCCGGGCCGCGCCTTGCGGTTGCCTGCGCCGGTGTCGACGAGGATGACGCGGCCCTCGCTGCGCAGCACCCAGGTCTGCAGCGTGACCCGGGCCAGCGGCGGCTCCCCGTCGACGAACTCGGGCCTGAGCCAGTGCTCCTGCGCCGCCCAGACGTCCTCGCTGCTGCCGGGCACGAAGTCGTGGGGTCCCCGTCCGACCGGCCCCTGGAACTCCCGGACCCGGGTCACGGTGACGTCGCCCCACTCGATGGTGTCGTTGTCCATGGCCCCAGGCTGCGCGGCCCCGCACCGGGCAGCCACACCTTCCGCTGCCTGTCCCCGGCAGGGAGAGGCAAGCCGTCGCAACGCCCGGAGATACTGGCGCACATGGACGGACAGAGCAGCCTCGGCGCGTTCCTGCAGGCCCGCCGGTCGCGGCTGCGCCCGGCGGACATCGGCCTGGCCACGTACGGCGAACGGCGCCGCGTCCCGGGCCTGCGGCGCGAGGAACTCGCGCTCCTCGCCGGGGTCAGCGCCTCGTACTACGCACGCCTCGAACAGGGCCACGCCCACCACGCCTCGCCGGAGGTGCTGGACGCGCTCGCCCGGGCGCTGGACCTCGACGAGGCCGAGCGCCGGCACGTGCACGACCTCGCCGGCCGGGCCGTCCGCCGCCCGGCCGCCCGGCGCCCGCCGGCCGAGCGGGTGGACCCCGCGACCCTGCGGCTGCTGGACTCCATGCCCGGCGTCCCGGCCGTCCTCACCGGCCACCGCGCCGACGTCCTGGCCTGGAACCCCCTGGGCCACGCCCTGTTCGCCGGCCACGTCGACCCGACGGCGCCCGACCGGCCCGCCGACCGCCCCAACATGGCCGCGCTGATCTTCCTGGACCCGTACCTGCGCGAGCTCTACGTCTCCTGGGAGTCCAAGGCCCGGGCCGCCGTGGCCAACCTGCGGTACGCGGCCGGCCGGCATCCGGACGACGCGCTCCTCGGCTCCCTGATCGGTGAGCTCAGCATGCAGAGCACGGAGTTCGCCACCCTGTGGGCCGACCACCGGGCCCGGCCCTGCACCTCCGCCGAGCAGCGGATGTGGCACCCCCTGGTCGGGACCCTGACCGTGACCCAGCAGGCGCTGCGGGTCACCGAGGACCAGACCCTCCTCGTGGCCACGGCCCCGGCCGGCTCCCCGGACCACACGGCCCTCACCCTCCTCGCCCAGGCCACCGCCCACCCCGCGGCCTCGTAGCCCGCGGCGCCGTGGCCCCGGGCCGACCGCGGGCTGTTCAATTTCCAGAACTTGTTCTATCTTGACGCACCGTCAGAACGTCGCCGGTGCGCGCGGAAGGACAGGTCGTGGACTTCACCTTCACCGAGGAGCAGCAGGCCGTCGTCGAGGCGGCCCGGGCCGTCCTCGCGGACGTCGCCCCGGACTCCGTGCCCAGCCCCGCGCTCACCCCGGGCGCCGTGGCCGACGACTTCGACCGCCCGCTGTGGGCCCGGCTCGCCGCGGCCGACCTGCTCGGCCTGGTGCTGGCCGAGCGGTACGGCGGCGCCGGCCTGGACACCGTCGCCCTGTGCCTGCTGCTGCGCGAGTCCGCCAAGGTGCTGGCCCGGGTCCCGCTGCTGGAGCACTGCGCCACCGCGGCGGCCCTCCAGTCCGCCGCCGACCCGCGCCTGGCCGAGGAGCTGCTGCCCGCCGCCGCCCGTGGCGAGCTGGTGCTCACCGTGGCCGCGCACGGCCGGACCGGGCACGACCCGGCCGAACTCGCCGTCACCGCCCGCGCCGACGGCGGGACCTGGGTGCTGGACGGCGTGCAGACCGCGGTCGCCTGGGCGCACGGCGCCGACTGGATCGCCGTGCCGGCGCACACCGGCGAGGGATCGGCCGTGCTGGCCCTGCTGCCCCGCGCCTGCGCCGGGTTGACCCTGGCCGGCCAGTACTCCACCAGCGGCGAGCTGCTGGCCGAACTCACGCTGGACGGCGTACGGGTCCCCGCCGAGCACCTCGTGGCGGACCCGGAGGCCTGGGAGCGGCTGCGCCTGACGCTGGCCACCGGCACCTGTGCGCTCGCGCTGGGCCTGGGCGCGGCCGTGCTCGGCATGACCAGCGCGTACACGGGCAAGCGCGAGCAGTTCGGCCACCCCGTGGCCACCTTCCAGGCCGTCGCCGTCCAGGCCGCCGACCGCTACATCGACCTGCGGGCCATGGAGGTCACCCTCTGGCAGGCCGCCTGGCGGCTGGACAGCCCCGGCTCGGGCGGCCCGCTGCCCTGCGCCGGGGACGTGGCGGTGGCCAAGATCTGGGCCTCGGAGGGCGTACGCCGGGTCGTGCAGACCGCGCAGCACCTGCACGGCGGCTTCGGCGCGGACACCGACTACCCGCTGCACCGCTACCACGCCTGGGCCAAGCAGCTGGAGCTGTCGCTCGGCCCGGCCGCGGCCCACGAGGAGGCGCTGGGCGACCTCCTGGCCGCCCATCCCCTCGGCTGACGGGCGCTGGAACGGGGCCGGGTCCCGGGCCCTCACCCGGGCCGGGCCGGGCTGGCCCTCACCCGGGCCGGGCCGGGCCCGTACGGGTCAGACGACGGTGCCGGGGGCGCCCGAGTCGGTGACCACCGGGCGGCCCGAGGCCTCCCAGTCCTGCATGCCGCCGTCGACGTTCACGGCGTCGAGCCCCTGGCCGACCAGGTAGCGCGCGACCTGCGCCGAACGGCCGCCGACCCGGCACATCACGAACACCCGGCGGCCGTCCTCGGCCGCCTCCGTCAGCTCGCCGAACCGCTCGACGAACTCGCTCATCGGGATGTGCAGCGCGCCCTCGGCGTGCCCGGCGTCCCATTCGTCCTGCTCACGGACGTCGAGGATGAAGCTGTCCGCGTCCAGCGCGTCGACGCCCACCACGGGCACGGTGCCGAAGCTCATGCGTATCGCCTTTCGAAAAGAGAACCCACCGCCAGTGTGCCCCACGGCCACCGCCCGACGGCCCGCACCGGCCCCCACCGGCCCGCAGGACGGAGCAGGACAGGACGGGCCCGACCCGGCCAGGCGCCTAGGCCTGGGCCTGGGCCTGGGCCAGCTCGGCCTCGCGCTGCGCGACCTGGGCCAGGAGCTGTTCGGCGATCTCGTCCAGCAGCCGGTCCGGGTCGTCCGGGGCCATCCGCAGCATCGAGCCGATCGCGCTCTCCTCCAGCTCCCGGGCCACCAGCGCCAGCAGCTCCTTGCGCCGGGACAGCCACTCCAGCCGGGCGTAGAGCTCCTCGCTCCCGGTCGGCCCGGCCGCCTCGGGCAGCGGGCCGGCCGCCCATTCCTCGGCCAGGGCGCGCAGCTGCTGCTCGTCGCCGCGCGCGTACGCCTCGTTCGCCCGGGCGATGAACGCGTCCCGGCGGCCCCGCTCGGCCTCGTCGCGGGCGAGGTCCGGGTGCGCCCGGCGCACCAGGTCGCGGTAGAGCTTGCGCACCTCGTCGGACGGCCGGACCCGCTGCGGGGGCCGGACCGGGCGATCGGTGAGCATCGCCCCGGCGTCGTCGGAGATCCCGTCGGAGTCCATCCAGTCGTGGAACAGCTCGTCCACCCCCGGCATCGGCATGACCAGCGACCGCGCGTCCTGGGCGCGCCGGAGGTCCTCCGGGTCGCCCGAGCGCGCCGCCCGGGCCTCCCAGATGAGCGCGTCCAGCTCGTCGAGGCGGGTGTACATGGGCCCGAGCTTCTGGTGGTGCAGCCGCGAGAAGTTCTCCACCTCGACCCGGAAGGTCTCCACCGCGATCTCGAACTCGATCAGCGCCTGCTCGGCCGCGCGCACGGCCCGCTCCAGTCGCGCCTCGGGCCGCTCGTCGGCAGCGGGCCCGTCCGTGGGGGCCGAGGGCTCCCCGGCAGTCTGCTCACTCACCCGTCCCACCCTACGGCCCACCGGCCGACCGCGGCCCGGACCCCTGCCCCGCAGCGGCCGACCGCGGCCCGGACGCCCTCCGCCACCGGCTAGACGCCCTCCTCCGCCGCGATCCGGCCCGCCTTGATCGCCGCGACCAGGTCCGCGTGGTCGGCCTCGGTGCGGTCGGCGTAGGCCACGGCGAAGTCGGCCACCGCCTCGTCGAGCTCCTCGTTCTTGCCGCAGTACCCGGCCAGCAGCCGCGGGTCCGCGCTGTGCGCGTGCGCCCGGGCCAGCAGCGCGCCGGTCATCCGGCCGTAGTCGTCGATCTGGTCGGCGGACAGCGCCGCCGGGTCCACGCTGCCCTTGCGGTTGCGGAACTGGCGCACCTGGTATGGCCGCCCCTCCACCGTGGTCCAGCCCAGCAGGATGTCGGAGACGACCTGCATCTGCTGCTGCCCGGCCACCACCCGGCGGCCCTCGTGCTCCTCCACCGGCGCCCGGAAGCCCACCGCCGGCAGGTGCGGCAGCAGCACCGACGGGCGGGCCTCCTTGACCTGGAGCACCAGCGCCTCGCCCCGGTGGTCCAGCAGCAGCACCACGTACGAGCGGGTGCCCACGCTGCCGGTGCCCACCACGCGGAACGCCACGTCGTGGATGGCGTACCGGGCCAGCAGCGGGAGCCGGTCGCCCTGGAGGGTGCCCAGGTACGGGCCGAGCGCGGAGGCGACGGCCGCCGCCTCCGCGTCCCCGACCCGCCGCAGCACCGGCAGGGCGTCGACGAAGCGCCGGCCGCCCTCCTCGGTCTGCTCGGTGGACTTCGCCGCGAACCGGGCGCTGGTGTTGTTGCGGGCCTTCTCCGAGACCCGCTCCAGCGTGCCCAGCAGGTCCCGGGCGTCGGTGTGCGAGACGAGTTCCTCGTCGGCGATGGCGTTCCAGGCGTCCAGCGCGGGCAGCTTGGCCAGCAGGCGCACGGTGCGCCGGTAGGCGCCCACCGCGTCCTGGGCGGCCGCCCGGCAGACGTCCTCGGCCGCGCCCGCGACCCGGCCGGCCAGCACCAGCGAGGCGGCCAGCCGCTTGACGTCCCACTCCCAGGGGCCGAAGACGGTCTCGTCGAAGTCGTTGAGGTCGATCACCAGCCGGCCGCGGGCGTCGCCGTACAGGCCGAAGTTCGCCGCGTGCGCATCGCCGCAGATCTGCGCGCCCACGCCGGTGACCGGGGTGCCGGCGAGGTCGTGGGCCATGAGGCCGGCGGACCCGCGCAGGAAGGCGAAGGGGTTGGCGGCCATCCGGCCCACCCGTATCGGGGTCAGCTCCGCGACCCGCCCGGCGTTGGACTCCTCCACCGAACGGACCGCGTCCGGGCGGTCCGGCGCCGGCGTGAACCGCGCGTGCGCGGCGCGCGGGACGCTCCTGCGCAGCGCCTTGCCCGCCTCCTTGGGCGACACCCCGGCCGCCGTGCGCGGCGCGAACCCCGCCACCGCCGGTATCCGCTCCGCTGCCATGTCCGCCGGACCCCCCGTGTCGATCTTCGTTCTCGGTGCCCTGACCGTACCGACCCGCTGCCGGCCGGCGAAACCCGGACCCCACGCCGTACCGACGCCACCGGCACCGCCCCGGTTCCGACCCGCCGCGCCGGTTCCCGCGACGCCCTTGCGCCTCGGCTCCCCCTCCCGCCGCTACAGCCCCGCGTCCCGGGCCAGCAGGGCCGCCTGGACCCGGTTCTCGCACTCCAGCTTCGCCAGGATCCGGCTGACGTACGTCTTCACCGTCGCCTCGCTCATGTGCAGCCGCCGGCCCGCGTCGGCGTTGGACAGGCCCTCCCCGAGCAGCGCCAGCACCCCCCGCTCGCGCTCGCTCAGCTCCGCCACCCGGCGGCGGGCCTCCTCGCCCCGGGCCGCCTCGCGCCCCGACGCGAGCTGGTCCACCACGTGCCGGGTGGCCCCCGGCGAGAGGTACGCGTCCCCGGCCGCGGCCGCCCGCACCGCGCCGATCAGCTCGCCCGGCGCCGAGTCCTTCAGCAGGAAGCCCGCGCCGCCCTCGGACAGGGCGCGCAGGACGTTCTCCCGCTCGCCGAACGTCGTCAGGATCAGCACCCGGGTCTGCGGCACCGCCCGGCCCAACTCCGCCAGGGCGCTCAGCCCGTCCAGCACCGGCATCTGGATGTCCAGCAGCACCACGTCCGGGTGGTGGGCGCGTGCCAGCTCCACCGCCTCGCGCCCGTTCGGCGCCTCCGCGACCACCTCGATCCCCGGGTCCGAGGTCAGGATCATCCTGATGCCCGCCCGGATCAGCGGCTCGTCGTCGGCGATCAGCACCCTGATGGCCTTGCCCGTCACGCCCACGCTCCCACTGCTCCCACCGGGCCCACCGGTGCCCCTGCCACTGGTCCCACTCGTGCCTCGGCCCGCTCAGCCCGCGTCCACTTCGTACGCCTGCTTCTCGACGAGCTTGCCGTCCTTGAAGCAGAACCGGAAAACCCGGTCCTTGGACAGCGCCTCGTCCTCGTCCGAGTCCAGCAGCGCCAGGCACACGCTCCCGGCCGGCTTCGGCGGGCCCTTGCGGTCCAGGCCCGAGGTCATGATCGAGTCGCCGCTGGGCAGGACGCCACGGACCTCCTTCTCGCTCTGCCCCACGTGCACCTGGTCGTACTCGTCCCGGGACACGAACGCCTCGTCGGCCGAGCTGGCCATCAGGGCGATCATCGCCACGCCCACGATCACCAGCAGCACCACGGCCGCGAAGGCGATGCCGCAGCCCAGTGCCAGCCCGCCGCTGGGGGACCGCCGGGTCCCCTCGGCCAGTTCCCGGTCGACCGCCGCCCAGTCCATCGGCGCCGTGGCCCCCGACGGCCGCGCGGCCAGCTGTCCGAAGTCGTCGGGCTGGCGCAGCTTGGCCCCGGCCGGCTCGGTGCCGTACGGCAGCACGCCCGCGACCCGGAAGCCGCCGCCCTCGACCGGGCCCGCGTGCACCATGCCGCCCACCAGCCGGGCCCGCTCGCGCAGCCCCGTCAGGCCCTGCCCGCCGGAGACCACCGCGGCCGGGGACCCGGCCACGGCCGGGCCGTTGGCGATCTCCACGACCAGGGAGTCGTCCTCGTAGCGCAGTTCCACCGAGATCGCCGCGCCCGGCGCGTGCTTGTAGGCGTTGGTGAGCGCCTCCTGCACGATCCGGTACGCCGCGTGGTCGCAGGCCGGTGCCAGCGGCCGGGTCGGCCCGGTCACGGTCAGGCGCGCATCGGTGCCCGCCGCCCGGGCCGCCTCCACCACGCCGCCGATGCCGGCCACCCCGCGGGTGGCCGGCTGTGCGGTGTCCTCCGCCGAGAGCGGTGCCTCCACCCCGTCCCGCAGGATGCCCACGACCTCGCGCAGTTCGTGCATCGCCCCCACCGAGGCCTGCCGCAGCACACCCACCGCCTCGCGCTGACGGTCCGTCAGTGCCGGGTCGACCTCCAGCGCACCGGTGTGCACCGAGATCAGCGCGAGCTGGTGGCCGAGGCTGTCGTGCATGTCCTGGGCGATCCGCTGGCGTTCCCGCAGCCGCGCCTGGCCGGCGATCATCGCCCGCTCCCGCACGAGCTGGGCGTTGCGCTCCTGGAGCGCGTGCAGCAGGGTCCGCCGCTGGTACCAGTACCGGCTGGCCAGACCCGGCATCAGGGTGGTCACGAGGAACACCAGCGTGACGAAGACCGCGGTCCACAGGAGGCGGGTGTTCGACCACTCCGCGATCACCGCGACGCCGACCTCCAGCGCGAACGTCAGCGTGAACGCGACCACGGCCCGGGTGACGCCGACGATCCGGCGGCCCGCCGACCAGGCGAGCAGGATCGTCACCACGAACGCGCCGGGCAGCACCCCGCTGATCACCGCGCCCGCCACCAGCGTCCCCGTCGGCAGCCGGCGCCGCAGCAGTGTGAGGAGCACCACGGCCGTCACGGCCAGCGTGTGCCGCCACCAGGCGCCGTTCTCCAGCTCCTGCAACGGCATGCCGAGCACCGCCAGTACGGCGGCCATCGCGCAGTCCTTGACCAGCGCGGCCCGCGTCCACCGCTCCGGCCCCTGGAGCCAGGTCCAGCCCGCGCGCACCTTCGACGTCACATCCACGCGCCCGACCCTAGGCCGCGCCCCCGCCGCCCGGCTGCACACTTTCGTCGCGCCCCGCCCGACGAAAGTCGCGTGCCGCACAACGGAAGAAGCCCCGCGGATCATTGATCCGCGGGGCTTCCCACAGTGGGCGAGGGGGGATTTGAACCCCCACGTCCCGAAGGACACTGGCACCTGAAGCCAGCGCGTCTGCCGTTCCGCCACTCGCCCGAGCAGCGTCCCAGTGGTTCTTCCCTTTCGGGCCGTTCCCCTGGCGACACCGGAACATTAGCACGTCAGAGCCGGTGGTCTGAAATCGCTTTCCCCGCACGCCCCGCACGACGTCCCGACAGCCCCTCCCGTAGTGCCCTCCGCGTGCGGGACACTGTTCACGGAGCGCCCCTACGATCCCTTGTGAGGACCAACACTCGTCCACACATGGGGCAAGGGGAACCACCCGAATCCCCCACGCGTGGATACGATCAGTAAGCAGTACAGGGCGACAACGACGGAGGAGGTGCCCGATGGGAGTCCTGAAGCGGTTCGAGCAGCGACTCGAAGGTCTGGTGAACGGCACCTTCGCCAAGGTCTTCAAGTCCGAGGTCCAGCCCGTGGAGATCGCCGGCGCCCTGCAGCGCGAGTGCGACAACAACGCCACGATCTGGAACCGCGAGCGCACCGTGGTCCCCAACGACTTCATCGTCGAGCTCTCCACCCCCGACTACGAGCGCCTGAGCCCGTACTCCGGCCAGCTCGGCGACGAGCTCGCGGGCCTCGTCCGCGACTACGCCAAGCAGCAGCGGTACACGTTCATGGGCCCGATCAAGGTCCACCTGGAGAAGGCCGAGGACCTCGACACCGGCCTGTACCGCGTGCGCAGCCGCACCCTCGCCTCCAGCACCTCCCAGGCCCCGGCAGGCCCCGGCCAGCAGCAGGGACAGGGCGGCTACGGCTACCCGCCGGCGGGCGCCCCGCCGATGCCCAGCTCCCCGCCGCCCGGCCCGCCCGGCGGTGCGCGCCGCCCCGCGGGCGGCGGCGGCCACGTGGCCCCGGTGGCCGCCGGCGGCCACGCCGTGCGCCGCTGGATCGAGATCAACGGCACCCGCCACCAGATTTCCCGTCCCACGCTCGTACTCGGCCGCAGCACCGAAGCCGACGTACGGATCGACGACCCCGGCGTCTCGCGCCGGCACTGTGAGATCCGGACCGGAACGCCCTCGACGATCCAGGATCTCGGGTCCACCAACGGCATCGTGGTGGACGGGCAGCACACCACCCGCGCTACGCTCCGCGACGGCTCGCGGATCGTCGTGGGCAGCACGACCATCATTTACCGGCAAGCCGAAGGGTGAAGCGGGGGCAATGTCAGAGCTGACCCTGACGGTCATGCGGCTGGGTTTCCTGGCCGTTCTGTGGCTGTTCGTCATCGTGGCCGTCCAGGTCATCCGCAGTGACCTGTTCGGCACCCGCGTGACCCAGCGCGGCTCGCGCCGCGGCTCGTCCCAGGCGGCCCCGCAGCAGGGCGGCGGGCGACAGGCGGCTCCTCCGCAGCAGCGCCAGCGCCGGGGCGCCCCCACCAAGCTGGTGGTCACCGAGGGCACCCTTACGGGCACGACGGTCGCCCTCCAAGGGCAGACCATCAGCCTGGGCCGGGCACACGACTCCACGATCGTGCTGGACGACGACTACGCCTCCAGCCGGCATGCCAGGATCTACCCCGACCGGGACGGCCAGTGGATCGTCGAGGATCTCGGGTCCACCAACGGCACGTATCTCGACCGGACCCGTCTGACCACCCCGCAGCTCATTCCGCCGGGCGCCCCGATCCGCATCGGTAAGACCGTCATCGAGCTGCGGAAGTAGTACGAGAATGAGCGAGCGGAGCGAGCGAGCCGCAGCGGTCCGTGGCCCTGAGGGCGACGCACCGAGCGCGCTCCCGACCGGAGGGTGGGCAGTGTGGCTCTGTACCCGGATGCCGGATCACCGACAGGGCAGGTGCGCATGAGCCTGTCGCTGAGGTTCGCCGCCGGATCGCACAAGGGCATGATCCGCGAGGGCAACGAGGACTCCGGCTACGCCGGTCCCCGGCTGCTCGCCGTCGCGGACGGCATGGGCGGTCAGGCCGCCGGTGAGGTGGCCAGTTCCGAGGTCATCTCCTCGCTCGTCCAGCTCGACGACGACATCCCGGGCTCCGACGTGCTCACCTCGCTCGGCGTCGCCGTGCAGCGCGCCAACGACCAGTTGCGCGGCATGGTCGAGGAGGACGCGCAGCTGGAGGGCATGGGCACCACGCTCACCGCCCTGCTGTGGACCGGCGCCCGGCTGGGTCTGGTGCACGTCGGCGACTCGCGCGCCTACCTGCTGCGCGACGGCGTCCTCACCCAGATCACCCAGGACCACACCTGGGTGCAGCGGCTGGTGGACGAGGGCCGCATCACCGAGGAAGAGGCCACCACCCACCCGCAGCGGTCCCTGCTGATGCGCGCACTGGGCAGCAGCGAGCACGTCGAGCCCGACCTGTCGATCCGTGAGGTCCGGGTCGGCGACCGCTACCTGGTCTGCTCCGACGGCCTCTCCGGCGTCGTCTCCCACCAGACGCTGGAGGAGACCCTCGCCGACTACCACGGCCCCCACGACACCGTGCAGGCGCTGATCCAGCTCGCCCTGCGCGGCGGCGGCCCCGACAACATCACCTGCATCGTCGCCGACGTCCTCGACACCGACAGCGGCGACACCCTCGCCGCCCAGCTCAGCGACACCCCGGTGGTCGTCGGCGCGGTCGCCGAGAACCAGCACCAGCTGTTCGACCACGGCGGCGCCATGCAGACCCCCGCCGGCCGGGCCGCCGGCCTGGGCCGGCAGACCCCGCCGCCCGGCGCCTTCGGCCCGCCCGGCAGCGGCGAGGTCCCCGGCTACGGCGCCGCACCCGACCCCGGGTACGGCGGCCCCTACGGCTCGTTCGGCGAGGCCGAGCCGTACGACGCCGAGGACCGCGGGGCCGACGACCACTACGACCACCCGCGCCGGCGCCGCAGCAAAGGGCGCAGGTGGACCACCCGCACCCTGCTCCTGCTGGTCGTCGCCGGGGTCATCGGCGGAGGCGTCTACGCGGCGCACCGCTGGACCCAGACGCAGTTCTTCGTCGGGAAGAACGGCGACCACGTCGCCCTCTACCGTGGTCTCAGCCAGGACCTCGGCCCGATCAAGCTGTCGAAGGTGGAGACGGACCGCCCCGACATCGAGCTGAAGTACCTGCCGTCCTTCAAGCGCAAGCAGGTCGAGGGCGCCATCACCGAGGACTCCGTCGAGCGCGCCCGTCAGAAGGTCGACGAGCTCGCCCTCCAGGTCACCGCCTGCAAGAAGGACGAGGCCCGCCGCAGCGCCGAGGCGAACAACCAGACACCGCCCGCGGACACCGCCCTGACACCCGAGGAGCAGAAGCTCGTCGGCCTGTGCGAGAAGCAGTAGCGGTACCAGCAGTCACCTGCGGGCACAGGGGGCCCGTCACACCATGAGCGTTGTCACCAACACGACCACGATCGGCGCCATCGAGCTGCCGAGCAGGCGGAACACCGAGCTGATGCTGCTCGGCTTCGCCGTGGTCATCCCGATCTTCGCCTACGCCAACGTCGGCCTCGCCATCCACGGCAAGCTGCCCCCTGGCATGCTCGTCTACGGCCTGGGCCTGGCCGTGCTGGCGGGCGTCGCCCACCTCGTCGTACGCCGCTTCGCCAAGTACGCCGACCCGCTGCTGCTGCCCCTGGGCATCCTCCTCAACGGCCTGGGCCTGGTGCTGATCTGGCGGCTGGACCAGTCCGAGCGGCTGCAGAACCTCGCCAAGCGGGCGTTCGGCGGCTTCTCCGAGTCCACCCCGAACCAGATGCTGTACACGGCCCTGGGCATCGTGCTGTTCTCCGCCGTGCTGCTGGTCCTCAAGGACCACCGCACGCTCCAGCGGTTCACGTACATCTCGATGGCCGCGGCGCTCGTCCTGCTGATCCTGCCCGTCATCCCGGGCCTGGGCGCGGACGTGTTCGGCGCCAAGATCTGGATCCGGGTGGCCGGTTTCTCCATCCAGCCCGGTGAGTTCGCCAAGATCGTCATCGCGATCTTCTTCTCCGGCTACCTGATGGTCAAGCGGGACGCCCTGGCCCTGGCCAGCCGCCGGTTCATGGGCCTCTACCTGCCGCGCGGCCGCGACCTCGGCCCGATCCTGATGATCTGGGCGATGAGCCTGCTCATCCTCGTCTTCGAGAACGACCTGGGCACGTCGCTGCTGTTCTTCGGCATGTTCGTGATCATGCTGTACGTGGCCACCGAGCGGACCAGCTGGATCGTGATCGGTCTGCTGATGTCGGTCGCCGGCGCCGTGGTCGTCGGCACCACCGCCAGCCACGTCAAGGCCCGTGTCACCGCCTGGCTCGACCCCTTCGCCTGCTACAGCACCTCCGGCGCCTGTGAGCAGGTCGGCCAGTCGATCATGAGCTTCGGCTCGGGCGGGGTCCTGGGCGCGGGCTGGGGCCAGGGCAACTCCGACCTCATCGGCTTCGCCGCCAACTCCGACTTCATCTTCTCCACCGTCGGCGAGGAGCTCGGGCTCACCGGCGTCATGGCGTTCCTGCTGCTCTACGGCCTGATCATCGAGCGGGGCGCGCGTACCGCGCTGGCCGCCCGGGACCCGTTCGGCAAGCTGTTCGCGATCGGCCTGTCCGGCGCCTTCGCCATCCAGATCTTCGTCGTCGCCGGTGGCGTGATGGGCCTCATCCCCCTCACCGGTATGACCATGCCGTTCCTCGCGTCCGGTGGTTCGTCCGTCCTCGCGAACTGGGCCCTGATCGGCATCCTCATCCGGATCAGCGACACCGCACGCCGCCCCGCACCGGCTCCCGCCCAGTCCCCCGACTCCGAGATGACCCAGGTGGTCCGCCCGTCATGAACAAGCCCCTGCGCAGAATCGCGATCTTCTGCGGGCTGCTCATCCTCGCCCTGCTGGTGCGCACGAACTGGCTGCAGTACGTGCAGGCCGAGGAGCTGGCCACCCGCAAGGAGAACCGCCGGGTCCAGATCGCCCAGTACGGCACCGAACGCGGCAACATCATCGTCGAGGGCCAGCCCATCACCGGCTCCCAGGCCGTGGACGGCAGCGACTACAAGTACAAGCGGACCTACCTCGACGGCCGCCTGTGGGCGCCCGTCACCGGCTTCGCCTCCCAGGCGTTCGGCTCCACCCAGCTGGAGTCCCTGGAGGACGGCATCCTCACCGGCAACGACGACCGGCTGTTCTTCGACCGCACCATCGGCATGTTCACCGGGGAGAAGAAGCAGGGCGGCAACGTCGTCACCACCCTCAAGGCCGCCGCGCAGAAGGCCGCCTACGAGGGCCTCGGCGACAAGAAGGGCGCCGTCGCCGCGATCGACCCGCGCACCGGCGCCATCCTCGCGCTGGTCAGCACCCCCTCGTACGACCCGTCCGCCTTCGCCGGCAACTCCAAGACCGACGAGAAGGCCTGGGTCGAGCTGAAGGACAGCCCGGACAAGAACCTCGTCAACCGCGCACTGCGCGAGACCTACCCGCCCGGTTCCACGTTCAAGGTGGTCACCGCCGCGGCCGCCCTGGAGCACGGGGTCGTTTCCGACATCAACGCGCCGACCGACACCCCCGAGCCGTACCTCCTCCCCAAGACCAGGACGCCGCTGCCCAACCAGCACGGCGGCTGCGAGAAGGCGAGCCTGAACGAGGCCCTGAAGGTCTCCTGCAACACCGTCTTCGCCAACATCGCCGACAAGGTCACCCGCGACAAGATGGTGGAGACGGCGGAGAAGTTCGGCTTCAACAACGGCAAGATCGACACCCCGGTCCGCGCGTTCGCCAGCGTCTACGACAAGAACATGGACGCGCCCGGCAACGCCCTCTCGGGCATCGGCCAGTTCAACACCGCCGCCACCCCGCTCCAGATGGCCATGGTCGCCGCCGCGATCGCCAACGACGGCAAGCTGATGAAGCCGTACATGGTCGACCAGCTCACGGCCCCCAACCTCGACGTCATCGAGAAGACCGAGCCGCAGGAGATGAGCCGGCCCCTCTCCGCCGCCAACGCGCAGAAGGTCCAGCAGATGATGGTCAACGTCGTCGAGACCGGCACCGGCACCAAGGCCAAGATCCCCGGGGTGACGGTCGGCGGCAAGACCGGTACCGCCCAGCACGGTGAGAAGAACAAGAAGAACCCGTACGCCTGGTTCATCTCGTACGCCAAGACCGACAAGGGCTCCCCCGTCGCCGTCGCCGTGGTCATCGAGGACTCCGACGCCGACCGCGAGGACATCAGCGGTGGCGGCCTGGCCGCCCCGGTGGCCAAGAAGGTCATGCAGGCCGTACTGCAGAACCAGGGCTGACCGTGGGGGCCGCAGCGCACGGTACCGGTCCGGTATCAGCCTGTGGCCGCCACCCGATCACCGACGATCGGCCGGTAGCCTTTGCGCGAGCAGCGCACCGCCGGACCACACACGGGTGCGGTCGGGACTGACGGAGAGGGCTGGAAGTTATGGAAGAGCCGCGTCGCCTCGGCGGCCGGTACGAGCTGAGCCACGTGCTCGGCCGCGGTGGCATGGCCGAGGTCTACCTCGCACAGGACACCCGGCTCGGCCGTACCGTCGCCGTCAAGACCCTGCGCGCCGATCTCGCTCGCGACCCGTCCTTCCAGGCCCGTTTCCGCCGCGAGGCGCAGTCGGCCGCGTCGCTCAACCACCCGGCGATCGTCGCGGTCTACGACACCGGCGAGGACTACGTCGACAACATCTCCATCCCCTACATCGTGATGGAGTACGTCGACGGGTCCACCCTGCGCGAGCTGCTGCACTCCGGCCGCAAGCTGCTGCCCGAGCGCACGCTGGAGATGACCATCGGCATCCTCCAGGCGCTGGAGTACTCCCACCGCGCGGGCATCGTCCACCGTGACATCAAGCCCGCCAACGTCATGCTCACCCGGACCGGCCAGGTCAAGGTCATGGACTTCGGCATCGCCCGCGCGATGGGCGACGCCGGCATGACCATGACCCAGACCGCGGCCGTGATCGGCACCGCCCAGTACCTCTCCCCGGAGCAGGCCAAGGGCGAGACCGTCGACGCCCGCTCCGACCTGTACTCCACCGGCTGCCTGCTCTACGAGCTGCTGACCGTCCGGCCGCCGTTCATCGGCGACTCCCCCGTGGCCGTCGCCTACCAGCACGTCCGCGAAGAGCCGCAGCCGCCGTCGAACTTCGACCCCGAGATCACGCCCGAGATGGACGCCATCGTCCTGAAGGCGCTGGTCAAGGACCCGGACTACCGCTACCAGAGCGCCGACGAGATGCGGGCCGACATCGAGGCCTGCCTGGAGGGCCAGCCCGTCGCCGCCGCGGCCGCCATGGGCGCCCCCGGCTACGGCTACCCGGACCAGGGCGGCTACGGCCACCCGGGCTACGACCAGCCCACCACGGCGATGCGTCCCGCCGACCCCGGCCAGACCTCGATGATGCCGCCCACGCCGCCCGGCGGCGACGGCTACTACCCCGACCAGGGCGGCTACGACCAGGGCGGCTCGCGCCGCCGGCAGCCGCAGAAGAAGAGCCGGGCCTCGACGGTCCTGCTCATCGCCGCCGGTGTCCTCGTCCTGGTCGGCGCCATCCTGATCGGCCGTTCCCTCTCGGGCGGCGGCGCCGACAACCGGCCGTCCGTGCCCAAGCTGGTCGGCAGCACGCTGGAAGAGGCGCAGAAGAGCGGCGAGAACGTCGGTCTGAAGGTCGAGAAGGCCGGCGACGAGGAGTGCAACGACCAGCCCAAGGGCAAGGTCTGCTCCCAGGACCCGGCGGCCGGCACCAAGGCCGACCGGGAGTCGGTGGTCAAGGTCAAGATCTCCTCGGGCGCGCCCAAGGTGGCCATGCCCAACCTGGAGGGCCTGACCTACGAGGAGGCCGAGACCAAGCTGCGCGGCCTGGGCTTCCAGACCATCGAGCGCAAGAACGTCGAGTCGGACCGCAAGGCCGGCACCGTGATCGGCCAGGACCCCAAGCGGGACACCCAGGTCGAGAAGGGCACCGCGGTCACCCTCCAGGTGGCCAAGGAGGTCACCAAGTCGCTCGTGCCGAACCTGATCGGGCAGACCAAGGACCAGGCCCGGCAGCTCCTGACGGACGCCAAGCTGAAGCTGGGCAGCGTCACGGAGGTGGACTCTCCGGGCGCGACGCCGGGCACGGTCGTGGACCAGCAGTTCCCGCCGAACACCCAGCTCGCCCCGAACTCCGCGGTGAACATCACGATCACCAAGGCCACGTCCAACCCGCCGGCGACGACCATGCCGCAGCTGGTGGGCCGTACCCTCGCCCAGGCCAAGGCGGAGCTCGCCCGTAACGGGCTCGCGTTCGGCCAGGTGATCTCGGGTCCGACGGACGACAACTCGACCGTCGTGATCAGCGACCCGCCCGCGGGCGCCCCGGTGGCGGCCGGCCAGGTGGTCAACGTCCGCACGATCGCGGGGATCCAGCAGCAGGACAACCGCAACGGCAGCAACTCCGGCGGCGGTTGGTTCGACTTCGGCCGCAACTGACGCCGGCCCGACGACGACGGCGAAGGCCGGGCACTCCTCGTACGGAGTGCCCGGCCTTCGCCGTGTGCGCCGGCCCGTGCGCCGGGTCAGCGGAGCTCGGCCGGGAGCGTCCGCCGGGCGTCGACCTTCTCGGTGCGCACCAGCTCGCCCCACACGATGTAGCGGTACTTGGAGGTGTAGACGGGCGTGCAGGTGGTCAGCGTGATGTACCGGCCCGGCGCGGTGCGGCCGGAGGCCTTCGGGACCGGGTTGATCACGTCCACGTCGTACTTCGAGGTCTGCGGCAGCACGGCGAACGCCTTGTAGACGTACCAGGTGTCGCGGGTCTCGAAGACGATCGCGTCGCCGGTGCGGAGCTTGTCGATGTTGTGGAACTTCGCCCCGTGCCCGTCCCGGTGCGCGGCGAGGGTGAAGTTCCCCTTCGGGTCCCACGGCAGCGCCGACTTCACCGGGTCCGTGTAGTAGCCGGCCACGCCGTCGTTGAGGACCTCCGGGGAGGTGCCCCGCTTGACGAGCACCTCGCCGTTCTTCATCGCCGGCACGTGCAGGAAGCCGATCCCGCCCCGGGTGTCCAGCGCCCCGGGCTGTGCGGCCGACGGCGCGCTCTGCCACTGCTGGCGCACCTCGTCCCCGCGGGCCGAGGCCTGGCGGTCGGCGACCACGTTGGTCCACCACAGCGAGTACCAGACGAACAGGGCCAGGACGACCCCCACCGTGATCAGCAGTTCGCCGAGCAGGCTCAGGGATCCTGCGACCCAGTTGCGGCTGCGCGGGGTCGCGCGACGGGCACGTGACACGGGTGACTCATCCTCTGAGAGCGGGCGGCGCGCCCTGGCTGCGGGGACGCTCGTCGACCATCCTGCCCCATACGATCATCCGGTAGGTGCTGGTGAACTCCGGGGTGCAGGTCGTCAGCGTGAGGTACCGGCCCGGCGAAGTGAAGCCCGAACCCTCCGGGACGGGCTTGAGGACGGCCACGTTCGTCGGGGAGGTCTGCGGCAGGATGCCGGTCATCTCGTACGTGTAGTACGCGTCGCGGGTCTCGACCACGATCGGGTCCCCGGGGGTCAGCCGGTTGATGAAGCGGAACGGTTCGCCATGGGTGTTGCGGTGGCCGGCCACCGCGAAGTTGCCCGTACGGTCGCCCGGCATCGCCGTCTTCAGGGCGCCTTCCGCGTAGTGCCCGACCATGCCCCGGTCCAGCACCTTGGGCTTGCTGATCCCCTCGGCCACCGGCACCTTCACGTCCAGCTTCGGGATGTGGAGGATCGCGAAGCCCTGCCCGGGCTCGAAGGCGGTCACCGGGGGCGCATCGGCGCCGCCGGTCTCCCAGTCCTGGCGCAGCGAGCCGGCCGCGCCGCTGGCCTGCCGTTCGGCGAGCACATTGGTGTACCAGAGCTGGTAGGCCACGAAGAGCAGCATGACCAGGCCGACGGTGATGAACAGCTCCCCCACCAGCCGGCTGAGGACCACCACCGGTCCGCCCCTGCGCCGCCGTCGCGCCCGCTTCGCGGCCTCCTGCGCCGCCCTGCGCCGCGCGGCCCGGCCCCCGGTGGGCGCGGACGGCGCGAGCGCGGTCACGCGACGGCCTTGCCCACCACCGGGGCGAGCCCCACCGAGCGCTCGACCGCGCCCGTGTCACCGCACCGCACCAGCCAGTTGGCGAGCATCCGGTGGCCCCACTCGGTCAGCACCGACTCGGGGTGGAACTGCACGCCCTCGACGTCGTGGACCCGGTGCCGCAGGCCCATGATGATCCCGTCCTCGGTGCGGGCCGTGACCTCCAGCTCGTCGGGCAGGGTGCCCGGCTCGGCCGCCAGCGAGTGGTAGCGGGTGGCGGTGAAGGGGGAGGGCAGACCGGCGAAGACGCCCCGGCCCTCGTGCACCACCGGGGAGGTCTTGCCGTGCAGCAGCTCCGGGGCCCGGTCCACCACGCCGCCGTACGCGACCGCCATGGACTGCATGCCCAGGCACACGCCGAAGACGGGGACGCCCGTGGCGGCGCAGTGCCGGACCATGTCCACGCACACCCCGGCCTCCTCGGGGGTGCCGGGGCCCGGGGAGAGCAGGACACCGTCGAAGCCGTCCTGGGCGTGGGCGAGCTCCACCTCGTCGTTGCGGAGCACCTCGCACTCGGCCCCCAGCTGGTACAGGTACTGGACCAGGTTGAAGACAAAGCTGTCGTAGTTGTCCACCACCAGAATGCGCGCGCTCACCCGCTGGCTCCCGCTCCCTCGTCGACCGTGACATCGTTGAACGGGAGCAGGGGCTCGGCCCACGGGAAGACGTACTGGAACAGCACGAACACCACCGCGAGCACCAGCACGAGCGAGATCAGCGTGCGGACCCACGTGTTGCCCGGCAGATGCCGCCAGATCCAGCCGTACATGCCGTCCCTTCCACTACCTGTTCCGCACCAGACTAAGGGCTGCCCCGCTCCACGGGCCGGGTCTCGGTGAGTTCCGCCCAGACGATGAGACGGTGGCTGTGTCCCCACTCCGGGTCGCAGGTCGTCAGGGTCAGGTAGCGGCCGGGCCCGGTGAAGGGAGAGCGCTGCGGCACGGGCGCCACCACGCCGACCTCGGTGGGCAGGACGCGCAGCGGGGCGGCGCGCACCGTGTACGTGTACCGGGTCGTCGCGTCCTGCACGATCACCGGGTCCCCGGGGCGCAGCTCGTCGGCGTCCTTGAACGGGTCCCCGTAGGTGCGGCGGTGCCCGGCCACGGCGAAGTTGCCGGTGGCGCCGGGGCGGGCGGTGCCCGCGTAGTGGCCGACGCCCTTCTTGAGCAGCTCGGCGCCCGTGCCCTCCAGCACCGGCTTGACCCAGTCCGCGCCGAAGCGGGGGACGTACAGCTCCGCGAAGGCCTCGCCGGGGCGGTACGCGGCCGTGGGCGGGGGCGTCGGCGCGGGACCGGGCGTGCGGGCCGGGGCGGGCGCGGCGGCGGGCCCTGCGGCCGCCCAGCGGTCGCGCAGCCGGTCCCGCTCGCCGTCCGTCGCCCGGTCCGCCCGGACCCCGGTCCACAGCAGCAGGTAGGCCACGAAGAGCACGATCAGGGTGCCGGCCGTCAGGCACGCCTCGCTGACGGTCCGCACCGCCAGCCGGACGGCGCGGGCCCGCCGGTCAGGGGCTCGGGCTGGTGCTCTCCAGGGGCTTCGCATGGTGGAGGTCCACTGTGCCCGAGTACCCCGGCAGAGTCACCGCCTTGTGCTCGTCGACTTTCCAGCCGAGGCCGTAGGCATTGACGTAGAGCTGGTAGTTCTGGATCGCCGGGGAGGCCGCCAGGGCCTTCTTCAGTGCCGCCGGGTCGCCGACCGCCGTCACCTTGTACGGGGGCGAGTAGACGCGGCCCTGGAGGATCAGGGTGTTGCCCACGCAGCGCACGGCGCTGGTGGAGATCAGCCGCTGGTCCATGACCTGGATCCCGCGGGCCCCGCCCTGCCACAGGGCGTTCACCACGGCCTGGAGGTCCTGCTGGTGGATCACCAGGTCGTTGGGCTGGGGCTCGGGCACGTTGGGGATGCGGGCGGTGGCGTTCGGCGGGGCGTCGTTGAGCGTGACCGTCAGGCCCTTGCCCGCGAGCTGCTCGGTGCCGGCCAGCTCGCGCAGCGCGGCCAGCTTGGCGTCCTCGGCCCGGGTGCTGCCGTCGTCCCGGTCGGCCAGGGCGTCGACCTGGTGGCGGACGGTGGCGGTGCTGCGCTCCAGCTCGGCGTTGTTCTGGCTGCGCTCGTGGATCAGGTCCGACAACTTCAGCAAGGAAGTGTCCGTCCTGATGTTCGTACCCTTGGAGGTGTTGAAGCTGGTCACGAAGATGAGTCCGGCCAGCGCGAACACGCCCGCGGTCAGCAGTCGGGCCGGCCGCAGTCGGGGGCCCCGGCGACGGGGACCCACGGAGGAGTCGTCGGAATTGCTCAACGTACCCTTCTCCTTCGGCGCCACTGAACCACTACGCTAACGGACGCCCGGGGGAGGCAAGGTCCCCAGCGCATCGACAGGAGAGACCCCTCGTGCCGAAGTCACGCATCCGCAAGAAGGACGACTACACCCCGCCGCCGTCCAGGCAGGCACAGGCGATCAAGCTGACGAACCGCAGCTGGGTCGCCCCGGTGATGCTGGCGTTCTTCTTCATCGGGCTTGCCTGGATCGTCATGTTCTACGTGACGGACACCCAGATGCCGATCGAATCGCTCGGGAACTGGAACATCGTGGTCGGTTTCGGCTTCATCGCGGCCGGCTTCGGCGTCTCCACCCAGTGGAAGTAGCACGCTCCGGAACACTCCGTGCCACTCTGCGCACAGTTCTGCACATACTTATCCACAGCCCTGTCCACAGCTGAGGACAAAACTCAGACCATCTGTGGATAAGTATGTGGGCGGCGTCGGGTTGACGCCGGTGTGGTGATCAGGTGAGCTCGGCCGTACGGACCAGTACGGCCGCCACCACCAGCACGAACGCGACGCCGCAGGCGCCCCAGGCGGCGACCGCGCCGGTCCGGCCCGGTCCGGGCCGGACCCCGAACATCCCCACGCCGATCAGGACACCGGTGACCAGGCCACCCACATGGGCCTCCCAGGACACCGTCCACCGCTCCTCGCCGCCGGCCCCGCCGCCCAGCGGGACGAAGCTCAGCAGCAACAGCACCGCCACCAGCGCGGCCACCGGCCGCAGGTCCTCCCGCGCCGCCCGCATCTGCACCACCGACGCGCCCAGCAGCCCGAAGACGGCGCCCGAGGCCCCCAGGGTCGGCACGTTCGGCTCGGTCACCGCATAGGCCAGGGCGCTGCCCCCCAGCCCCGAGAGCACATAGAGGGCCAGGAACCGGGCCCGGCCCAGCGCGGCCTCCAGCGGGCCACCCAGGAACCACAGGCCCAGCAGGTTGCCCAGCAGGTGCCACCACTGCTCGTGCAGGAACACCGCCGTCAGCAGCCGGTGGTACTCCCCCGCCGCCACCCCGTGCACCGGACCGCCGAGCCGGTCGACGTACGCACCCACCAGCTGCCCCGGCAGCAGCACCCCGGGGTCCGCCCGCACCAGGAGGAAGACCACCGCGTTCACCGCGACCAGGATCTTGGTGACCAGGTGGGGGTCCCGCGCCGGGCGGGGCATCATCAGCGCTGCTCGACGACCACGGAACGGATGACCACGTCCTCCAGGGGACGCTCGGTGCGCGGATTGGTCGGCAGCCCGGCGATCCGGTCGACGACCGCCTGGCTCGCCTTGTCCGTGACCTCGCCGAAGATGGTGTGCTTGCGGGTCAGCCAGGCCGTCGGCGCCACGGTGATGAAGAACTGGGAGCCGTTGGTGCCCGGGCCCGCGTTGGCCATCGCCACCAGGTAGGGCTTGGTGAAGGCGAGGTCCGGGTGGAACTCGTCGGCGAAGGCGTAGCCGGGACCGCCGGTGCCGTTGCCCAGCGGGTCACCGCCCTGGATCATGAACCCGCTGATGACCCGGTGGAAGATCGTCCCGTCGTAGAGCGGGTCGGTGGTCTTCTGGCCGTCCGTGGGACGGGTCCACTCGCGCTCGCCCGTGGCCAGCTCGACGAAGTTGCGGACCGTCTTCGGCGCGTGGAACGGCAGGAGCGCGATCTCGATGTCGCCGTGATCGGTCCTCAAAGTGGCGTAAAGCTTCCCGGCCACGGAATCTGCCTTCCCTCGTCACCTGGTCATCACTGTCGGTCCCAGATCCTCGCACGATGTGCTGCACCCCGGAGAAGTCCGGGGAAAAAGGGCCACCCGTATGCCCTGTCACGCATGCCGCCCGGCCCTGCACCGGGCATGATCCGACAAAGGGTGGAAAGGTGAACTCTGTCCGCCAGCGAGAAGGAGGATCCTGTGAGCGGCAAGGACAGCGTGCGCGCGGCGACGGAGAGTGCGAAGGACGCGGTGCGGTACGCGGCGGAGGCGGTGGTGCCCTACGCGGAGACGGCGAGGGACACCGCCGCGCACTACGCGCACGAGGCGAACGAACGGCTGGTCCCGATGGTCTCCCAGATGGCCACCGACGCGTCCCGCCAGGCCCGTAGCGCCTACGACACCCACCTCCATCCCCGGATGAGGGCGGCGCGCGCCCACGTACCGCCGAACGTCGACCGCGCGGCGACCCGGGCCGTGCACGAGACCCGCCGGGCGGCCCGGCAGGCCGCCGACTACACCACCCCCCGACTGGAGAGCGCGCTCGCCGCCGCCCACCCCGTGGCGGAGGAGGCCGCGTCCCGTTCCGCGGCGGCCCTGGCGGCCCTGCGCGGCCAGGTCTCCGCCCGCGAGGTCCAGCACCTGGTGCGCCGGCGCGAGTACCGCCGCAAGGCCGGCAAGGTGGTCAAGGGCCTGGCCATCCTCGGGGCCCTGGTCGGCGGCGCGTACCTGGCCTGGCGCTGGTGGGACGAGCAGTCCAACCCCGACTGGCTGGTGGAGCCCCCGGCGGCCACGGAGGTCCCGGCCCGCGACGCGGCCCAGACCACCTTCGACGACGAACTCGCCGCGAAGGAACGCGAGGCCTCCCGCCCGGACGACGAGCAGAACTAGCCCGCCCCCGCGCCCCGTTCGGACACGAAAGAACCCCTCCCGTCCTGCGTCACCGCAGGTCAGGAGGGGTTCTTGACGTGGAGCTTAGGGGAGTCGAACCCCTGACATCTGCCATGCAAAGACAGCGCTCTACCAACTGAGCTAAAGCCCCGAGAACTGGACGCGACCGGTCCTCCCGAAGAGGCGGCCACTTCCGCAGACCAGAGTACCGGGTAGACCCCCTCATCGAGCAAAATGATAGGGACTCCCGCCGTGCGACCACTCTCCGTAAGATGCTCGCGAGGTTCGCACCAGCGAAGGGGAGTACCAAGAGTGGACGCAGTTCAGCAAGAGGCCACGGCCAGAGCCAGAGAGCTTCAGCGGAGCTGGTACGGGGAGCCTCTCGGGGCCCTCTTCCGCCGGCTCATAGATGATCTCGGCCTGAACCAGGCCCGCCTTGCTGCCGTCCTCGGCCTGTCGGCGCCCATGCTGTCCCAGCTGATGAGCGGCCAGCGCGCCAAGATCGGCAATCCGGCCGTGGTCCAGCGGGTCCAGGCCCTCCAGGAGCTCGCGAGCCAGGTCGCCGACGGCAGCGTCAGCGCCGTGGAGGCCACCGACCGGATGGACGAGATCAAGAAGACCCAGGGGGGTTCCGTCCTCAGCAACAGCGGTCAGACCGCCACCGGTTCGGGCGCGCCCACGGTCAAGCGCGTGGTGCGCGAGATCCAGTCGCTGCTGCGCTCGGTCGCCGCGGCCGGCGACATCATCGACGCGGCGGACACGCTCGCCCCCACCCATCCGGAACTGGCAGAGTTCCTCAGGGTCTACGGGGCCGGGCGGACCGCCGAGGCGGTGGCGCACTACGAGGCCCACCAGAACTGATCACGCATCCGGGGGACGGGGGAGCGGGCGCAGCCATGGGTGAGGTGTTCGCCGGGCGGTACGAGCTGGTCGACCCGATCGGCCGGGGCGGTTCGGGGGCCGTGTGGCGGGCCTGGGACCACCGCCGCCGCCGTTATGTCGCGGCCAAGGTCCTCCAGCAGAGCGACGCCCACACCCTGCTGCGCTTCGTACGGGAACAGGCCCTTCGGATCGACCACCCGCACGTGCTGGCCCCGGCCAGCTGGGCGGCGGACGACGACCAGGTCCTGTTCACCATGGACCTGGTCGCCGGGGGCTCGCTGGCCCACGTCATCGGCGACTACGGACCCCTGCCGGCACGCTTCGTGTGCACCGTGCTCGACCAGCTCCTGTCGGGGCTGGCGGCGGTGCACGCGGAGGGAGTGGTCCACCGGGACATCAAGCCGGCCAACCTCCTGATGGAGGCGACCGGAACGGGCCGGCCGCACCTGCGGCTGTCCGACTTCGGGATCGCCGTGCGCAAGGGCGAGCCCCGGCTCACCGAGACCAACTACGTGCTGGGCACGCCCGGTTATTTCGCCCCCGAGCAACTGATGGGCGCCGAGCCGGACTTCCCCGCCGACCTCTTCGCCGTCGGGCTGGTCGCCCTGTACCTCCTCCAGGGCCGCAGGCCCGATTCCCGGGCCCTGGTCGAGCACTTCCGGGCCCACGGCGTGCCCGGCGCCCCCGAGGGCCTCCCCGCGCCCCTGTGGGACGTCGTGGCGAATCTGCTGCACCCCGACCCCGCCGCCCGCTTCCGTACGGCCACGGGGGCGCGCAAGGCCCTTGCCGAGGCCGTGGAGCTCCTGCCGCCGGCCGGACCGGACCAGGAACCGGTCGAGGTCTTCGACCAACTCGGCCCGCTCCCCGCGGGTTTCGGCCCTCAGGGCCCCCTGACGACCACCGCGGTCACCCCGGAGTCCCCCACGACCCCGGTGGCCGCGACGGTGCCCGCCCCCACCCCTACCGTCACCCACGCCTCCGCAGACCGCCGCGCCTCCGCCGACCCCCGCGCCACGGCCGGACCGGGTGCGGCGGCCGGACCGGGTGCGGCGGCCGGACCGGGGTCTTCGGGGACCGGCAGCTTCCACCTCGCCCCACCGGCGCCGCAGCCGGCCGTGCCACAGCCCGCCGGGGCGGGGTCCGGGTCCGGGCCCGTACCGGAGCCGACGGCCCAGCCGCAGGCCGGGCCGCGGCCGCGGGCGGGGATCCGGCCGCCCGGCCGGGTGGTCACGGCCGGGGTGCTGCTGGCCTCGCTGATCTGCTTCGCGGTCGGGATCTGGGCCCTCACCCAGCAGTAGGGCCCCGCCCCGCCGAGGCGGCGGCAGCGGCCGCGGCGGCCGCGCGCCGGGCCAGCAGCAGCCACCCGCCGAGCCCGAGCAGCAGTGCCGTACCGGTGCCGAAGCCGCCCGCGGCCACCAGCCCCATCCGCGCGCTCCGGTCGGCCGCCGCCACCGCCTCCGGCGCCGTCAGCCCGTCCCGGGCGGCGGCCCGGTCCGCCTCGGCCACCCCGAGGCCGCCGGCCGCCAGGTCCTCCACGTACGGCGGGGCGGCCACGGGCCGGCCCTCCACCGTCAGCCGCAGCGTCAGCGGCACCGGCGTGGCGTCCTCGGTGAACTCGCCGACCTTGTGGCCCATGGTCACGGCCAGGTAGTACCAGCCGGCCACCCGCATCGCGCGGGTCCGGGTGTCCGACGCGAACCGGTTCGGGTACGCCACCGGGGCCGTCAGCGGCAGCTTCACGGCCGCCTGCCTGCCGTCGTACGAGGTGTCCTCGGCCCCGGCCAGGGCGCGGTACGGGGTGTAGAGGTCCACGAACAGCCCGCCCGAGGCCGAGCCGTAGCTCTTGGTCATCTTCGCCCCGGCCAGTTCGGCGGTGACCGCCATCTGCTGGCCCCAGTCCAGCGGGACCCGGTAGAAGCGGGTCTGCCCGGGCCGCAGGTCGTCCCGCCACACCCCGGCCCGCAGGGCCCGGGCGTCGTTGAAGCCGGTGCCGCCCTCGCGGGTCACCGCCTGCGCGGCCGGCTCCTGGGCCGGAGCCGTGGGCGAGTAGCTGGGCGCGGGGGCGGGGGCGTTCCCGGTGCGCAGCCCGGGTTCGCGCTGCACCCGCAGCTCCACCGGGTACGGGCGCTGGTCCTCGTCCTTGCCCGCGGTGCGGGTGAGCTTCACGTAGTACACCCCGGCCTGCTGGCAGTCGGCGTCCTCCTCCAGCCGCCGCACCCCGGCCGCGGCCGCCGGCACCGGCTCGTACGCGAAGTCGGCCCGGCCCGGGTTGCCGGGGCAGCGGCGCCCGGCGGTGGTCAATACCTCGACCTCGATGCCGTCGGAGTAGCCGAGCTTCGCGCCCGCGGCGGGCCGGATCACGGCGGAGACGTACACGGAGGAGCGGTCGTCCAGGACCAGCTTGTAGTAGCGCTCGCCGGGCGCCACGGTGTCCTCGTAGGTCCGGCCCGCCTCGACCAGGGGCGCGTCCGCCGTACTGGGGGCGCCCGCGATCTTCTTCGAGCCCTCCGCGGTCCGGTACGCCGGCAGCGGCGCCGGCTCCGCGTACGCCGCTGCGGTCGTGGCGGCCACCAGGCCCAGGGCGAGCGCTGCCGCCGCTGCCGCCCCCACCGGCCCGACCGGCCGGCCCCCCGCCCGACCGCGTGCCCGACCTTGCACCCGACCGCGTACCCGACCCCTCACGTCCGCCCCCGAATCCGTATTTTTCGTGCCGGCACAGCACGAAGCCCCGGCCGCCTGGGCAGCCGGGGCTTCATGACATCAGTTTGTGCGGTCTCACACACCGGAACCCGAGGGCACGGAGTCGGTGGCCTCCGTCCACAGGTCCTGCTCGGCGCGGTCCGCCTGGATCTGGCGGTACACGAGGAGCCCGCCGATGGCGGCCAGTGCGACCAGGAGAAGCTTCTTCACCGCGCGACCTCGTCTTTCGTTGACGTAGGGGACTTCTGGGGCCCAACAATACACACCGATCGATACCGTTCGGTTATCTGGGATCGACCTGTAGGGACCAACGGAAACGGCCCGGCGGAAGTTCCTCCGCCGGGCCGTGACCTTACTGTGGGGCTAACAGGATTTGAACCTGTGGCCTCATCCTTATCAGGGATGCGCTCTAACCAACTGAGCTATAGCCCCTCCGCGCTGCGCGCTGACTCCTGAAGATTAGCGCACAGACCCGGGAGTTCCCAAATCGCAGGTCACAGGGCTACTCGTCCTCGGCGAGGGTGAGCTCCACACCGCCGACGAAACCCGCCGACAGGTTGTAGATGAACGCCCCGAGGGTGGCCAGCGCGGTCGCCAGGACCACGTCGATCACCGCGATCACCGAGGTGAAGATCAGCACCCGCGGCAGCGACAGGAACGACTGCAGGTCGAAGCCGTTGGACTCGTTGGAGCCCGTGGCCTCGCTGATGGTGCCGCCGACGGTGTCGAAGACCCCCATGGCGTCCATGACCATCCACAGCACCGCCGCCGCCACGATGGTGCAGATGCCCAGCGCGATGGACAGCAGGAAGCTGACCTTCATCACCGACCACGGGTCGGCCTTGGCCACCCGCAGTCGTGCCTTGCGGGTCCGGGGCGCCGTCCGCGCCGCGGGACGCGGCTGACGCTGCGCCCCCGGGCCGGACGGCGCCGCGTACGCCTGCGGCGGGTGGTACGGCTGCGCCGGCCGGTCCTGACTCTCGTCGGTCTCCGGCTGCTGCGCGCCTCGGGTGTCCGTCACGGTTGTCGTCGCCCCCTGGGAGTCCGCGGCGGGACCACGGGCACCCTTCGCTCCACTCTTTGCCGATCCGGCGCCCGTGGCTCCACTCACGCTGTGCTCCTACTGCTCCCCGGCCGAGGACTCCGTGTCCTCGGCGGCCTGTCCCTCGACCTGCCCCTCGGCCGTCTCGGGCTCGTCGCCCTCCTCGGCCTCCTGACCGGCTTCGGCATTGCGGGCGATGCCCACGACGGCATCCCGCTTGCCCAGGTTGATCAGCTGGACGCCCATGGTGTCACGGCCGGTCTCCCTGACTTCGTTGACTCGCGTACGGATCACACCACCGCCGAGGGTGATGGCGAGAATCTCGTCGCCCTCGTCCACGACCAGCGCACCGACCAGCGAGCCCCGGTCCTCCACGATCTTGGCGGCCTTGATTCCCAGACCGCCGCGGCCCTGGACCCGGTACTCGTCGACCGGCGTGCGCTTGGCGTAGCCGCCGTCGGTCGCGGTGAAGACGAACGTACCCGGCCGGACAACGCTCATCGACAGCAGTTCGTCACCCTCGCGGAAACTCATGCCCTTCACGCCGGAGGTGGCGCGGCCCATCGGGCGCAGGGCGTCGTCGGTCGCCGTGAAGCGGATCGACTGCGCCTTGCGGCTGATCAGCAGCAGGTCGTCCTCGGCGGACACCAGCTCGGCGCCGATCAGCTCGTCGTCGCTGCCGTCCTCCCGCTCGCGCAGGTTGATGGCGATGACGCCGCCCGAGCGGGGCGAGTCGTAGTCCTTGAGCGCGGTCTTCTTCACCAGGCCCGCCTTGGTGGCCAGGATCAGGTAGGGCGCCGCCTCGTAGTCGCGGATCGCCAGGATCTCGGCGATCTGCTCGTCCGGCTGGAAGGCCAGCAGGTTGGCCACGTGCTGACCGCGGGCGTCCCGGCCGGCGTCGGGCAGCTCGTAGGCCTTGGCCCGGTAGACCCGGCCCTTGTTGGTGAAGAACAGCAGCCAGTGGTGCGTGGTGGAGACGAAGAAGTGGTCGACGATGTCGTCCTCGCGCAGCTTCGTACCGCGCACGCCCTTGCCGCCGCGCCGCTGGGAGCGGTAGTCGTCGGTCTTGGTGCGCTTGACGTAGCCGCCGCGGGTGATCGTGACGACGATGTCCTCCTCGGCGATCAGGTCCTCGATGGACATGTCGCCGTCGAACGGCACCAGCATCGTGCGGCGGTCGTCGCCGTACTTCTCGACGATCGCGGCCAGCTCCTCGCTGACGATCGCGCGCTGCTTCTCCGGCGAGGCCAGGATCGCGTTGTACTCGTTGATCTTGGCCTGGAGCTCGTCGTGCTCGGCGACGATCTTCTGCCGTTCCAGGGCCGCCAGGCGGCGCAGCTGCATCTCCAGGATCGCGTTGGCCTGGATCTCGTCGATCTCCAGCAGGCCCATCAGGCCCTCACGCGCGATCTCGACGGTCTGGCTGCGCCGGATGAGGGCGATGACCTCGTCGATCGCGTCCAGCGCCTTGAGCAGACCGCGCAGGATGTGGGCGCGCTCCTCGGCCTTGCGCAGACGGAACTTCGTCCGGCGGACGATGACCTCGATCTGGTGGTGCACCCAGTGGCGGATGAACGCGTCCAGCGAGAGCGTGCGCGGCACGCCGTCCACCAGCGCGAGCATGTTCGCGCCGAAGTTCGTCTGGAGGTCGGTGTGCTTGAACAGGTTGTTCAGCACGACCTTGGCGACGGCGTCCCGCTTGAGGACGATCACCAGGCGCTGGCCCGTGCGCGAGGAGGTCTCGTCGCGGACGTCGGCGATGCCGCCGATCTTGCCGTCCTTGACCAGGTCGGCGATCTTCTGGGCGAGGTTGTCCGGGTTGACCTGGTACGGAAGCTCCGTGACCACCAGGCACTGGCGGTTCTGGATCTCCTCGACCTCGACCACCGCGCGCATGGTGATGGAGCCGCGGCCGGTGCGGTAGGCCTCCTCGATGCCCTTCTTGCCCACGACCAGCGCGCCGGTCGGGAAGTCCGGGCCCTTGATGCGCTCGATCAGCGCGTCGAGCAGCTCCTCGTGCGAGGCGTCCGGGTTGGCCAGGTACCACTGCGCACCCTCGGCGACCTCGCGGAGGTTGTGCGGCGGGATGTTGGTGGCCATACCGACGGCGATACCGGCGGAGCCGTTGACGAGCAGGTTCGGGAACCGGGCCGGCAGGACCGTGGGCTCCTGGTTGCGGCCGTCGTAGTTGTCCTGGAAGTCGACGGTCTCCTCGTCGATGTCCCGGACGATCTCCATCGACAGCGGCGCCATCTTGCACTCGGTGTAGCGCATGGCGGCGGCCGGGTCGTTGCCCGGGGAGCCGAAGTTGCCGTTGGAGTCCACCAGCGGCATCCGCATCGACCACGGCTGGGCCAGGCGGACCAGGGCGTCGTAGATCGAGGTGTCGCCGTGCGGGTGGTACGTACCCATGACGTCACCGACGACGCGGGCGCACTTGTAGAAGCCCTTCTCGGGCCGGTAGCCGCCGTCGTACATCGCGTACAGCACACGGCGGTGGACCGGCTTGAGGCCGTCCCGTACGTCGGGCAGCGCGCGGGACACGATGACGGACATCGCGTAGTCGAGGTAGGAGCGCTGCATCTCCGTCTCGAGCCCGACGGGCTCGATCCGCATCTGCGGTTCCTCTTCGGTGGCTTCGGTGGTGGGAGTGTTCTCGTCGGCCATTGCTGGTCTTCAAGTCCTTTCAGGCGGTCAGCGACGGACCGACTCAGATGTCGAGGAAGCGGACGTCCTTGGCGTTGCGCTGGATGAAGGAGCGCCGGGCCTCGACGTCCTCACCCATCAGCACCGAGAACAGGTCGTCGGCCTGGGCCGCGTCGTCGAGCGTGACCTGGCCGAGCACGCGGTGGTCCACGTCCATGGTGGTGACGCGCAGCTCCTCGGCATTCATCTCGCCCAGACCCTTGAAGCGCTGGATCGAGTCATCCTTGATCCGCTTGCCGTTCTGCTTGCCGAGCTCCACGAGCGCGTCGCGCTCCCGGTCGGAGTAGGCGTACTCGAAGTCGTCGCGACCCCACTTGATCTTGTACAGCGGCGGGCGCGACAGGTACACGTGGCCCGCCTCGACCAGCGGGCGCATGAAGCGGAAGAGGAACGTCAGCAGCAGCGTGTTGATGTGCTGGCCGTCGACGTCGGCGTCCGCCATCAGGATGATCTTGTGGTAGCGGAGCTTCTCGATGTCGAAGTCCTCGTGCACACCGGTGCCGAAGGCGCTGATCAGCGCCTGGATCTCGGTGTTCTGGAGGATCTTGTCGATGCGCGCCTTCTCGACGTTCAGGATCTTGCCGCGGATCGGCAGGATGGCCTGGTACATCGGGTTGCGGCCGGACTTGGCCGAGCCGCCGGCGGAGTCACCCTCGACGATGAAGATCTCGCACTTGGCCGGGTCGTTCGACTGGCAGTCGGACAGCTTGCCCGGCAGCGAGGCGCTCTCCAGCAGGCCCTTGCGGCGGGTCAGGTCACGGGCCTTGCGGGCCGCGACCCGGGCCGTGGCCGCCGCGATGGCCTTGCGGATGATGTCCGCCGCCTCGTTGGGGTTGCGGTCGAACCAGTCGGACAGGTGCTCGTGGGCCACCTTCTGCACGAAGGTCTTCGCCTCGGTGTTGCCCAGCTTGTCCTTGGTCTGGCCCTCGAACTGCGGCTCGCCCAGCTTGACCGAGATGATCGCGGTCAGACCCTCGCGGATGTCGTCACCCGTGAGGTTGTCGTCCTTCTCGCGCAGCAGCTTCTTCTCGCGCGCGTACTTGTTCACCAGACCCGTCAGCGCGGCGCGGAAGCCCTCCTCGTGGGTACCGCCGCCGTGCGTGTGGATGGTGTTGGCGAAGGAGTAGACACCCTCGGTGTACTGCGAGTTCCACTGCATCGCCAGCTCGACCGAGAGCATCCGCTCCTTGTCCTCGGCCTCGATGCCGATGACGGTGGGGTGGATGAGCTCGCCCTTGCGCGAGTTCAGGTACTTCACGAAGTCGACGATGCCGCCCTCGTAGTGGTACGTGACCGTACGCGCCTGCTGCTCCTCGGGCTCCGCGTCCGGGTCGTCCGCGCCGACCGTGGCCTTGGCGGACTCGCGCTCGTCGGTCAGGACGATGGTCAGGCCCTTGTTGAGGAAGGCCATCTCCTGGAAGCGGCGGGAGAGCGTCTCGAACGAGTACTCGGTGGTCTCGAAGATGTCGCCGTCGGCCCAGAACGTCACTGACGTCCCGGTCTCGTCGGTCGCCTCGTTGCGGGCGAGGGCCGCGGTGGGCTCGCCCATCTTGTAGTCCTGGGTCCAGCGGTAGCCGTCGGTCTTGATCTCGACCGAGACCTTGCTCGACAGGGCGTTCACGACGGAGACGCCCACGCCGTGCAGACCACCGGAGACGGCGTAGCCGCCGCCGCCGAACTTGCCGCCCGCGTGCAGGACCGTCAGCACGACCTCGACGGCGGGCTTGCCCTGCGCCGGGACGATGCCGACGGGGATGCCTCGGCCGTTGTCGACCACGCGCACGCCACCGTCGGCGAGGATCGTGACGTCGATCTTGTCCGCGTGCCCGGCCAGCGCCTCGTCGACCGCGTTGTCGACGACCTCGTACACGAGGTGGTGCAGTCCGCGCTCACCGGTGGACCCGATGTACATGCCGGGCCGCTTGCGGACCGCCTCCAGTCCTTCCAGGACCTGGATCGCACTTGCGTCGTAGTTCTTCTGGTTGGAGTCGCCGGAATCGGCCACGAAGCGCCCTTTCTGGCACAGCGCAGACCTGACTCCCGGGCGGCGCGCGAGGGCCGGCGGGAACGGCTGCGTCGATCTGCGTTGTCGGTGTTGCTCGGCGGATCCCGCAAGCGGGCGGGACTTACCACCCAGTCTACCGGTAGCGCTGACATGAATGGGGGTTTGCCGGTACCTGAGTCCGCATGTGCCGCCCTGAACCTCCCTCGCCCGACTCCCCATATTCAGGAAGGGGCTCCAAGAGGCTCACACGGGCCTCCAGCGCTTCGGCCTGTCAACCTCCGGCTACCGTGAGGGACACCACTGGCCCGAGGTCGCCCCGTCAGCCCCAGGTGTCGCCCGGACCGGAGCTGCCCGGGGCCCGCAGCGGCCCGTACCGGCGCGGCCGGCCGCCCGGCCCCTGCACCTTGATCAGGCGGACGGTGCCCTGACCCAGCTCCTTGTTCAGCCGGGCCACCAGCTGCGGGGCGAGCAGCTTGAGCTGCGCCGCCCACGCCGACGAATCGCACCTCACCAGGAGCTCACGGTCCTCGTAGCGCTCCGGTTCACAGTGCGCCGCGATCTCCGGCCCCACGATCTGCGGCCAGCGCTCCATGACGCCCGCGTCCGCCAGCGGCATCTCCCACCCGCGCTCGGTCCGCAGCCGTTCCAGCGCGGCCATCAGCGGCATCGGGTCCCGGGCGTCGGCCCGGGCGCCCGAGCGCAGGCCCGGGCCCTGGGTCCGCTTCTTCCCGCCCGCGCCCGCCGCCAGGCCGCGCGCCCGGGCCTGCTCACGGGCCGCCGCAAGGGCCTGCCGGGCCAGGTCGACACCCGAGGACACCTGCCCGCCGGAGGCCGGCGGAGGCTCGGGGGACGTGCGCCGGGCCGCCCCGTCGCCGTTGCCCTGCGGACCGCCCTGCGGATTTCCCCGCGGATCGCCCGTCGGATTCATCCTCGGGTCACCTCACCACCGGACACCCGGAACCGGGCCCCCGCCAGCACGCCCGGCACGTCGTCGTCCACCGCCGCCGTCACCAGCACCTGCTCGCCGCCGGCCACCAGCTCCGCGAGCCGCTCCCGGCGCCGCGTGTCCAGCTCGGCGAAGACGTCGTCCAGGATCAGCACCGGCTCGGCGCCCTCGCCGCGCAACAGTTCGTACGAGGCCAGTCTGAGCGCCAGCGCGTACGACCACGACTCGCCGTGGCTCGCGTACCCCTTGGCCGGGAGCTGGCCGAGCGCCAGGGCCACGTCGTCGCGGTGCGGACCGACCAGGGTCACGCCCCGTTCGATCTCCTGCTTGCGCGCCTCGGCGAGCGCCGCGAGCAGCACCTCGTAGAGCTCCTCGCGGGTCTGCGCCCCGGCCGTGGGGGCACTGCCCTTGTACGTCAGCCCGATCGCGCCGCCGCCCGGCGCGAGCTGCTCGTAGGCCTTGCCGGCCAGCGGCTCCAGGGTGGCCAGCAGGTCCAGCCGCTGGGCGAGCAGCTCCGCGCCCGCCCGGGCCAGGTGCTGGTCCCACACGTCCAGGGTGGACAGGTCCATGGAACGGCCGCCGTGCCGGCGGGCCATCGCCGCGGTCTTGAGCAGGGTGTTGCGCTGCTTGAGCACGCGCTCGTAGTCCGAGCGCACCCCCGCCATCCGCGGCGCCCGCGCGGTGATCAGCTCGTCCAGGAACCGCCGGCGCTCGCCGGGGTCGCCCTTGACCAGGGCGAGGTCCTCGGGCGCGAACAGCACCGTGCGCACGATCCCCAGCACGTCACGGGGCCTGACCTGCGAGGACCGGTTGATCCGGGCCCGGTTGGCCCGGCCCGGGTTGAGCTCCAGCTCCACGAGCTGCTGCCGCTCGCCCTGGGTCACGGCGGCCCGGACGATCGCCCGGTCGGCGCCCATGCGGACCAGCGGGGCGTCCGAGGAGACCCGGTGGCTGCCCAGCGTGGCCAGGTAGCCGACGGCCTCGACCAGGTTGGTCTTGCCCTGGCCGTTGGGTCCCACGAAAGCCGTGACGCCCGGGTCGAGGGGGACCTCGGCCCGGGCGTACGAGCGGAAGTCGGCCAACGACAGATGCGTGACGTGCATGGCGGCGCCGGCCTCCCCCTGCTCCTGCTTGTCTTCCTGCTACTTCTTCGTCTCGACCGCGTGGCCGCCGAACTGGTTGCGCAGCGCGGCGATCATCTTCATCTGCGGCGAGTCGTCCTGGCGCGAGGCGAAGCGCGCGAACAGCGACGCGGTGATCGCGGGCAGCGGCACGGCGTGGTCGATCGCGGCCTCCACCGTCCAGCGGCCCTCGCCCGAGTCCTGCGCGAAGCCCTTGAGCTTCTCCAGGTGCTCGTCCTCGTCCAGCGCGTTCACGGCCAGGTCCAGCAGCCAGGAACGGATGACCGTGCCCTCCTGCCAGGACCGGAAGACCTCGCGCACGTCGGTGACCGAGTCCACCTTCTCCAGCAGCTCCCAGCCCTCGGCGTAGGCCTGCATCATGGCGTACTCGATGCCGTTGTGGACCATCTTGGCGAAGTGGCCCGCGCCGACCTTGCCGGCGTGCACGGCGCCGAACTCGCCCTCGGGCTTGAGGGCGTCGAAGATCGGCTGCACCCGGGCCACGTGGTCCTTGGCGCCGCCGTACATCAGCGCGTAGCCGTTCTCCAGGCCCCAGACGCCGCCGGAGACACCGCAGTCGACGAAGCCGATGCCCTTGGCCGCCAGCTCCTCGGCGTGCCTCTCGTCATCGGTCCAGCGGGAGTTGCCGCCGTCGACGACGATGTCGCCGATGGAGAGCAGCTCGCCGAGCTCGTCGATGGTGGACTGGGTGGGCTCGCCGGCGGGGACCATCACCCACACGACCCGGGGGCCCTTCAGCTTCTCCACAAGCTCATGCAGGCTGTGGACATCGGCGACGTCCGGATTGCGGTCGTATCCGACGACGGTGTGACCTGCGCGGCGGATGCGCTCGCGCATGTTGCCGCCCATCTTGCCGAGACCGACGAGACCGAGCTCCATCTGGTGGTTCCTTAGGTGTGTGACCAGTTTCGTACCCGCGTCCGAGCCTACGCCCGCACGCGGGTGCACACCCTCCCCCGTGCTCCGCACGGGGGGCGCCCCCAGTCAGCCGGACAGGCGCACCGGCATGATCAGGTACTTGTAGGCCTCGTCCGCCTCGGCGTCGACGGCCGGGCGGCCGCTGAGCAGGGCGGGCTTGGTGGACGTCGTGAACGACAGCTGCGCGGCGGGCGAGTCGATCGCGCTCAGACCGTCCAGCAGGAAGGTCGGGTTGAAGGCGATCGAGATGTCGTCGCCCTCCAGCTTGGCGTCCACGCGCTCCACAGCCTGTGCATCGTCGGAGGAGCCGGCCTCCAGGATCAGCACGCCCTGCTCGAAGCTCAGGCGGACCGGGGTGTTGCGCTCGGCGACCAGGGCCACGCGCTTGACGGCCTCGACGAACGGGGCGGTCTCGATCACGGCGACGGAGTTGAACTCGGTCGGGAACAGCGTGCGGTACTTCGGCAGGTCGCCCTCGAGCAGGCGGGTGGTGGTGCGGCGGCCGGCGCCCTCGAAGCCGATGAGGCCCTCACCGGCACCCGAGCCCGACAGCGCCAGGGTGACCGTGTCACCGCTGGTCAGGGACTTGGCGGTGTCCAGCAGCGTCTTGGCGGGCACCAGGGCGACGGCGGAGGCGTTCGGGTCCTCGGGCTTCCACAGGAACTCGCGGACCGCGAAGCGGTAGCGGTCGGTGGAGGCCAGGGTGACGCGGTCGCCCTCGATCTCGATGCGCACACCGGTCAGCACCGGCAGCGTGTCGTCACGGCCGGCGGCGATGGCGACCTGGGCGGCAGCGGCGGCGAAGACCTCGCCGGGGACGGTGCCGGTCGCGGTCGGCATCTGCGGCAGTGCCGGGTACTCCTCCACAGGCAGGGTGTGGAGGGTGAAGCGGGAGGAACCGCAGACCACGGTCGCCCGTACACCGTCTGTGGAAATCTCCACCGGGCGGTTGGGGAGGGCGCGGCAGATGTCGGCGAGCAGCCGACCGGAGACCAGGACGGTGCCGTCCTCCTCCACGTCCGCCTCGACCGAGACGCGGGCGGAGACCTCGTAGTCGAAGCCGGAGAGGCTGAGCGTGCCCTCCTCGGCCTTCAGCAGCAGGCCCGCGAGGACGGGAACCGGCGGCCGGGCCGGGAGGCTACGGGCCGCCCACGCCACCGCCTCCGCGAGTACGTCGCGCTCAACCCGGATCTTCACCTTCAGCCGCCTCCTGCTGCTGTTGCTGGCTCTCGTCGTCGGCTCATTGCCTCCGCACAGTCTGACGTACGGCACCGACACTCCGTGCGGCCGGCGGTCAAGTCGGGAGCGAGGTGTCGGGGAGGCCGTCGGACGGACTTGTGCACAGGGCCTGCTTGAAAACGGAAACCGGCCTAACTGTCTATGGGGGTAGTAGTAGGGCCTGTGGAAACCGTGGATAACTGCGTTTTCGCAGGTCACCGGCCAGATTTTTTCCACCGACCCTGTGGGTGGAGCCGGTGGACAACCGGGGTGTGCTGTGGAGAACAGAAAGTTCTGCACAGGCTGTCCCCAGGACACCCGGAGTGCTCCACAGGTGTGTCCCCAGTTTTCCCCCAGTGCTCCACAGCCCAAACGTTCACATCCGTGTGACGCCTTTCACTCCGAGCGGTGAGAGGGGCGGTGCCGTTGCCGAACAGTGGACAAGGCTGTGGAGTGAAGGCCTCATCCTGTGCACAGAGGGCCTGAACCTGTGGGCGAGCGGTGGACAAGGTCGGTGGACAGACCTGTGGACAAAAGATCGTCCACAGCCTGTGGATCATCTTCGCGCACAAATCCACAGCCCTCTGACCTGGGCTGATGGTCCCTCAACAGGGAGACCTGTGGACAGATTGTGGGTGACCGGGACAGTCCCCAAGCTGTGGACGGAAGAAAGTCCCCCAATCTGTGGATGACTTGGCTCCGAGGGGGCGTATTCGAACAGGTCAGAGGCGCGCGAACCACTCCGCACGCCCCCTCTCCCGGGCCGGGCGCCCCCCTGAGGACGACGAAAAGGGCGCTCCCGGGGGTCCGGGAGCGCCCTTTTCGAGGGGTGGGTGGGGCCGGGTGCGTCAGCCGTTCTTGATGCGGTTGGTCAGCTCCGTGACCTGGTTGTAGATGGAACGCCGCTCCGCCATCAGCGCCCGGATCTTGCGGTCCGCGTGCATCACGGTGGTGTGGTCCCGCCCGCCGAACTGCGCACCGATCTTGGGCAGCGAGAGGTCCGTGAGCTCCCGGCACAGGTACATGGCGATCTGCCGCGCGGTGACCAGCACCCGGCTGCGCGAGGAGCCGCACAGGTCGTCCACGGTCAGACCGAAGTAGTCGGCGGTCGCCGCCATGATGTCCGTCGCCGTGATCTCGGGGGCGGTGTCCTCGCCGCCGGGGATCAGGTTCTTCAGGACGTCCTCGGTCAGTCCGAGGTCCACCGGCTGCCGGTTGAGGCTCGCGAAGGCCGTCACCCGGATCAGCGCGCCCTCCAGCTCACGGATGTTGCGCGAGATCCGGGACGCGATGAACTCCAGTACCTCCGGCGGGGCGTTGAGCTGCTCCTGCACCGCCTTCTTGCGCAGGATCGCGATCCGGGTCTCCAGCTCGGGCGGCTGGACGTCCGTGATCAGGCCCCACTCGAAACGGTTGCGCAGCCGGTCCTCCAGGGTGACCAGCTGCTTGGGCGGCCGGTCGGAGGACAGGACGATCTGCTTGTTCGCGTTGTGGAGCGTGTTGAAGGTGTGGAAGAACTCCTCCTGCGTCGACTCCTTGCTCGCGAGGAACTGGATGTCGTCGACCAGAAGGATGTCCATCTCGCGGTACCGCTTGCGGAACGCGTCGCCCTTGCCGTCGCGGATCGAGTTGATGAACTCGTTGGTGAACTCCTCCGAGCTCACGTACCGCACCCGGGTGCCCGGGTAGAGACTGCGGGCGTAGTGCCCGATGGCGTGCAGCAGGTGGGTCTTGCCCAGGCCGGACTCGCCGTAGATGAACAGCGGGTTGTACGCCTTGGCGGGCGCCTCGGCCACCGCCACCGCGGCGGCGTGCGCGAAGCGGTTGGAGGCGCCGATGACGAACGTGTCGAACAGGTACTTCGGGTTCAGCCGTGCGGTCGGCTCCAGCGGACCCGAGGACGAGCCGCCGCCGGCCGGGGCGCCGGGCGCGGTGGGGCGGCCCGGGGCGGGCAGTGGCGCCGGGTCGTAGGCGGGCGGCTTGTCGTAGGACGGCTTCTGGTCGTACGCGTCGTACGAGGGCTGCTCGTACGGCTTGGGCTCGTAGCCGTTCTGCTGTTCGTAGGAGGACTCGTAGCCGCCGGGCCCGTCCTGCTGGAGGTAGCCGGGCTGCGGCGTCGCGTACGGGTCGCGCTCGGGGTAGCCCAGGCGCGGCTGCTGCCAGCCGTAGTCCTCGCTCTGCCCGCCGCGGGGCCGGGGGCGCGGGCTCGCCGGCGGAGTCGTCCACGGTGATGGCGATCCGGATCGGGCGGCCGCACTCACGGCTGAGGCTGTCGCTGATCAGCGGGGCCAGCCGGCCCTCCAGGACCCGCTTGCCCCACTCGTTGGGGACGGCGAGCAGTGCGGTGTCGGCGACGAGCGCCAGGGGCTGGCAGCGTTCGATCCACTGCTTGTCCTTGGGCTCGATCCCTTGCTGACCCTCCCCGAGGAGCTTCTCCAGCACGCGTGGCCACACTGCGGCAAGATCGGCAGGTACGTCAGCCACAGAGCACGCTCTCTCACAGGGGTCCCACGAAGGTGTGGTTCTTATGGGACGGTCGGGACAAAAAATCCGGGGTCAGGCAACGGTAGTCAGCGCGACGGGTACGGTTCAAGTCGTTGTCCACAGCCTGTGCACAGTGGGCCCCCGTGACCGCTCGGTTTGACCGGATGGCGTAGTCCCGCGTACCGTAACCAGGTCGAGTTGTCGATGGCTGCTGCCGCCTGCCTACCGATGGGCGAAGATCACTCAGTGTGATCGTTTAGCGGTGTCCACTCGGGCGACCTCGCGAGTTCCTCGTGGGCGCACGGTGACAGCCAGGCGATGTCACGCCACTAACGATTCATTTCTGGAGCCCCCGAGTGAGCAAGCGCACCTTCCAGCCGAACAACCGTCGTCGCGCCAAGACCCACGGCTTCCGCCTGCGCATGCGTACGCGTGCCGGCCGCGCCATCCTGGCCGCCCGCCGTGGCAAGGGTCGCGCCCGCCTGTCCGCCTGATCCGAACAGGATCATGACGTCGTGCTGTCTCCCGATCATCGGCTGAGGCGGCGCGAGGACTTCGCGACTGCGGTACGCCGAGGCCGCCGGGCTGGTCGCCCGCTCCTCGTCGTCCACCTACGCACCAGCGGTGCGACGGACCCGCACGGGCCGGGGGAGAGTGCTCCCCCGACGCGTGCGGGTTTCGTCGTCAGCAAGGCGGTCGGCACGGCGGTCGTCCGTAACCGGGTCAAGCGCCGACTGCGCCATCTGGTCCGCGATCGTCTGAGCCTGCTGCCCCCCGGTAGCCTGGTGGTGGTGCGGGCGCTGCCCGGAGCGGGTGACGCCGGCCACGAGGACCTGGCCCGGGACCTGGATGCCGCTCTGGAGCGGTTGCTGGGAGGCGTGGCTCGATGAAGTACCCGCTGCTCGCTTTGATCAAGCTGTACCAGTGGACGATCAGTCCGCTGCTCGGGCCGGTGTGCCGCTACTACCCCTCGTGCTCGCACTACGGGTACACGGCCATCGACCGGCATGGTGCGGTGAAGGGGACGGTCCTGACCGCCTGGCGGATCCTGCGGTGCAATCCGTGGTCGCCGGGAGGTGTGGACCACGTCCCACCTCGCAAACGCCCGCGTTGGCACGAGCAGCTGCGCAATGCGTTGCGTCGACCTCGCAATGCTCAAGGAGCCTGATTAGTGGACACGATTGCCAGTCTGTTCAGCTTTATCACCACGCCCGTCTCGTGGGTCATCGTGCAGTTCCACAGCCTGTACGGTGCGATCTTCGGGCCGGACAGTGGGTGGGCCTGGGGCCTGTCCATCGTGTCCCTGGTGGTCCTGATCCGCATCTGCCTGATCCCGCTCTTCGTCAAGCAGATCAAGGCGACGCGGGGCATGCAGGCGCTCCAGCCGAAGATGAAGGCGATCCAGGAGCGCTACAAGAACGACAAGCAGCGTCAGTCCGAAGAGATGATGAAGCTGTACAAGGAGACGGGTACCAACCCGCTCTCCTCGTGCCTTCCCATCCTGGCGCAGTCCCCGTTCTTCTTCGCGCTCTACCACACGCTCAGCAACATCGCCAACGGCAAGACCATCGGTGTGCTGGACCAGCAGCTGGTCGACAGCGCCCGTGAGGCGAAGATCTTCGGCGCGCCGATCGCCGCCACCTTCCGGGACCCCGCGTCCAAGGTCGAGGCCCTGGGCTCCACCCCGGCGAACGTGATGATCGTGACCGCGGTCATGATCGTCCTGATGTCGCTGTCGCAGTTCTACACGCAGCGCCAGCTGATGCAGAAGAACGTCGACCTGTCGGTCAAGACGCCGTTCATGCAGCAGCAGAAGATGCTGATGTACATCTTCCCGGTCATCTTCGCGGTGATGGGCATCAACTTCCCCGTCGGTGTCCTCGTCTACTGGCTGACCACGAACGTCTGGACCATGGGTCAGCAGATGTACGTGATCAACCAGAACCCGACGCCGGGCAGCAAGGCGCAGGACCAGTACCTGAACCGTCTGCTCAAGAGCATCACCTCGCACGGTGAGCTCCGGGGCCGCGGCAAGAAGAAGATCGTCGCCACCATCGTGGCGAAGGGGCCGGACCGCAACGACAACGAGCGCAAGTTCATCTCCGCGCTCGCCAAGCAGGGCATGGCCGCGCAGGCGGACGGCTCTGTGATCAAGAGTGCGGTGCCCACCGCGGACGCCGATGCGGCCAGCGGCGGCACCGGTGCCGCGAAGCGCCAGCAGCCGAAGAGGCAGTCGAAGTCGCAGCGCCAGACGCCCCCCACCAGCAAGCCCTCGTCCAAGAAGTAAGGAGTCCATCCCGTGACGGAAGGCACCACCTCCGCCGCCGCTGAGGGTGGCGACACCCTGACCCGCCTCGAGCAGGAGGGTGAGATCGCGGCCGACTACCTCGAGGGGCTGCTGGACATCGCCGACCTGGACGGCGACATCGACATGGACGTCGAGGCCGACCGTGCCTCGGTGTCGATCATCAGTGACTCGTCGAGCCGTGAGCTGCAGAAGCTCGTCGGCCGGGACGGTGAGGTCCTGGAGGCCCTCCAGGAGCTGACGCGCCTGGCCGTGCACCGGGAGACCGGGGACCGCAGCCGGCTGATGCTCGACATCGCCGGCTACCGGGCCCAGAAGCGCGAGGAGCTCGCGGCGATCGGTGCCCAGGCCGCGGCGGACGTCAGGGCGTCGGGCGAGCCGGTGAAGCTGGCCCCGATGACCCCGTTCGAGCGCAAGGTCGTCCACGACGCCGTGGCGGCCGCGGGGCTCCGCAGCGAGTCGGAGGGCGAGGAGCCGCAGCGCTTCGTCGTCGTGCTCCCGGCCTGATCGGAAAGCATGAGTGGTCGGCCCCGCCTGTGTCGCAGGCGGGGCCGAAGTTTGTCAGCCTGACACTGACACGTACAGCTCTACAGCTCTACAGCCAACAACCTGGTTTTCTACAGCGGTACGGAAGGACGGTCCCCCGTGACGGAGGCAGCAGCGGAGCTTCCCCCGGCCCCCGAGGAAGCACGCACGGTATTCGGTGAGCATTTCCCGGAAGCCGTCCGGTACGCCGAGCTGCTGGCGGACGCAGGCGTCAAGCGGGGACTGATCGGCCCGCGCGAGGTGCCCCGGCTCTGGGAGCGCCACCTGCTGAACTGCGCCGTGCTCTCCGAGGCCGTGCCGGAGGGTGTCACGGTCTGCGACGTCGGTTCGGGCGCCGGCCTGCCCGGTATCCCGCTGGCCCTCGTACGTCCGGACCTGAAGATCACCCTGCTGGAGCCGCTGCTGCGGCGCACCACCTTCCTCCAGGAGGTCGTGGAGCTGCTCGGGCTGGACCATGTGACCGTGGTCCGTGGGCGTGCCGAGGAGATGCTGGGCAAGTTGCCTCCGGTGCACGTGGTCACCGCGCGGGCCGTGGCTCCGCTGGACCGGCTGGCCGGCTGGGGCGTTCCCCTGCTGCGTCCGTACGGCGAGATGCTGGCGCTCAAGGGCGACACGGCCGAGGAGGAGCTGGACGCGGCGAAGACCGCGCTGGCCAAGCTCGGTGTGGTGAAGACCTCGGTGCTCCAGGTCGGCGAGGGTGTGGTGGACCCCCTGTCCACCCTGGTGCGGGTCGAGGTCGGGGAGAGCCCCGGCGGGGTGAGGTTTGCGGCCAAGCGGGCCAAGGCGGCCCGGACCGGACGGGCACGCCGGCGTCGTTGAGCCGAAACGCCCCTATAGGTATGGATTTCGGAGTGTCGTAGCGGGCTGACTAGCCCGCCCGTGCATCGTGTTTCACGTGAAACGTCGCTCTCTGCTGCACGGAATCATCAGCCGCGGTCGTGCGGCTGCGCCCCTGCGCCACCGGAAGGACGCAGGGGTGACGGAGTTGTCCACAGTGGTGGATTCATCCACAGGAGTTCGGGCCCCGCTGGTTCGCGACCCCGAAGGCATGGGAGGCTCTGTTCATCGCGAGCCAGATGTCGAGGAGAGTGAATCCGTGCGGTCCGACGCCAACCTTGCGGGGCCCCTGGCCGATCCGGTCCCCGGTCCCCGCTCCGAGCCGATGGGCGATGTGCCACTGGGGGCACCCTCAGCGGGGGCCGCAGCAGAGTCGTCGCCACCTCCGGTGGACAACGACACGCCGATCGGGCGGGCCGCCCAGCTGGCGGTGGAGGCCCTGGGCCGTGCGGGTGAGGGACTGCCCCGGCCGGCCCAGACCCGGATCATGGTGGTCGCCAACCAGAAGGGCGGCGTCGGCAAGACCACCACGACCGTGAACCTGGCGGCCTCGCTGGCCCTGCACGGCGCCCGCGTCCTGGTGATCGACCTCGACCCGCAGGGCAACGCCTCCACGGCCCTGGGTATCGACCACCACGCGGAGGTCCCCTCGATCTACGACGTGCTGGTCGACAGCCGGCCGCTGCTGGAGGTCGTCCAGCCGGTGCCGGACGTGGAAGGGCTCTTCTGTGCACCTGCCACCATCGACCTGGCCGGCGCCGAGATCGAGCTGGTCTCGCTGGTCGCGCGCGAGAGCCGGCTCCAGCGTGCGATCCAGGCGTACGAGCAGCCGCTCGACTACATCCTCATCGACTGCCCGCCGTCGCTCGGCCTGCTGACGGTCAACGCGCTGGTGGCGGGTGCGGAGGTGCTGATCCCGATCCAGTGCGAGTACTACGCGCTGGAGGGCCTGGGACAGCTCCTGCGCAACGTCGACCTGGTGCGGGCCCACCTCAACCCGTCCTTGCATGTGTCGACCATTCTGCTCACCATGTACGACGGGCGGACCCGGCTGGCCTCGCAGGTGGCCGACGAGGTCCGCAGCCACTTCGGTGACGAGGTCCTGCGGACGAGCATCCCGCGTTCGGTGCGCATCTCCGAGGCGCCCAGCTACGGACAGACGGTGCTCACCTACGACCCGGGTTCCAGCGGCTCCCTCTCCTACCTGGAGGCGGCGCGGGAGATCGCGCTGCGCGGGGTCGGCATCCGATACGACGCCCGTAACGCCCACCGGGGCGGCGCGGGCCTGAACAGCACGCAGAACATGGCGGAGGGGATCCAGTGAGTGAGCGACGTAGGGGTCTGGGGCGGGGGCTCGGCGCGCTGATTCCCGCTGCTCCCCAGGAGCGGACGCCGGCTGCGGGGTCCACGTCCCCGTCGGCCGTGCCGGTACTGACATCGGACCGCGGTATCGCGGCGGCCAAGCTGGCAGGGCCGGCCGCGGGGGCATCCACGGCGATCGCCGTCGATGTTTCACGTGAAACAGAGCTGCCCGCGCTCGCCGAGCCCGTGGCGGACGAGGTCCAGACGGTGGCCGGCGCGACCTTCGCCGAGCTGCCCCTGGACGCGATCACGCCCAACCCGCGCCAGCCGCGCGAGGTGTTCGACGAGGACGCGCTGGCCGAGCTGATCACCTCGATCCAGGAGGTGGGCCTGCTCCAGCCGGTGGTGGTGCGGCAGTCCGGTCCGGACCGCTATGAGCTCATCATGGGCGAGCGCCGTTGGCGGGCGTGCCGCGAGGCGGGTCTGGAGCGGATCCCGGCCATCATCCGCGCGACGGACGACGAGAAGCTGCTGCTGGACGCCCTGCTGGAGAACCTCCACCGGGCCCAGCTGAACCCGCTGGAAGAGGCGGCGGCGTACGACCAGCTCCTGCACGACTTCAACTGCACCCACGACGAGCTGGCGGACCGTATCGGCCGCTCCCGCCCCCAGGTGACCAACACGCTGCGGCTGCTGAAGCTGTCGGCGCCGGTCCAGCGGCGGGTGGCCGCAGGTGTGCTCTCGGCCGGCCATGCGCGGGCCCTGCTGGCGGTGGACGACTCCGCCGAGCAGGACCGGCTGGCGCACCGGATCGTGGCCGAGGGGCTGTCGGTGCGGGCGGTCGAGGAGATCGTCAAGCTGATGGAGTCCGAGCCTTCCGGCCCGACGCGTGCGAAGGGGCCCCGGGCGGGCGCCCGGGTCTCGCCGGCGCTGTCGGAGCTCGCCACCCGGCTGTCGGACCGCTTCGAGACCCGGGTGAAGGTGGACCTGGGCCAGAAGAAGGGCAAGATCACCGTCGAGTTCGCCTCGATGGAGGACCTGGAGCGGATCCTGGCGACCCTGGCGCCCGGCGAGGGTCGCGTGCTGGACCAGGGGTCCGACCGCGACTGACCCGGACCGTCGTGCGGGGGCGGGCCGTGCCGGTGGTCAACCGGTGCGGCCCGCCCTTTGCCCTTATACGATGCGTTCATGGGTCGTCGGCTGGTACCGCTCACGCTGGACAACCTCCAGGATCTGCCCCGTAGTTGCCGGTCCTGTGTCTTCTGGGAACTGGACCCGGTCAGCGGTGAGGCCGCCGTGAAGGCAGGCACCGGGGAGATGGAGAAGGAGTCCTGGATCTCCGCCGTGCTCCTGGAATGGGGCTCGTGCGGCCGGGTGGTCTACGTGGACGACATCCCCGTGGGCTTCGTGCTCTACGCGCCGCCGGCCTATGTGGCACGATCGATGTCCTTCCCCACCAGCCCTGTGTCCCCGGACGCCGTGCAGCTCATCACTGCGAAGATCGCGCCGGGCTACCAGGGGCAGGGGCTGGGCCGGGTGCTGGTGCAGACGGTCGCCAAGGACCTGCTGCGGCGCGGGTTCAAGGCGATCGAGGCCTTCGGTGAGGCCCACTGGGAAGGACCGCGCTGTCTGCTGCCCGCCGACCATCTGCTCGCGGTGGGCTTCAAGACGGTACGGCCGCACCCGGTGCATCCCCGGCTACGGCTGGAGCTGCGCTCGACGCTGTCCTGGAAGGAAGACGTGGAGCTGGCCCTGGACCGGTTGCTGGGGGCTGCCCGCAAGGAGCCGGCGCTCCGCCCCCTGTGAGAACGCGAACGGGGCCGCCCCTCCCGAAGGAGGAGCGGCCCCGTCGTGCTGCGGAGATCAGCCCTGGATGAAGGCGTCGAGGTCACGCAGGAGGGCGGCCTTCGGCTTGGCCCCGACGATGGTCTTGACGACCTCGCCGTTCTGGTAGACGTTCAGCGTCGGGATCGACATGACGCCGTACTTGGCGGCCGTGCCGGGGTTCTGGTCGATGTTGAGCTTGACGATCTCGATCTGGTCGCCGTGCTCGGCCGCGATGGCCTCCAGGGACGGGGCGATCTGGCGGCAGGGGCCGCACCACTCGGCCCAGAAGTCCACCAGGACCGGCTTCTCGCTCTTGAGGACCTCGTTGTCGAAGTCTGCGTCGGTGACGTTCTTCAGGGTGCCGGCCACAGCGGCCTCCTTCTTCTTACTGCGGGGTGTGTGGGGATCCGCCCGGTGGGTCCGGGCGGGGGGTCAGACGGTTGCCGCGGCGTGCTCGGCGTCGGTGAGGGCGGCGAGGAAGCGCTCGGCGTCGAGGGCGGCGGAGCAGCCGGTGCCCGCCGCGGTGATGGCCTGACGGTAGGTGTGGTCCACCACGTCGCCCGCGCCGAACACACCGGAGACGCTGGTGCGGGTGGACGGCGCGTCGACGGTGAGGTAGCCCTCCTCGTCCAGCTCCAGCTGACCCTTGAACAGCTCGGTGCGGGGGTCGTGGCCGACGGCGATGAACAGGCCGGTCACCGGCAGCTCGGAGGTCTCACCGGTCTTGGTGTTGCGCAGGGTGAGGCCCGTGAGCTTCTGCTCGCCGTGGATCTCGGCGACCTCGCTGTCCCAGGCGAACGTGATCTTCGGGTCCGCGAAGGCACGGTCCTGCATGGCCTTGGAGGCACGCAGGCTGTCCCGGCGGTGGACGATGGTGACCGACTTGGCGAAGCGCGAGAGGAAGGTGGCCTCCTCCATCGCGGTGTCGCCACCGCCGACGACGGCGATGTCCTGGTCCTTGAAGAAGAACCCGTCGCAGGTGGCGCACCAGGAGACACCGCGGCCGGACAGGGCGTCCTCGTTGGGCAGGCCCAGCTTGCGGTGCTGGGAGCCGGTGGTGACGATGACGGCCTTGGCCCGGTGGACCGTGCCGGCGGTGTCGGTGACGGTCTTGATCTCACCGGTGAGGTCCACGGACACGACGTCGTCCGGGACCAGCTCGGCGCCGAAGCGCTCGGCCTGGGCGCGCATGTTGTCCATGAGGTCCGGGCCCATGATGCCGTCACGGAAGCCGGGGAAGTTCTCCACCTCGGTGGTGTTCATCAGCGCACCACCCGCGGTGACCGCGCCCTCGAAGACCAGCGGCTTGAGCGAGGCGCGTGCGGTGTACAGGGCAGCCGTGTAGCCGGCCGGCCCAGAGCCGATGATGATCACGTTACGGACGTCGCTCACGGGTTTCTTCCTCGTCTCTCCAGGCGTGGCGCCTGCTGCCTACCGGGGGCCGGTGCGGACTCTCACCCCACCCAACGGATCCTACGGCGCAAGCATTCCCCGGGTGTCCGAGTGACCTCTTACGGATCAATGACGCGCGTACGTCGCGGTCAGCAGGACCTTTCCGGGTCCGGTACCGGGGGTGCCGGTACAGGTGCTGTCCACGAGGTAGGCGTCCACCCGGGTGGTGTCCGAGGGGTGCGGGAGCACCACGAGCAGGGCGTCCGCCCCCTTGAAGACCCCGGTCTCGGTGGCCAGCGGCGTCTCCGTACGGCCGATGCCCTGCTGGACACAGGGGGGCACGGTCGGTGCCTCGCGCTCGGCCGGGGCGAGTCCGGGTTGCGAATCGGTGGAGCTGAGCGAACGATTGCGCTCGCTCCTGCCGAGGAGCTGCTGCACCTGTGCCTCCAGCCCGCCCGCGGAGAACGTCGATCGGTCCTGCTTGGGCTGCAAGGCGGTGACGGAGCTGTCCTGGGAGCCGCTCTCGTGGTGCTCACCGAAGGGAAGCTGGAGCAGGACGGCGCCGAGACCGAGGGCCGCGGCGGCCACCAGGCCGGCGAGCACGGCCCTGCGGCGGCCGCGTCCGGGTCCTGTGCCGGCCCGGGGTCGCCCGGCGGGCCGGGTCGGGGCACTCACGGACGACGTCGTTTCACGTGAAACATGGTGGGGGCGCTCGGCGGCCGGGGCAGGTCGGTCGGTGGCGCCGTCGGAGATCTCGGAGGTCTCGGAGGTCTCGGCGGGCGCGGTGGCCGAGAGCAGCGCCTCTGCCGCCAGGGCGGCATCGATCCGGCCCGCGATGTCGGCGGGGATCCGGGGCGGCCCGGGAAGGGTGCCCAGCAGGGAGCGGATCTCCTCCAGGGAGGTACGGACGTCCGCGCACAGCGGGCATTCGCCCAGGTGACGGCGGACCTCCGCGGTCCGGGCCGGGGAGAGCAGGCCTTCGGTGAGGTCGGAGATTTCTGATACGTCGGGATGCCGGATCGCACCGGGCGCGCCCTGAGTGGGGCTCACGTTCGTCCACCTCCGCCCTTCAGAGCATCTGGATCCCTGGATTCTGCCGCTGGTGGGACGGACGTCCCTTGCGACCGGTTCCTTCCCCGCTCAGTGGCGGTGTTATCCCCGGGATCGGCGCGCAGATGAGTGAGCATCGGCAGGAGCCGGGCCCGGCCCCGGGCGCACCGGCTCTTGATGGTCCCGGTGGGCACGCCCAGCACCCGTGCGGCCTCCGCCACGGGGTATCCCTGCATGTCGACGAGGACGAGAGCGGCCCGCTGCTCGGCGGGGAGGGTGCTCAGCGCCGCCAGCAGCTCCCGGTGGAGGGCGTGGCGCTCGGCGGGTGCCTCGGCCGACTCGTGGGGCTCCAGGAGGCGCTCCAGGCGGTCGGTGTCGTCCAGGGGAGAGGTCCTGCGCGAGGCGGCCTTGCGGGCCCGGTCGAGGCAGGCGTTGACCGTGATGCGGTGCAGCCAGGTGGTGACGGCCGATTCGCCACGGAAGGTGTGTGCGGCCCGGTAGGCGGAGACCAGGGCGTCCTGGAGGGCGTCGGCGGCCTCCTCGGGGTCGCCCAGCGTCCGCAGGGCCACCGCCCACAGCCGGTCGCGGTGGCGGCGGACGAGCTCGCCGAAGGCGTCGGGATCACCGGCGACGTGCCGGGCCAGCAGGTCCCGGTCGCTGTCCTCGCCGGTCGTCGCGTTGTGCATCGCACCTCCCCTCCGGGAGGGAGCGTACGGGTCCGGCGGGGCGAAAACGAGGGTCCGCCGCACCGATGGCGCGGCGGACCCTGAAGTCGTCCTGGCGGGGCGGTCAGTCGGCGCGGCCGAACACCTTGATCTCGCTGATGCCACCCCGGTAGCCGCCCGGACTGCTGGGCAGCTCGGTGATGTGGACCAGGAGGTAGCGGGTCTTCACCGGGGTGTCGAGCTTGGCGTTGATCTTCTTGAACGGTCCCAGCTTGACGATCTCCTGCGGGAAGTCGCCCAGAGCGTGCGGCGAGGAGGCGTCGGCCGTGGCGGCACGTACTTCGACCTTGTGCTTGCCGTTGTACAGGTCCACGTTCAGCTCGGTGATGTCGCGGGCTTCCCCGAGGTCCACGATCATGCCGCTGCCGTCGTCGTAATCGCTCAGGTTGCCGAAGTTGGCGTGGCCGCGGAACTCCAGGGTGACCCACGCCGAGCCGGTGTCGCCGTCGATGGCCTTGCCCGCGTCGGCCGGTTTGATCGGGTCCCTTCCGAACACCGTGGCGCTGCGGATGTCGAGCGGCTTGCTCGGCTTCTCCTTGGGCGCCTCGTCGCCCGAAGCCGGCTGGGTCGGACCACTGTTGCCGCTGTCGCCGTTGACGCGGTCCAGGAGGGTGCCGGCGAGCTGCCAGCTGCCCAGGCCCAGGGCGGCGATGAGCAGGGCCGCCACGCTCCACTTCAGGACCCGCCCGGTCCGGCTCTGCAGCGGGGACGGCGGCGGCACGGGGTGCGGCAGGGGTGCGGTCATGCCGGGGTGCGCCGGCGGCCGGCCGTAGTTGCCCTGCTGGTAGGTGGTCTGCTGGTACTCGGGCGGAGCCGTGAACGCGGGCTCCGGGGGCCGGATGCGGGGCATCGCGGCGACCGCCTTGGCCAGTTCCTCAGGAGTGGTGCAGGGCGGCTCCTGCCGGGAGGCCGTGGCACCGTCGTTGGCGAGGGCGCGCATGGCGAGCTCGCCCAGCCCGCGGTGGACGCCGGCACGGACCTGGTCCGGCGGCAGCAGACCGACACCCTTGGGCAGACCGGTGAGCCCGTAGGCGTCGGTCTCGTAGGGCCAGCGCTGGGTGAGGGCGGCGTACAGCAGGGCGCCGATCGCCTCGGTGTCGGTGCGCTGCGGGGTGTCGCTGGTGATGCCGCGCAGGGCGGCGTTCACGGCGAGGCCGCGGATGCGGTACTGGCCGGTGGAGGTGCGCAGTATCGCGCTGGGCGTCAGCCGCAGATGGGCCAGGCCCTCGCGATGGGCGGCGGTCATGGCCTGGGAGACCTGGCTGACGAGCTGGTAGGCCTCGTGGGGCTCCAGCGGGCCGGAGGCGAGGACGGCGGTCAGCTCGGTGGCGTCGGGCAGCCACTCGTGGACGACGTAGACGAGGTCGTTCTCCTCGACGGCGTCGAGCACCTGGACGAACCGGGGGTCGCCGAGGAGTGCGGAGGAACGGGCCGCGGCGAGGACGCCGCGGGCCCGCGGATGGTCGGCGGGCAGCAGGTGGACGCCCACGGCCCGGCGCAGCTTCTCGTCCATGGCACGCCAGCTGCTGAATCCGTCCAGACGGGTGACGCACTCCTCGAGGCGGTAGCGCCTGGCGAGTTTGTGGCCACTGTGCAGTTCGGGCGCGGCGGCGGTGGCTGCCGCGGCCCGCTCACCGTCCGGTTCGGGCATGGGGTCGTCCGGGGCTCGTCCGTCCTGGGTGTCCACCCCGTCGGCCGTGGCCTTGGCCGCTGCTGCGGCCCGCGACTTCTCGCCGCTGTTGTCGGCCACGTCGACGGCAGCCGTGCTACGTTCCGCCACCGTCGTTCCTGCCTCCCCATCCGTTGCACGCTGTCGGCCAGTCTGCGAAGCCAAGCCAATTGTGCCCACAGTCCACCGCTATGCACGACACGCGAAGGGGTGCGATGGTTGTGCGCATCAGCGACCCAGACGCCCGCGCACCATCCCCACCATGGCGTTGAGTTCCTCGATCCGCATGCGCTTGGCCGCGGCGAGGAAGACGGCGGCGAGGAGGATGCCGCCGGCGGCGAGGGAGGCGGCGGAACCGAGCACTCCGCTGCCCAGCAGCCGGGTGATGCCGTAGGCCGCCGCGCCGGCGGCCAGGGCGGCCGGAACACAGGCCCCGGCGAGCCGGGCGTAGGTGCGGATCACGCGGGAGCCGTCGAGGTCACCGTCCAGTCGGACGCGCAGTCGGCGCCAGGCGACACCGACGCCCACCGCGTAGCCCAGACCGTAGGCGGCGGCCATGCCGACGACGGCCCAGCGCGGGGGAAGGACGAAAAAGGCCAGCGCGGAGACGGCGGCGTTCACCCCGGCGACGATGACGGTGTTGTAGAAGGGCGTGCGGGTGTCCTCGTAGGCGTAGAAGCCGCGCAGGACCACGTACTGGACGGAGTACGGGATCAGGCCGAGACCGAACGCCATCAGCACGTAACCGATGTTCTGGGCGCCGGAGCCGGAGCCCGCGTACAACAGGGTGGCCATCGGCACGCCGAGGGCGAGGAACGCGAAGGCGCACGGCACGATCGCGACCGCCGAGGTGCGCAGGCCGTAGGAGATGTCGTCGCGGACGGCGGCGGCGTCGCCGTCGTGGGCGGAGCGGGAGATCCGGGGCAGCACGGCCGTCATCACGGAGACGGTGATGATCGCCTGCGGCATCTGCCACAGCAGCAGCGCGTAGTTGTAGGCGGTGATACCCGTGCCGGGGTGGCCCTGCTTCTCCGCGAGGGAACCCGCCCAGGTGGCGAGCTGGGTGACGACGACCAGGCCGATCTGGTTGGCGAGGACGAAGAAGAACGTCCACTTGGCCAGCCGGGCGGCCTTGCCCAGGCCGTGGCCCCGCCAGTCGAACCGCAGGCGCGGCCGGAAGCCGGCGTCCCGCAGGTACGGCAGCATCGCCAGCGCCTGGACGGTCAGGCCCAGCAGGGTGCCCAGGCCCAGCAGGCGGACGCCTTCGGGGGTGACGGTCGCGCTGTTCACGCCGGAGCTGGTGAAGCTGCCGAAGGCCCAGATGAAGGCGCCGAAGGTGGCGATGACGACGATGTTGTTCAGGACGGGGGTCCACATCATCGCGCCGAACCGGCCGCGGGCGTTGAGGATCTGGCCGAGCACCACGTGCACGCCCATGAAGAACATCGTGGGCAGGCAGTAGCGGGCGAACGCCGTCGCGACCTCCATCTGGTGGGGGTCGGAGGCGATCTTCGGGGACATCATCGTGATGAACAGCGGCGCCGCGAGCACACAGACGGTGGTGACGCCCGCCAGCAGGACGATGACCAGGGTCAGCAGCCGGTTGGCATAGGCCTCTCCCCCGTCGTCGTCGTTCTTCATCGCGCGCACCAGCTGCGGGATGAAGACGGCGTTCAGGGCGCCACCGCCGACCAGCACGTAGATCATCGTGGGCAGGGTGTTGGCGACCTGGTAGGTGTCGTTGAACGTGCCGACGCCGATGGCGGCGGCGATCACCAGGGTGCGCAGGAAGCCCGTGATCCGGGAGACGATCGTGCCCGCGGCCATCAGTGCGCTGGACTTCAGCAGGCCGGACGCCTTGCCGGCCGGCTTGGCCGGGGCGGGCACGGCGACCGGCGCCTCCTCCACCGCCGGAGCGGCGGTGGTGCCGGGCGCTGCCTGCTGGTCCTTGTAGAGGTGGGCGAACGCGTCCGGCTCGGGCTCGTCCTCCGCGGCGTGGGTGACCAGGGAGTCGACGCCGACGAACTGGGTGGTCGCCGGCCGGTCCCCGTACGGCAGGTGCCGGGAGGGGCCGTCCGGCTCGGGCGGCGGGGTCTGCGCCCACACCTTGGGGTCGGGGGCGTACGCCGGGGCTGCCGGCGCCGCGTAGAGCGGGCCGGTCTCCTGGTAGG
>NZ_RPRY01000202.1 GCF_003949795.1 Streptomyces sp. WAC06614
GGCACCCCCAGCCGGAGCCGGGGGCGGGTGGCCGGGGACTAGTGGCGGCGGCTGCCGAAGAGCGTGCGACGCAGCCGGCGCAGCGGCGCGAAGAGCGAGACGCGCGCGCTCCGGCTCCGCTGGACGTGCGTGTGGTCGCGGGAGGTGAGCTCGCGCATCAGCAGGGTCGCCTCGGCGGCCTCGCGCTGCGGGACGGCGGGACCGCCGAGCACGGCGAGGTGGCGGTCGAGGCGCGAACTGGTCGCGTGGCTGCCGCAGGTGATGGCAGGCACGCGGGGCGGCCTGCTGCGCGTCGTTATCTGTTCCATGATCTCTCCCCACCCGTACGAGGGCACCCGGCCCGGGCAGGGTAACCCTATCGCCCCTGCGTCGCAGTCGGGTATCCCGGGCGTGTGAATTACCCCTGTCCGTACGGGGAGTTGACGATTACTCAGTGGAGTCGACCGTCACTCTCCGCACAATCGGGGCGGTTTGGGGAGGAACGTACGGGGCCCGGCACGACCGGGGGCAATTCCCGCACCTCGGGTCTAACGTGGAGTGACCACCCGATGACGCCGAGGAGGGCGCTCGTGAGCCAGGAGCCGGGACGTGTCGTGGCGGGCCGCTACCGGCTGCTCGATCCGCTGGGGCAGGGCGCCCGCGGACCGCTCTGGCGGGCCCGGGACGAGGAGCGGGGCCGGGAGGTGGCGGTCGAGGAGGTGTCCGGGCCGGCGGCCCGGGCCGAGGCCGCGGCCCTGGCCGCGGCGCGGATCGTGCACCCCGGGGTGGTCGCCGTCCACGACGTGGTCGCGGACGGGGGCCGGCACTGGGTCGTGACGGAACCGGTCCGCGGGCTCACCCTGGCGGAGGTGCTGGCCGCCGACGGGCCGCTGACGCCCCGTCGGGCCGCCGACCTGGGCGACCGCCTCCTGGACGCGCTGCGCGCCGCGCACGCGGCGGGCCTGGTGCACGGGGAGCTGGCGCCGGACGGGGTGCTGCTGGGCAACGACGGCGGGGTGAAGGTCGGCGGCTTCCGCCTCCCGCCGCCGGCGGACGCCGAGGACCCGGCGTCGGACCTGTGGGCGCTCGGGGCCCTGCTGTACACGGCGGTCGAGGGCGTCCCGCCGTTCCCCGGGGACGCCCCGCCCTCCGGCCCGGTGGCGCAGCCGCCGGCCTTCCGGCGGGCCGGTCCCCTGGCACCGGTCCTGGCGGGCCTGCTGCGCACGGAGCCCGCCGAGCGCCTGACGGCGGAGGAAGCGGCCCGGCTGCTGCACGAGGTCGCGGCGGGCGGGCCGGAACGCGCCCCGGGCGGGCCGGTGCGGACCGCGGGGGCGGTGGCTCCGGCCGGCGGCCCGGACCCGGCGGAGCCGGGGGGCGCCACCGGCCGGGCCCCCGCCCCCGGCCCGGCGGCGCAGGGGCCGGAGGGGCCGCAGGCCCCGGGCGCCGGTCGCCGCCCGTCCCGGCCGGCCCTGACGGCGGCCGCCGCTCTGGTCCTGCTCGTGGCCCTGGCGGCCCTGGCCTGGCTCCTGCTGGCGAACCGCTGAGGCGGCCGGAGAAGGGACGGGAGAGGAGAAGGGACAGGAAAGAGACAGAGCGAGGGAGAGGGAGGGGGAGAGGACCCGGCCACGGCCACGTCCCCGGCCACCGGACCCTCCCCTCCCCCGCTCCCCGGACGGGCTACGCCGCGTTGGTGAAGGCCGGCAGGTAGCCGCTGGACTGGCCGGCGGCCGTCGGGTGGTACGACTCGCCGATGTTGAGCCAGTTGACGCTGTGCAGCCACGCGCTGCCGGAGCAGATCTCGTGGCCGGTGAAGGCGCTCACGACCGAGGCGAAGGTGAACCCGTGGTCGGCGGCGCGCTTGGCGATGGTGGCGTTGAGGTGGTCGGCGGCGCCGTTGATGGCGGACCGCTCGGTCTCGCTGAGCCCGGCGGTGCAGGTGCCGTTGAGCTTGTAGAAGCGGGGGTAGCCGAGTACGACGACCCGGGCGTTGGGGGCGCGGCCGTCGATGGCGTTGTAGACCGCGTCGAGCTTGCCCGGGAGGGTGTTGGTGACGTAGGCCTTGGCGTCGTTGATGCGGCTGAGACAGGTGGCCTCGGACTGCAGGACACAGGTCGTCATGACGTCCGAGAAGCCGGCGTCGTTGCCGCCGATGGTGATGCTGACCAGGTCGGTGCCGGAGTTGAGCGGGCCGAGCTGCCCGGAGAGCACGTCGTCCGTACGGGCTCCGGAGCAGGCGGTGAAGGCGAAGGTCTGCGGGGCGTGGGCGGCGGCCCACAGCGCGGGATAGGCGCGGGTGGTGCGCTTGCAGTTCCCGCTGGCGCCGTCGTAGTTGCCGGCGCCGACGCCGGACGAGTACGAGTCGCCCAGCGCGACGTAGCCGAAATCGGCCGCGGCCGAGGCCTGGCCGGCGCCGAACAGGGCGGCTCCTGCGGCGAGTAACAGGGACGACGCCAGAGCGGCGAAGCGCGACAGTTTCATGGGTGCGGCTCCTCGTGGGGGTTGTCTGCCGCATCTGTGGTACCGGCGCGTAGCCCCTGGCTGGAAGTGTCCATGCCAAGAAGATTTGGGGTGGAGATCCGGCCAGAATCTTCACCCGCACCGTGTTTGAACGAGGCGGACGCGGCGCAGGACACCGAAGGGAGGCACCCGTTCCGGCGAACGAACCGGTGAAACACGGGTGCGCGACGGCACCGCGTGCCGGATCATGGGCGCCATGCCAGCCAACCCGCATGACGCACTGCCGATCCGGCTCACCGTCGACGACAGCGACTCCCCTTCGGACGTCGTCGACGCGCTGTTCCTGGGCCGGTTCGCGTCCGGCGAGCAGCCGTACTCGCACAGCGTCACGATCGAGCGGGTCAAGGCCGGTGCTACGCTGCTGCCGCCCGCCGCCACCGTGCTGCGCTCGGCGCGCGACACCGACCGCAGCGCCACCCTGGCCGAGGGCGAGGGCTGGACGATGCTGGTCTCGCGCTGGAGCCGGGGCGCGGACGTGACGGTGACGGCGGTCAGCGACGAACTGGCGCAGAGCGTGTTGGGGCAGGCCACGGACGGGGCGCAGGACGAGCCCGAACCGCAGCCGGAGAACGTCACCATGGGCTTCTGGTACGTCTCACCGCGCCGCGGCCCGTACCGGACGACCCGCCAGATCGCCGCCGGCACCTGGGAAGAGGTCCGCCCGAACTACACCGCGCCGGTGGCCTCGGCCATGGACCGGCTGATGAAGGTGACCCCGGACGACATCGCGGGCCGGCTGCTGCTGCTCCACGGGCCGCCCGGGACGGGCAAGACCTCGGCGCTGCGGACCCTGGCGCGGTCGTGGCGGGACTGGTGCCAGGTGGACTGCGTCCTGGACCCGGAACGGCTGTTCAACGACGTCGGCTATCTGATGGACATCGCGATCGGCGAGGACGAGGGCACCAGCAAGGGCCGCTGGCGGCTGCTGCTGCTGGAGGACTGCGACGAGCTGATCCGCGGCGAGGCCCGGCACACGGCCGGCCAGGCGCTGTCGCGGCTGCTGAACCTGACGGACGGTCTGCTGGGCCAGGGCCGGAACGTGCTGGTGGCCGTCACCACCAACGAGGACCTGGAGCGGCTGCACCCGGCGGTGGTGCGCCCCGGGCGGTGCCTGGCCCGGATCGAGGTCGGCAAGCTGACCCACCGCGAGGCCGTGGACTGGCTGGGCACGGAGGAGGGCGTCACCCGCGACGGCGCCACCCTGGCCGAACTCTTCGCCCTGCGCCGCGGCTCGGGCCCCGCCGCCGTCGTCCCGTCCCAGCCGGCGGGCGCCGACGCGGGGCTGTACCTGTAGCGCCGTGCAGGACCGGTAGGACCCGTAGGACCTGGCGCCTACTGCTGGTAGCGGGCGCGCAGGGCCGCCAGGGCGGCCGCGGTGGCCTCGTCGAAGGTCAGGCCCAGCCGGGCGGCACGTTCGGCGAAGGCCTGGGCCGCACCGGCGGCCTCGCGCGCCGCGGCGTCACCGACGGCCGCCACGAACGTCCCGTGCCGGCCCCGCGTCTCCACCACCCCGTCCGCCTCCAGTGCCCGGTAGGCCTTGGCCACGGTGTTGACGGCCAGGCCCAGTTCCTCCGCCAGGCCGCGTACGGTCGGCAGCTTGAACCCGGCCGGCAGCCGTCCCGACCTGGCCTGGGCCGCGATCTGGGCGCGGACCTGCTCGTAGGGGGCCTCCGCGCCGGCCGAGGCGTCGAGCGAGATCGTGAGGTTCGTCGAGGTCACGCCCCCGATTCTCCCACTCCGCACCCGCCGCGGATCCGCGCCGGTCATGGTGCCGGCCGGCCCGGCCCGCGCGATATTCACAGGCGCCGGCCCGCCACCGCGCCCTAGCGTGCCCGTATGACCGTAGTGATCCGTGACCTCCGCGCCGCCGACCCGGCGGACGTGCAGTCCGTCGTACGGGTGCGCCGCGCGGCCCTGCCGTACCTGGTGTTCTCCCCCGCCGGCGTCGCCTTCGAGCTCACGAGCGCCCATCCGGCCAAGCGCTACCGCGTCCTGGTCGCGCAGACCGCCGACGGCCGCGTCGTCGGCACCGCCCAGGTCGGCATCGCCTACGACAGCCCGGTGCCCGGCCAGGCCTTCGTCAACGCCTACGTCGACCCGGCCGGCCGCGGCCTCGGCGCGGGCGGCGCACTGGTGGCCGAGGCGGAGGCCCACCTGGCCGGCGCCGGCGCCACCGAGGTGTTCGCCTGGGTGCTGGACGAGCCGGAGTACCGGGCCTTCGCCGAACGCCGCGGCTACCGCGCCGGCCGGTCCGCGCACTTCCTGCGCCTGGACCTGACCGGCGCCGGCCTCCCGTCGCGCCCGCCGCTGCCCGCCGGGGTCGAGCTGCGCCCGGGCTCGGCGTTCGCCGCCGACCCGCGGCCCCTGTTCGTGGCCGACGCCGAGGTCACGGCCGACGAGCCGGGTGACGTGGAGGCCTCGCTGGACGACTACGACGACTGGCTCCGGCACACCTGGCACCACCCCGACCTCGACAAGGAGCTGACCACCGTCGCCCTGGTCGACGGCGAGGTCGCCGCCTTCACCGCCGCCCTGACGGACGGTGCGGGGCGCTACACCTCCGGCATGACCGGCACCCTGCGCGCCTTCCGCGGCCGGGGCCTGGCCAAGCTCGTCAAGACCGCCTCCCTGGACCGCGCCCGCGCGGCCGGCTGCCGGGAGGCCTTCACCGGCAACGACACCGGCAACGCACCGATGCTCGCCGTCAACACCTGGTTCGGCTACGAGATCTGCGCGACCGAGGTCCGCTACACCAAGAAGCTCGGAGAGTGACCCCCATGACCACCGACGCCCCGACCTCCGGGACCGCGACCACCGGGACCCCGACCCCGGACACCGTCACGGTGACCCTGACCAAGGCCGGCCGCACCAAGATCCGCTACCCCGCCGAGCGGCTCGCCGACGACGGCTCCCGCATCACCGTCCGCGCCCCCTGGGCGGCCGACGGCGTCCGCGACTTCGGCTTCGTCCGCTTCGAGCCGGGTGACGTGTTCGTCGAGCACTTCTGGCGCGACCGCTGGTACGCCGTCAAGGAGGTCCACGGCGGCGACGGCACCCGCAAGGGCTGGTACTGCGACATCACCCGGCCCGCGGTCGTCCGGGACGGCGAGATCGTGGTCGAGGACCTCGACCTCGACCTGTGGGTCTCCGCCGACGGCTGCGACGTACGCCGCCTGGACGAGGACGAGTTCGCCGCGAGCGGCCTGGCCGAGCGCGACCCGCGGGCAGCCGAGGCGGCCCTCGCCGCCCTCGACGCCCTGGAACACCTCGCCCGCACGGACGGCTTCCTGTCGGCCCCCTCAAGCCTTCCTTAAGCCCAGCGTAAGGATCATCGTCCGGGCCCCGATCGCGGTCGGACGGGGTGGTGCGGCGGCTAGCTTGGCCGGGCCAGGGAGGGCACAGCGGCGCCGGACCCACGGGGGGCGGCGCCGCGCCCGACGTCCGCTCGAAGGGATCCACCCATGTCCGCACGCCGCCGCACCGCCCCGCGCCGTACCGCGCTCCGCGTCGCCGCCCTCGGCTCCGCGCCGCTGGCCGTGGCCGCGTACGCCGTCGCGCCCGCCGCCGCCCACGGGTCGATGACGGACCCGGTCAGCCGGGTGGCGGCGTGCTACGCGGAGGGCCCGGAGGCGCCGAGGTCGGCCGCGTGCAAGGCTGCGGTGGCGGCCAGCGGGACGCAGGCGTTCTACGACTGGAACGCGGTGAACATCGCCAACGCCGCGGGGAACCACAAGGCGCTGATCCCGAACGGCCAGCTCTGCTCGGCGGGCAACGACAAGTACCAGGGCCTGGACCTGGCCCGCGGGGACTGGCCGGCCAGCCCGATGACGGCGGGTGCGCACACCTTCCGGTACAAGGGCACCGCCCCGCACCGGGGCACGTTCGAGCTGTACATCACCAAGGACGGCTACGACCCGAGCACGCCGCTGAAGTGGTCGGACCTGGAGCCGGCACCGTTCGCCAAGGCCACCGACCCGTCGATGTCGGGCGGCGACTACGTCTTCTCCGGCACGGTCCCGAACAGGACCGGCCGCCACCTGATCTACAGCATCTGGCAGCGCTCGGACAGCCCGGAGGCCTTCTACACCTGCTCGGACGTGGTGTTCGGCAAGGACAACGGCACCACCGCGCCCGGCGGCGGCAGCTCCGGCGGCTCCGCCGACCCCTCGGCGAAGCCCTCCGCGAAGCCGACGGCCGAGAAGCCGGTGCAGCCCTCGGCCCCCACCGACCAGCAGATCGCCGCCGGGCAGGACAAGTCCTCGGTCGAGCACCACGGCCACGGCGACGACGACCCGAAGACGAACGCCGCCGCGACCGCCCCGGTCGTCGCCACCCTCGCGGGCGGTGCGTCCCCGGCCGGGGCCAGGGGCAGCGACCTGGCCGAGACGGGCGGTGACGCCCGTACCCCGCTGATCGCGATCACCGGGGCCGGGATCCTCGCCGTCGGCGCGGCCGTGCTGTTCGGGCTGGCCCGCCGCCGCAGCGTCGGGGGCCGGCACGGCCGCTGACGCTGCGGCGGCCACGGACCACCGGCGGCCGGCCGGTCAGCCGGTCACCCGGTCCGCCGGCCGGCCGGTCACTCGAAGACCGACGCGCAGGTGGTCGGCGTGGCGTGCGCGGGGTCGAGCGCGTTGAGCGCCTCGTGCCAGGCGATCCGGTCGGTCAGACCGATCGCCACGTGCTCGGACAGGTCCAGGACGCACAGGTCCTGGAGGAGGACGTTGCGGACGCCGGGCCCGCTGAGGAACTGGCTGCGGTAGGGGGTGACCACCTCGTCGTACCGGGTGGCGATCACGGTGTACTTGACGCCGGGGACGGTGTCCCCGCCTTCGTTGAGCCGGGTGAGGAAGGCCGACCCGGCGATCTGGTCGGCCAGGCCCGGGGTGTTCGCGTTGATCAGGTCCTGCGCGCCGGGGAAGTACGGCAGCAGCTGGGTGAGGCCGAGCAGGGTGGTCCCGTGGTTGTCGGGGGCGAGGCCGACGAGCGCGTTGACCTTGGCGGCGCCGCCGAGGAACTTCAGGTAGTGCCGCGGCATCATGCCGCCCTGGGAGTGGCCGACGAGGTCGGCCTTGGCGGCGCCGGTGGCGGCGAGCACCCGGTCGACGAAGACGCGGAGCTGCTCGGCCGAGCGGTCGATGGGGCCGAGGCCGTTGAAGAAGGGCACGCCGGGCAGTTGGCCGTAGTCGAGGGAGTAGACGCAGTAGCCGCGGTGCACCAGGTACGGCGCGAAACCGAGCCAGTTGTCCACGGAGTTGCCGAAGGTGCCGTGCACCAGGACGACGGGGCGGGGGTGTTCCGCGGACGGCTTGCAGGACCAGTCGTTCCAGCCGCTGCGGGGGGCCGAGGCCGCCACCGCGTCGGTCGCGGCACTGGCGGTGGCACCGGCCGGGAGCAGGGTGGCGGCGGCGAGGGAGAGGACGACGAGCGGGCGGAGCAGGCGTCTCCAGGGCAGCATCGGGTGATCTCCTTGCGGGTCAAGGGGATGGGGATGGCTCTCATGGGGGCGTCGTCCCGTGATCCGGATCACAAGGAGTGCTGTCCCGCCAAATTACGGGCGAGTAGCAAGACTTGGAAGTTACGCGTCGGTAAAACTTCGCGTGTCGGTCACGCCGCCCAGGTACCGCGCGCGAGGGTCCCGCGGGCGATGGCGCCCGGACCGAACCGGGCGCGGACCTGGTCCGTGACGGCCTCCAGCCGGCGGGCCTTGTCGTCCTCCGGGTCGAGGCTGAGCTGCCGGTGGGCCCGCTCGGCGCCGGAGAGCTCCTCCGCCCGCAGGGCCACGGCGCGGACCCGGGCCCGCTGGAGGCCGAGCGCGGCGTACATCGCGTAGGCGGCGTCGGTCAGGGCGGCCGAATGGGCGGTGGCCTCGGCGAAGGTGCGGGTGCGGGTGACGGAGGTGCGGTCCGCGCAGCGGACGGTGAGGGTCAGCGAACGGCACACCTGGCCCTGCCCGCGCAGCCGGGCGCCGAGCTCCTCGGTGAGCGACAGCAGGGCCCGGCGGTGCCGGCCCGGGTCGAGCTCGTCCCGGCCGAACGTGCGCTCCCCGGCCACCGCCCGGGCGCCCGCGCCCGGGCGGACCGGGGTCCGGTCGATCCCGTGCGCCCGCTCGTGGGCCTCCCGGCCCGGGCGGACGCCGAGGATGCGGCGGAGGGTGCCGGGCGGGGCGGCCGCGAGGCGGCCGACGGTGTCCAGGCCGTAGGCGTCGAGGAGGCGGGCGGCCTTCCGGCCGATGCCGTCGAGGTCGGTGACGGGCCGCCGCTCCAGGAACCGGCGCACCGCGCCCGGCTGCTGACCGACCGTCACGGTCTGGCCGTACCGGGCGTCCTGGGCCGCCAGCCGGGCCAGCATCGGATTGGGGCCGAGGCCGAGGGCGCAGTCGACGCCGAACAGGGCGAGGGTTCTGACGCGGAGCAGGGCGGCCAGTTCGGGGGCGGTGCGGTGGAAGTGGCGCAGGGCGCCGTGCAGGTCGGCCAGGGCGGAATCGGGCGGCAGCGGTTGCACGACGGGCGTCAGCCCGTCGAGCAGCCCGAGCACCCCCGCGTACTCCTCCCCACCGACCCCCTCCCCGTCGACCCGCCGCATCCGCACACACAACACCCAGGCCGAAGCACTCGTGCTCGGGCGCGGGGGCAGAGCCCCCGAAAGGCTCCGTACGGCGGCCGAGGTCATCCTGCGCTGCCCGGGCTGGAGTGCCACAGCTTGCGCCCCGTCGCCGGGCCGTCCCCGGCCGGCTGGAGGTCCGCCCACGGGTGCATCTCGTAGCCGGTCGGCATCCGGAGCCGCCGCCCGTCCCCCTCGGCACCCTCAGCGGTGGCAGCACCCTCGGCGGGGGCAGCGCCCCCGGCGGGGGCCGCCAGCCGCGCGGCGACCGCCTCCAGGCCGCCCTCGGCCCGGACCTCCACCAGCTCCGCCAGGTTCCACGCCGCCGCCCCGACCACGCTCAGGCTCTGCGGCCCCCGCCGCTGCACGACCCCGCGCACCAGCAGCAGGAACGAGTGGAACACGGTGTGCGCGCACGCCGCGTGGCTGTCGTCGAAGAAGGCCAGGTCGACCAGGCCCGTGCCGTCGTCCAGGGTGGTGAAGATGACCCGGCGGCCCGAGCGGATCGGCGGGGTCTGGGTGGCCGCCTTGGCACCCGCGACCAGCACGGTCTGCCCGTGCTCGGTCTCGCGCAGCAACTTCGCCGGGGTCACACCGAGTTCGGCCAGGAAGGCGTGGTGGTCGCCCATCAGGTGCCGGGAGGCGTCCATGCCGAGGACGCCGAGCTCGGCGCTGAGCCGTTCGGCCTCGGTGAGGTCGGGCAGGCCCAGCGCGGCCGTGGAACGGCCGCCCTCCAGCGGGAGCTGCCCCGCCCGGCCGCCGCCCCGGCGAACCCCGTGCGCGCCGGCCGCCCGCTGCGCCCCGTGCAGCTCGGACAGGTGCAGCAGCAGGTCCCTCCGGTTGGCCCCGAACGCGTCCAACGCCCCGACCTGCGCCAGCCGTTCGGCCACCGGCCGGCCCGGACGGGCCCGGTCCCAGAAGTCGCGCAGCGAGGCGTACGGCTGGCCGCCCTCGATCCGGGCCGCCTCCGCCCCGCTCATCCCGTGCACGTCGGACAGGGCCAGGCGCAGGCCCCACACCTCGGACCCGCCCCCCGTACCGGACACCAGTTCGATGCGATGGGCGGCGCCCGACCGGTTCACGTCCAGCGGCAGCACCGGCACCCCGCGCCGCCGCGCGTCCGCCAGCAGCAGCCGCTTGGGGTACATGCCCGGGTCGTGGGTGAGCAGCCCGGCGTAGAAGGCGGCCGGGTGGTGGGCCTTGAGCCAGGCGGACTGGTACGTCGGGACCGCGAAGGCCACCGCGTGCGCCTTGCAGAAGCCGTAGGAGCCGAAGGCCTCGACGATCTCCCAGGTCCGGGCGATCACGTCGGGCGCATAGCCCCGCTCCCGCGCGTGCTGCGCGAACCAGGCCTTGATCCGGCCCTGCGACTCGGGGTCGGACAGGCCGCGCCGCACCCGGTCGGCCTCGTCCCGGCCGCAGCCGGTCATGAGGTGCACGATCTCGATGATCTGCTCGTGGAAGACCACCACCCCGTACGTCTCCTCCAGCGGCCCGGCCAGGTCCGGGTGCGGGTAGCGGACGGGGGCACGGCCGTGCCGGGCCTCGATGAACGGGCGCACCATGTCGGCGGCCACCGGGCCGGGCCGGAACAGCGAGATGTCCACGACCAGGTCGTGGAAGGTGGCCGGCTGGAGCCGCCCGACCAGGTCGCGCTGGCCCGGGGACTCGATCTGGAAGCAGCCCAGGGTCTCGGCGGAACGGATCAGCTCGTAGGTGGCCCGGTCGCCCGGCGGCACCTGTGCCGGGTCGTCCAGATCGATCCGCTCCCCCGTGGCCCGTGCGACCTCGGTGACCGCGTGCGCCATCGCCGACTGCATCCGTACGCCGAGCACGTCGAGCTTGAGCAGCCCGAGGTCCTCCACGTCCTCCTTGTCGAACTGCGACATGGGGAAGCCCTCGCCGCTGGTGGGCACCACCGGGGTACGGGCCAGCAGGGAGGCGTCGGAGAGCAGCACCCCGCACGGGTGCATGGCGACCCCGCGGGGCAGCGCGTCGAGCCCCTCGACCAGGTCCCACAGCCGGCCGTAGCGCGCGGCCCGCTCCCGTACGCCGGCCAGCTCGGGCAGTTCGGCCAGGGCGGCGCGGGCGTCCCGGGCCCGGATGTGCGGGAAGGCCTTGGCCAGCCGGTCGATCTCGGCCGGGTCCAGGGACAGGGCGGCGCCCACGTCACGGATGGCGTGCCGGACCCGGTAGGTCTCGGGCATGGCGACCGTGGCCACCCGCTCGGCACCGAACCGGCCGATGATCTCCCGGTACACCTCCAGCCGGCGGGCGGACTCCACGTCGATGTCGATGTCGGGCAGCACGAGCCGCCGCTTGGACAGGAACCGCTCCATCAGCAGGCCGTGCTCGACGGGGTCGGCATGGGCGATGCCGAGCAGGTGGTTGACCAGCGAGCCGGCCCCGGAGCCGCGCGCGGCCACCCGGATCCCCATCCTCCGTACGTCGTCCACCACCTGGGCGACCGTCAGGAAGTACGAGGCGTAGCCGTGGTGGGCGATGACGTCGAGCTCCTGGTGCATCCGGTCCCAGTACGCGCGGCGGCCGGCGTAGCCGCGCAGCACCATGCCGGCGCCGGCGCGGGACTCCAGGACCCGCTGGGCGGTGCGGTGGGCGGCGCCCACGAGCCAGGGTTCGGGGAAGTGCACCGAGCCGATGCCGAGGTCGTCCTCGGGATCCACCGTGCAGGCCTGGGCGGTGGTCCGGGTGTCCTCCAGCAGGCGGCGCGCGTCGACCGGGCGCAGCCCGGCGGCCCGGGCGATCCGGTCGGCGGCGTCGGCCATCTCCGCCGGGCCCTTGAGCCAGCGTTCGCCGCTGTCGAGGGGGCCGCGGGGGTCGACGGGCACGAGCCGGCGGGCGGCGTCCAGGACGTCGGCGACGGGGCCCAGGCCGGGGTCGGCGTAGCGGACGGCGTTGGTCAGGACGGCGGTGATCCCCTGGTCGGCGGCGAAGCCGACGGTACGGGCGGCCAGCCGCAGCGATCCGGGGCCGGTGCCGGTGCGGCCGTGGTGCACGGCCTCCAGGCGCAGCGCGTCTCCGAACACCTCGCGCCAGGGCGCGAGCAGCCGGGCGGCCCGGTCGGGGCGGCCGGCGGCCAGCGCCCGGCCCACCTCGGAACCGGGTCCGAGCAGGACGAACACGCCCTCGCCGCGCAGGGCCTCCCACGGCACCAGCGGCTGCGCCCCGGCGAGCGGCCCGGAGGTCCGGGCGGCCGCCCCCGCTTGCGGATCCGCGCCCGGTCCCGTGCCCGCGAGCAGGCCGGCCGCGCGGGCGCCCTCGGCCCCCGCCACGCCCTCGGCCAGGGCGCCGGCCCCGCCCAGGTCGTCCGGCCCGGCCCCGGCCCGGTGGGCCGCCGTGATCATCCGGCACAGCTCCGCCCAGCCGGCGGCCCCGTCCCGGGCCAGGAAGACCGCCCGGGCGGCGGACTCGTCGACGAAGGCACCGCCCTTGACGGGGGTCCGCAGCCGGGACGAGGTCCCCGCCCCGGCTCCGGCCCCGCCGGACCCGGCCGCCCCGCGGGGGGCTGCCGTCCCGTCGGCGCGGACCGGCGCGGGAGCCACCGCCAGGTCGGCCCCGAACAGCGGGCGGATGCCCGCCTTCGCGCAGGCCTTGGCGAAGCGCACCGCGCCCGCGACCGTGTCGCGGTCGGTGAGGGCGAGGGCGTCCATGCCCCGCTCGGCGGCCCGCTCCGCCAGCCGCTCCGGGTGGGAACCGCCGTAGCGCACGGAGAACCCGGAAACGGTGTGCAGATGCGTGAACCCGGCCATCCGCGGCCTCCTGCTCTCCTGCTCGGTCGACGGAACACCTCCCCCGTCTTCACCATAGACCAAATCGAATGTCCGTACGAAACGTTTGTTCGATCCTACCTCCGTCGCCCCGCCCCCGGTCATCCGTTCGGACCACCCCTGCTGCGTCC
>NZ_RPRY01000203.1 GCF_003949795.1 Streptomyces sp. WAC06614
TGCTCGTGCTGATGGTCGTGCTGTGCGTGGGCCTGCACCGGATGTTCAAGCGGCGCGTCGGCCTCCCCGCCCTACAGCCAGCCGCGCCGCTTGAACATCCGGTGCAGGCCCACGCACAGCACGACCATCAGCACGAGCACCGCCGGATAGCCCCACGGCTGGCGCAGCTCCGGCATGTCGTCGAAGTTCATCCCATAGATCCCCGCCACCATCGTGGGCACCGCCGCCATGGCCGCCCAGGCGGAGATCTTGCGCATGTCGTCGTTCTGCCGCACGCCCATCTGCGCCAGGTGCGCGGTCAGCGCGTCCGACAGCAGCCGGTCCAGCCCCTCGATGTACTCGTTGGCCTTGGTCAGGTGGTCGGCGACGTCCCGGAAGAACGGCCGGGAGTGCTCGGTCACGAACGGGACGTTGCCGAACGCGAGCTGGTTCATCGGCGCCAGCAGCGGGCTGGTCGCCCGGCGGAACTCCAGCACCTGCCGCTTGAACCCGTAGATCCGCGAGGCCACGCTCTTGGCGTCGCCCGGGTTCGGCGCGAAGACCTCCGCCTCCAGCTCCTCCAGGTCCGACTGGAGCTCCGCCGCCACCTCGATGTAGTGGTCCACCACCGCGTCCGCGACGGCGTAGAGCACGGCCGTCGGCCCGTGCCGCAGCACCTGCGGCTCGTGCTCCAGCCGGTGCCGTACGGCGGCCAGCGCGCCGCCCTCGCCGTGCCGCACGGTCACCACGAACGAGTCGCCGATGAACACCATCAGCTCGCCCGTGGTCACCGTGTCCAGGTCGTCGTCGTAGACCACCGGCTTGAGGACCATGAACAGCGAGTCGTCGTAGACCTCCAGCTTCGGCCGCTGGTGCGCGGTCAGCGCGTCCTCCACGGCCAGCGCGTGCAGCCCGAACTCCCGCCGGACGTGATCGAATTCCTTCTCGGTCGGCTCGTACACCCCGATCCACAGGAAGGCGTCCCCGGTCGCCCGGGCCTCCGCCAGGGCGTCCGAGAAGTCGGCGGGCCCTTGCGTGCGGCGGCCGTCCCGGTAAATCGCACAGTCCACAATCACCCGGCGCATTCTTCCCTGCCCGCGGCCCGCCCGCACACCGGGGACACCGCCTACCCTTGGCGGCATGGCCACGCTGATCCTCGTACGGCACGGGCGGTCGACCGCCAACACCGCTGGGCTGCTCGCCGGATGGACCCCCGGCGTCACCCTGGACGACCACGGGGCCGCCCAGGCCGCCGCGCTGCCCGGGCGGCTCGCCGGGCTGCCGCTCGCCGCGGCGGTCACCAGCCCGCTGGAGCGCTGCCGGCAGACCCTCGAACCGCTGCTGGCGGCCCGGCCCGGGCTGGCGCTGCACACCGACGAACGCATCGGCGAGTGCCACTACGGCGACTGGTCCGGCCGCAAACTCGCCGAACTCGCCGACGAACCCCTGATGAAGATCGTCCAACAGCACCCGTCGGCCGCCACCTTCCCCGGCGGGGAGTCCCTGCGCGCCATGCAGGCCCGCGCCGTGGACGCCGTACGCGACTGGAACACCCGGATCGCCGGCGAGCACGGCGCCGACGCCGTCTACCTGATGTGCTCGCACGGCGACATCATCAAGGCCCTGGTCGCCGACGCGCTGGGGATGCACCTCGACCTGTTCCAGCGCGTCCACGTCGACCCCTGCTCGGTCACCGCGATCCGCTACACCCCCACCCGCCCCTTCCTGCTCCGCCTCGGCGACACCGGTGACTTCGGCTCGCTGGCCCCGCGCCAGCCCGACAGCGCCGCCGCCGCGGACCAGGCCACGGAGGACGGCGGCAACGCCGTCGTCGGGGGCGGTGCGGGCGCGGCCTGATCGAACGGAGCAGTAGGGTGGACTGAACCGACCCGCGCGCACAGCCCCGCGCCTGCAGCCGAGACTTGGAGACTGGACGTGCCCCGTCAGGTGTTCCTCTACGACCCGCCGGACCGCTTCGTGGCCGGTACGGTCGGCCTGCCCGGGCGCCGCACGTTCTTCCTCCAGGCGTCCTCCGGCCCCCGGGTGACCAGCGTGTCCCTGGAGAAGACCCAGGTCGCCGCGCTGGCCGAGCGGATGGACGAACTGCTGGACGAGGTCGTGCGCCGCACCGGCGGCAACGCCCCGGTCCCGGCCGTCGCCCCCACCGAGGCCGCCGACACCGCCCCGCTCGACGTCCCCGTCGACGAGGAGTTCCGCGTCGGCACCATGGCACTGGCCTGGGACGGCGAGCACCAGCGCATGATCGTCGAGGCGCAGGCGCTGGTGGAGCTCGACGCCGACTCCGACGAGGACCTCGCCGAGGCCGAGGAGCGGCTGCTGCAGGACGAGGAGAACGGCCCGCCGATGCTCCGCGTGCGCCTGACCGGCGCACAGGCCCGGGCCTTCGCCAAGCGCGCCCTCGACGTCGTCAACGCCGGCCGGCCGCCCTGCCCGCTGTGCAGCCTGCCGCTGGACCCGGAAGGACATGTGTGTCCGCGCCAGAACGGATACCGGCGTCAGGTGTGACCGCCGTGACCTCCATGGAGGACCTGCTCACCCGGGGTGAGCTGCGCGTCCGCGGCCGTATCCGCGAGGCGTCCAACGCCGTGCTGCTGTGCACCGTCACCGCGGACGGGAGCAGCGCGGAGTGCGTCTACAAGCCGGTCAAGGGCGAGCGCCCGCTGTGGGACTTCCCCGACGGCACCCTCGCCCGGCGCGAGCGGGCCGCGTACCTGGTCTCCGAGGCCACCGGATGGGGCCTGGTACCGGCCACCGTGCTGCGCGACGGGCCGTACGGGGAGGGCATGGTCCAGCACTGGATCACCCCGCCCGAGGACCAGCCCGACAGCGCCCTGCTGGCCCTGGTGGAGACCGAGGAGCCCGGGCCGGGCTGGAAGCCCGTCGCTCTCGCCGAGGTGGGCCAGGGCCGCACCGCGCTGCTGGTGCACGCCGACGACGAGCGGCTGCGCCGGCTCGCCGTCCTCGACGCCGTGATCAACAACGGTGACCGCAAGGGCGGCCACCTGCTGCCCGGGCCCGGTGGACGGCTCTACGGCATCGACCACGGGGTCACCTTCCACGCCGAGGACAAGCTGCGCACGCTGCTGTGGGGCTGGGCGGGCGAACCGCTCACCGACGAGGCGCGCGAGGTGCTCACCGCGCTGGCCGCCGACCTGGCCGAGGGCGCCCCGCTCGCCACCCGGCTGGCCGAGCTGATCACCGCCGTGGAGCTGGCCGCCGTACGCGACCGGGTGGCCGTACTGCTGCGCACCGGGGTGCATCCGAGCCCGTCCGGGGAGTGGCCGGCCATCCCGTGGCCGCCCGTCTGAGCAGGGACGGGACCGGCGGCGGGGCGTTCGCACAGATGATCGCGGACCGCAAGAGTGCCGATCCGGACAACAGTGCTGTCCGGTTCGTTGACGGAACATCCGTCCGGTTAGGCTCGACACATGCATGCCTGGCCCGCTTCTGAGGTCCCCGCCCTGCCCGGCAAGGGCCGCGACCTCCAGATCCACGACACCGCGACCGGTGGTCCAGTGACCCTCGACCCCGGTCCCGTCGCCCGTATCTACGTCTGCGGCATCACCCCGTACGACGCGACCCACATCGGGCACGCGGCGACCTACAACGCGTTCGACCTGGTCCAACGCGTGTGGCTCGACACCAAGCGGCAGGTCCACTACGTCCAGAACGTGACGGACGTCGACGATCCGCTGCTAGAGCGGGCGCAGCGGGACGGCCACGACTGGACCGAGCTCGCGGAGCGCGAGACGGCCCTCTTCCGGGAGGACATGACCGCGCTGCGGATGCTGCCGCCGCGGCACTACATCGGTGCGGTCGAGGCCATACCGGGGATCGTGCCGCTGGTGGAACGGCTGCGGGACGCGGGCGCCGCGTACGAGCTGGACGGCGACGTCTACTTCTCGGTGGAGTCCGACGCGCACTTCGGCCAGGTCTCCGGCCTGGACGCGGAGGCCATGCGCCTGCTGTCGGCCGAGCGCGGCGGCGACCCGGACCGGCCGGGGAAGAAGAACCCGCTGGACCCGATGCTGTGGATGGCGGCCCGCCCGGGTGAGCCGAGCTGGGACGGCGGCTCCCTCGGGCGCGGCCGCCCGGGCTGGCACATCGAGTGCGTGGCGATCGCCCTGGACCACCTCGGGATGGGCTTCGACATCCAGGGCGGCGGGTCCGACCTGGCCTTCCCGCACCACGAGATGGGGGCCTCGCACGCGCAGGTGCTGACGGGCGAGTTCCCGATGGCCAAGGCCTACGTGCACGCCGGCATGGTCGCCCTGCACGGCGAGAAGATGTCGAAGTCCAAGGGCAACCTGGTCTTCGTCTCCGCGCTGCGGCGCTCCGGGGTCGACCCGGCGGCGATCCGCCTGGCCCTGCTGTCGCACCACTACCGGGCGGACTGGGAGTGGACCGACGCGGTCCTGGCCGAGGCGGAGGCCCGGCTGGGCCGGTGGCGCGCGGCGGTCTCCCGCCCGGACGGCCCGCCGGCGGACGCGGTCCTGGAGCAGGTCCGCGAGGCCCTGTCCCGCGACCTGGACGCACCTGCGGCGCTCACCGCCGTGGACGCCTGGGCCGAGGCCCAGGCGTCCCGGGGGGGCGAGGACGAGTCCGCGCCGGGGCTGATCTCCCGGACGGTGGACGCGCTGCTGGGCGTGGCCCTGTAACGCACCGCGTCGCGGGGGTTTCGGGGGCTCCGCCCCCGGGCCCTCACCCCAGCGCCTCGCACGCCGGCGGGGCTGGACACATCCAGCCCCGCCGGCGTGTGAGGCGGACCCGGGCGCGGAGCGCCCGGAACGGGGTCCGGGGCGCAGCCCCAGGGGCTTTTCAGCCCGTACGGCGCTTGGAGGAGCGGGGGAGCGGGGGCGGAGCCCCAGGACGGCGGAGCCCCAGGACCGGAGCCCCGGCTCCTACGGGGTGTCCTCGTCCGCCTCGCCGTCCGGCTTCGGCTTCGGCCGCTGAGCTCCGCCGCCCCCCGGGGCATCGCGGAGATCGCGGAAGTACGCCGTGGTGTCGCCCGGGTCGCCGGGGCCCGGGCCCTGGCCGGGGCCGGGGCCGGCGCCGGCGGACGGGTCGCGGCGGCGCAGGTACCGTTCGAACTCCCGGGCGATCGCCTCCCCGGAGGCCTCCGGCAGATCCGCCGTGTCCCGCGCCTCCTCCAGCGTCTGGACGTACTCCGCCACCTCGCTGTCCTCCGCGGCCAGTTGGTCCACGCCCAGCTGCCAGGCCCTGGCGTCCTCCGGCAGTTCGCCCAGCGGCACCCTGATGTCGATCAGGTCCTCCAGCCGGTTCAGCAGCGCCAGCGTCGCCTTCGGGTTCGGCGGCTGGGACACGTAGTGCGGGACCGCGGCCCACAGCGAGACCGCCGGCACGCCGGCGTGGGTGCAGGCCTCCTGGAGGATGCCCACGATGCCCGTCGGACCCTCGTAGCGGGTCTCCTCCAGGTCCATCGTCCGGGCCAGGTCCGGGTCGGAGGTGACCCCCGACACCGGGACCGGACGGGTGTGCGGGGTGTCGCCCAGCAGGGCGCCGAGGATCACCACCATCTCCACGCCCAGCTCGTGCGCGAAGCCGAGCAGCTCGTTGCAGAACGAACGCCACCGCATGGACGGTTCGATGCCGCGCACCAGCACCAGGTCCCGCGGCTTCGCCCCGCCGACCCGTACCACCGACAGCCTGGTCGTCGGCCAGGTGATCTTGCGTACCCCGTTGTCGAGCCACACCGTCGGGCGGTTGACCTGGAAGTCGTAGTAGTCCTCGGCGTCCAGCGCCGCGAAGACCTCGCCCTTCCATTCCCGGTCCAGGTGCGCCACCGCACCGGACGCGGCGTCACCGGCGTCGTTCCAGCCCTCGAACGCGGCCACCATGACCGGGTCGATCAGCTCGGGCACGCCCTCAAGCTCGATCACCCAGGTCTCCTTCCGAAGTTCCCTTGTGTACGTGGGCCAGCCTAAGCCTTGGGACGACCCGTCCCACAGACCGCGAGAAGGGGCGGTCCCGTTCCCGGGACCGCCCCTGCCCATGGATCAGAAGCGTTAAGCCTTGCGGGCCAGCATCTCGGCCACACGGGTCGTGACCGCCTCGTCGTCGAGACCGCGGATGGTCACCGTCGTGCGGCGGCGCAGCACGTCGTCGACCGTCTGCGCCCACTCGAAGTCACGGGCGTAGGCGACCTGCGCCCAGATCTCCGGGCCGTCCTCGTGGATCCGCTCGCCGAGCGAGGGGTCCTCGTTGACCAGGCGCGCGATGTCGAAGGCCAGCGAGCCGTAGTGGGTCGCCAGGTGCTTGGCGGTCAGCGGGTCCATCCGCGTGCCCGGCTCGCGGTCGACCAGCAGGCGGTGGGCGACGGCGTTGGGGTTGGCGACACCGGGCAGCGGGACCCGGCGGACCAGCGACTTCACCGGCTCCATGTCCTCGGTCAGCGGGCTGCCCGGGAGCTTGGCCAGCTTGTCCATGACCACCCGGCCGATGTGCCGGTACGTCGTCCACTTGCCGCCGGCCACCGACAGCATGCCGCCGCGGCCCTCGGTGACGACGGTCTCGCGCTTGGCCTGGGAGACGTCGCCGGGGCCGCCGGGCAGCACGCGCAGACCGGCGAAGGCGTACGTCATCAGGGAGCGGTCGAGGTCGGCGTCCTTGATGGAGAACGCGGCCTCGTCCAGGATCTGCTGGATGTCGGCCTCGTCGGCCCGCACGTCCGCCGGGTCGCCCTCGTACTGGGTGTCGGTGGTGCCCAGCAGGAGCTGGTCCTCCCACGGCAGGGCGAAGGTGATGCGGTACTTGTCGATCGGGGTGGCCATGGCGGCCTTCCACGGCGACTTGCGCTTCATCACGATGTGGGCGCCCTTGGACAGGCGGATCGACGGCGCGGAGTGCTTGTCTTCCATGCGCCGCAGGTGGTCCACCCACGGGCCGGTGGCGTTGAGCACCACGCGCGCGTCGACGCCGAACTCGGTGCCGTCGAGGCGGTCCTTGAGCTCGGCACCGGTCACCCGGCCCTGCGTCATGCGCAGTCCGGTGACCTCGGCGTGGTTGAGGACGACCGCGCCGGACTCGACGGCCGCGCGGACCGTCATCACGGCGACGCGGGAGTCGTTCATCTGGTGGTCGTAGTAGACCGCCACGGCCTTGAGGTTGTCGGTCTTCAGGCCGGGGTTGTCGGCGACGGCACGGGCCGGGGATATGACCTTGCCCATGCCGTCACCGAAGGCCGAGAGGGCGGAGTAGGCGAAGACGCCCGCGCCCAGCTTGGCCGCACCCACCGGGCCGCCCTTGTAGACCGGCAGGTAGAAGGTGAGCGGGTTGACCAGGTGCGGGGCCACGTCCTTGGCCAGCACCCGCCGCTCGTGGTGGTTCTCGGCGACGAGCTTGACCGCGCCGGTCTGCAGGTAGCGCAGACCGCCGTGGACGAGCTTGGAGGAGGCCGAGGAGGTGGCGCCGGCGAAGTCGCCGGCGTCCACCATGGCGACCCGCAGACCCGACTGCGCGGCGTGCCAGGCCACCGAGGTGCCCAGGATGCCGCCGCCGATGACCAGCAGGTCGTACGTGGCCTTCGCCAGCTGCTCGCGGGTCTCGGCGCGGCTCGCGTTCGAACCGGCGGTCGGGTGCGTGCCCAGGGCGGGCACGCTCTGCAGGCTGCTCATTGTCTTAGCTCCTCGTCGTCGCTTGCGCCGGCTGCGGTGCGGTGCGCCGGCATGCTTGCGTCAGCCGATTGCGGTCAGCTGGCGTCTTCGTCGTCGACCCAGCCCATGGTCCGCTCCACGGCCTTGAGCCAGCTCTTGTACTCGCGCTCCCGCTGGTCGGCGGGCATCCGCGGGGTCCACTCCGCGGCCCGGCGCCAGTTGGCGCGCAGCGCGTCGGTGTCGGGCCAGAAGCCGACGGCCAGACCGGCGGCGTAGGCGGCACCGAGGCAGGTGGTCTCGGCGACCATCGGACGGACCACGGGGGCGTCCAGGAAGTCCGAGAGGGTCTGCATCAGCAGGTTGTTGGAGGTCATGCCGCCGTCGACCTTGAGGGCCGCGAGCTCCACGCCCGAGTCCTTGGTCATGGCGTCGGTGATCTCACGGGTCTGCCAGGCGGTGGCCTCCAGGACGGCACGGGCGATGTGCGCCTTGGTGACGTACCGGGTGAGGCCGGCGATCACACCGCGGGCGTCGGAGCGCCAGTACGGGGCGAACAGGCCGGAGAAGGCGGGCACGAAGTAGGCGCCGCCGTTGTCCTCGACGGAGGAGGCCAGGGTCTCGATCTCGGCCGCGGACTTGATCAGGCCCATCTGGTCGCGCATCCACTGCACCAGCGAGCCGGTGACGGCGATCGAGCCCTCCAGGGCGTAGACCGGCTTCTGGTCGCCGATCTGGTAGCCGACCGTGGTCAGCAGGCCGCTGTAGGAGTTGATGATCTTGTCGCCGGTGTTCATGAGCATGAACGTTCCGGTGCCGTACGTGGACTTCGCCTCGCCCTCGGCGAAACAGGTCTGGCCGAACAGCGCGGCCTGCTGGTCACCGAGCGCCGAGGCGACCGGGACGCCCGCCAGGACGCCGTCCTTGACGTGGCCGTAGACCTCGGCGGAGGACTTGATCTCGGGCAGGACGTTCAGCGGGACGCCCATGGACTCCGCGATGCGCTCGTCCCAGGCGAGCGTGTGCAGGTTCATGAGCATCGTGCGGGAGGCGTTGGTGACGTCGGTGACGTGCACGCCGCCCTGGGCGCCGCCGGTCAGGTTCCAGATGACCCAGGAGTCCATGGTGCCGAAGAGGATGTCGCCGGCCTCGGCGCGCTCGCGCAGGCCCTCGACGTTGTCGAGCAGCCAGCGGACCTTCGGGCCCGCGAAGTACGAGGCCAGCGGCAGGCCGGTCTCGCGGCGGAAGCGGTCCTGGCCGACGTTGCGGCCGAGCTCCTTGCACAGGGCGTCGGTGCGGGTGTCCTGCCACACGAGCGCGTTGTGCACCGGCTCGCCGGTGTTCTTGTCCCACAGGACCGTGGTCTCGCGCTGGTTGGTGATGCCGACGGCCTTGACGTCGGCGGCCGTGATCTCGGCCTTGGCGATGGCCCCGGCGACGACCTCCTGGACGTTGGTCCAGATCTCGGTGGCGTCGTGCTCCACCCAGCCCGGCTTCGGGAAGATCTGCTCGTGCTCCTTCTGGTCGACGGCGACGATGCGGCCGTCACGGTCGAAGACGATGCAGCGGGAGGAGGTGGTGCCCTGGTCGATCGCGGCGATGAACGGGCCGGTGCTGGTGGTCATGGTGTGAGCTCTCCGGGAAGTCTGTGGGGTGGTCGGGTCGTGCCGATGGTGATCAGGCGAACGCGATGTTGTACAGACCGCCGGCGAGGGCGGCGCCGACCAGCGGACCGACCACCGGGATCCAGGCGTAGCCCCAGTCGGAACCACCCTTGTGGGGGAGCGGCAGCAGGGCGTGGACGATGCGCGGACCGAGGTCGCGGACCGGGTTGATGGCGTATCCGGTCGGGCCGCCCAGCGAGAGGCCGATCCCGACGACCACGAAGGACGTGATCAGGACACCGATGACGCCGAGGCCCTTGCCGTCGGCCTGGAGGCCCTGGGTCAGGATCGCGAGGACCAGCACCGCGGTGCCGATGATCTCGGTGGCGAGGTTCTGCACCACGTTGCGGATCTCGGGGCCGGTGGAGAAGACGCCCAGGACCGGGCCCGCCACGTCGTGCGGGTGCGGGTCCTCGGGGCCGAGCTTGGCGTCCTTGATGTGCTCCGGGTCCGCGAGGTGCACCCGGAACTGGCCGTAGTACGTGATCCACATCAGCACGGCACCGAGCATGGCACCGAGCAGCTGGCCGGCGAGGTAGACCGGGACGTCGCTCCAGGCGTCGTCCTTGATGGCTATGCCCAGGGTGACGGCCGGGTTGAGGTGTGCGCCCGAGAGCGGGGCGGACACGTAGGCCGCGATCAGCACGGCGAAGCCCCACCCGAAGGTGATGGCGAGCCAGCCCGCGTTGCGGGCCTTGGAACTCTTGAGGGTCACGGCGGCGCAGACGCCACCACCGAGCAGAGTGAGCAGGGCGGTACCGATGGTCTCGCCGATGAAGATGTCGGAGCTGGACACCCGCGACTCCTTTGTCCTACGTCCAGAGGGTGGGCGGACCCCGGATGGCTCCGTGCGTCCGCGCACTCGGTGAGTGCTTCACCGGTCCTTGGCTCTGTCACACCCTAGCGCGTATTGCCGGTAGGTGTTCGACAATGTCGACCGGTGAACGGCAGTTTTTCGCCCAGGTGAAGAACGCGTCAAGGGTTGGTGAGGCCAGATTGCCGGATCGTTACCGCTAGGTACGATCGAACAGATCCAGCCATAGACCGGACGGAAAGTGGCGAAAAAGACGCAGAAAGCGGCCCCGAAGGGCCGCCAGGAGGGTCAGGGCAAGCTCAGAACCGGCCGGCCCCGAGATCGCGTGAAACCGCGCGTGCACAGTCCCGTACGGAGGCCACCAGGGCCGGCCGGGGCTCCCCGTTCTCGCCGCAGACCCGCTCCACCGCGCCGGCCACCGCCACCGCGCCCACCGGCATCCGCCGCCGGTCGTGGATCGGCGCCGCCACCGAGGCGATGCCGTCCCAGGTCTCCTCGACGTCGGCGGCCCAGCCCCGGGCCCGGGTCAGCGAGAGCACCTCCTCGAAGCCCTCGGGGTCGGTGACCGTACGGGGCGTGAAGGCCCGCCGCTCGACCTCCACGGCCTCGCTGTGCGCCACCGGGTCGTACGCCGACAGCACCTTGCCCAGGGCGGTGGAGTGCAGCGGCTGCATGGCCCCGACCTCCAGCACCTGACGGCTGTCGTCGGGCCGGAACACGTGGTGCATGATCAGCACGCCCTGCTGGTGCAGCACCCCGACGTACACGCTCTCGCCGCTGGCCCGCGCCAGGTCGTCCGTCCACACCAGTGCCCGGGCCCGCAGCTCGTGCACGTCGAGGTAGCTGTTGCCCAGCCGCAGCAGCTCCGCGCCCAGCTGGTAGCGGCCCGAGGCCGGGTCCTGCTCGACGAAGCCCTCGGCCTGGAGCGTGCGCAGGATGCCGTGGGCCGTGCCCTTGGCCAGCCCCAGGGCGGAGGCGATGTCGGACAGGCCGAGCCGGCGCTCGCCGCCCGCCAGCAGCCGCAGCATCGCAGCGGCTCGTTCGAGCGACTGGATGTTCCGTGCCATCGCGCAGCCTCCTGAAGGGCGATGATGAAGACGTGGTTCGACAATGTCGAACTCTATCGGCCGATGTCGACTGCCATCGTCCCGCACGGAGACAGACACCGTACGGATCCGGCCACCGCAGGGCACAGAATGCCTGTCCGCTTCTTGGAACATCTGCACCGGGGTGCGGTCCGCATGGTTACTCTGACCGCGTACACCCCTGTCAGAAGGGGTGTAAAGCCGACAGCCGTCGCATCCCAGGGAGCTCAACCATGGCCTCGTTGCCGAATCTGCCCGCAGACACCCAGACCAGGGCCGACGCCCTCCGAGAGGCACTCGCCACCCGCGTGGTGGTCGCCGACGGAGCCATGGGAACGATGCTCCAGGCCCAGGACCCCACCCTGGACGACTTCCAGCAGCTCGAAGGCTGCAACGAGATCCTCAGCGTCACCCGTCCGGACATCGTCCGCTCGGTCCACGAGGCGTACTTCGCCGTGGGCGTCGACTGCGTGGAGACCAACACGTTCGGCGCGAACTACTCGGCGCTGGCGGAGTACGAGATCACCGACCGGAACTTCGAGCTGTCCGAGGCCGGCGCCCGGGTGGCCCGCGAGGTCGCCGACCGGTTCACCGCCGAGACCGGCCAGCAGCGCTGGGTACTCGGCTCGATGGGCCCCGGCACCAAGCTGCCCACCCTCGGCCACATCGGCTACACCACCGTCCGCGACGCCTTCCAGATCAACGCCGAAGGCCTGCTCACCGGCGGTGCGGACGCACTGCTGGTGGAGACCACCCAGGACCTCCTCCAGACCAAGTCGGCGATCATCGGCGCCCGCCGGGCCATGGACGCCCTCGGCGTCTCCGTCCCGCTGATCTGCTCGGTCACCGTCGAGACCACCGGCACCATGCTGCTGGGCTCCGAGATCGGCGCGGCCCTGACCTCGCTGGAACCCCTCGGCATCGACATGATCGGGCTGAACTGCGCCACCGGCCCCGCCGAGATGAGCGAGCACCTGCGCTACCTCGCCCGCAACGCCCGGATCCCGCTGTCCTGCATGCCCAACGCCGGCCTGCCCGTGCTGACCAAGGACGGCGCGCACTACCCGCTGTCGGCGCAGGAGCTCGCCGACGCCCAGGAGACCTTCGTCCACGAGTACGGCCTGTCCCTGGTCGGCGGCTGCTGCGGCACCACCCCCGAGCACCTGCGCCAGGTCGTGGAGCGGGTGCGCGGGACGGTTCCCGCCGAGCGCCAGGTCCGTCCGGAGCCGGGTGCGGCCTCGCTGTACCAGACGGTGCCGTTCCGGCAGGACACCTCGTACATGGCGATCGGTGAGCGGACGAACGCCAACGGGTCGAAGAAGTTCCGGGAGGCGATGCTGGAGGCCCGCTGGGACGACTGCGTGGAGATGGCCCGGGACCAGATCCGCGAGGGCGCGCACATGCTCGACCTGTGCGTGGACTACGTCGGTCGGGACGGCGTCGCCGACATGCAGGAGCTGGCCGGGCGTTTCGCGACCGCGTCCACGCTGCCGATCGTGCTGGACTCCACCGAGGTGGAGGTGATCCGGGCGGGTCTGGAGAAGCTGGGCGGCCGGGCCGTGATCAACTCGGTGAACTACGAGGACGGTGACGGCCCCGAGTCCCGCTTCGCCAAGGTGACCCGGCTGGCCCAGGAGCACGGCGCCGCGCTGATCGCGTTGACGATCGACG
>NZ_RPRY01000204.1 GCF_003949795.1 Streptomyces sp. WAC06614
CCGGATCGGCCGCGACCGCCTCCAACACCGCCACCAGACGACCCGCCAACGACTCCACCGTCACCCGGTCGAACAGATCCACCGCGTACTCGACACTGCCCTCCAACCCCGACTCCCCCTCCGCGAGCTGGAAGGTCAGGTCGAACTTCGCCGCGTCGAAGGCGATGTCCTCGGGGGCGATGGTCAGGCCGCCGAGGTCGAGGGTGGCCTCGCCGGTGTTCTGGAAGGCGAGCATGACCTGGAAGAGCGGGTGGCGGGCCATGGACCGCTCGGGGTTGAGGACCTCCACGAGTCGCTCGAAGGGCACGTCCTGGTTGGCGTAGGCCGCCAGGTCCGTCTCCCGGACCCGGCCCAGCAGTTCCCGGAAGGTGGGGTCACCCGAGAGGTCCGTACGCAGCACCAGGGTGTTGACGAAGAAGCCCACGAGCTCGTCGAGGGACTCGTCGGTACGGCCGGCGATCGGCGAACCGAGGGGGATGTCGGTCCCCGCGCCGAGCCGGTGCAGCAGCGTCGCCAGCGCCGCCTGGGCCACCATGAACAGGCTCGTGCCCGAGGTACGGGCCAGCGCGTCCAGGCGGGTGAGGGTGTCTGCGCCGACCCGGAAGGGGACCGTGTCACCGCGGTAGCTCGTGCGGGCCGGGCGGGGCCGGTCCGTCGGGAGCGCCAGCTCCTCGGGCAGGCCCGCCAGGGCCGCACGCCAGTGGTCGACCTGGCGGGACAGCTCGCTCGCCGGGTCGTCCTCGTCACCGAGGACCTCGCGCTGCCACAGGGTGTAGTCGGCGTACTGGACCGGCAGCGGCTCCCAGGCCGGGGCCGAGCCCGCGGCGCGGGCGGCGTAGGCCTGGCCGAGGTCACGGGCCAGCGGGCCCATGGACCAGCCGTCGCCGGCGATGTGGTGCACGACCACCAGCAGGACGTGGGTGGCGGGGTCCACGGTGAACAGGTGGGCCCGCACGGGCAGTTCGGCGGCCAGGTCGAAGCCGCGCGAGACCTCGGCGGCCAGCGTCCCGGCGTCGTACGGCGCCCGGGCCAGGACCGGTCGGGCCTCCTCGGGCGACAGGATCCGCTGGTACGGGCGGCCGCCGGTGTCGGGAAAGACGGTGCGCAGGCTCTCGTGGCGGGCCACGACGTCGCCGAGCGCGGCTTCCAGGGCGGCCGCGTCGAGGGGGCCGGTCAGGCGCACGGCGAGCGGCATGTTGTAGGTGGCGCTGGGGCCCTCGAAGCGGTCGAGGAACCACAGGCGCCGCTGGGCGGGCGACAGCGGGATCTCGGCGGGGCGTTCACGGACGGTCAGGGCGGGGCGGTCGGTGCCCTCCTCCCCGAGGCGTTCGGCCAGCGCGGCCACCGTGGGCGCCTCGAAGAGGGTCCGCACGGCGACCTCCGCGCCGAGGCGGGAACGGATACGGCCGGTGACCCGGATCGCGAGCAGCGAGTGGCCGCCGAGGTCGAAGAAGCTGTCGTCGACGGACACCCGCTCCAGCCCCAGGACCTCGCCGTAGATCGCGCACAGGGCCGCCTCCCGCGCGGTGCGCGGGGGCCGGCCGGCCGGGGCGGTACGCGGTCCGGGCGCGGGCAGGGCCGTGCGGTCGAGCTTGCCGTTGACGGTCAGGGGCAGCTTGGGCAGGGTGACGAAGGCCGCCGGCACCATGTAGTCGGGCAGCTGCCCGCCCAGGCTCTGGCGCAGCAGCTCGGGCTCGGGGGCTCCGGCACCGTGGGCCGGCACCAGGTAGGCGACGAGTTCGCGGATGCCGGGGCGGTCCTCGCGGACGACCACGGCGCTGTGGGCGATGCCGGGCTGCGTCTCCAGCACGGCCTGGATCTCGCCGAGCTCGATGCGGAAGCCGCGGATCTTGACCTGGTCGTCGGCGCGGCCGAGGCAGTCGATGCGGCCGTCGCGGGTCCAGCGGGCCCGGTCCCCGGTGCGGTACATGCGGGTGCCGGGGGCGCCGTACGGGTCGGCGACGAACCGCTCGGCGGTCAGGCCGGGCCGGTTCAGGTAGCCGCGGGCCAGGCCGGCGCCGGCGAGGTAGAGCTCTCCGGCGACACCGGGCGCCACGGGGCGCAGGGCCGCGTCGAGGACGTAGGCGCGGTAGTTGTCCAGGGGGCGGCCGACCAGGACGCGGTCGCTGTCGGTGATCGGCTGGCCGAGGGCGTCGACGGTGGTCTCGGTGGGCCCGTACAGGTTGAACGTCACCAGGCCGGGTGTGCGGGCGAGTTCGGCGCGCAGAGTCTCGCCGAGCGCCTCGCCGCCGAGGGCGACCACGCTCGGGCGGATGTCCGGGTCGGTGGTCAGACCCAGCTCGTGGAGCTGCTGGAAGTGGCCGGGAGTGGTGTCGACGTGGTCGAGACCGCCGACCGCACGGGCGTAGGCGATCATCGCGGCGGGGTCCTGGCGGGCCTCGTCGTCCATGAGGTGCAGTTCGTGGCCGGCCAGCATCCACAGCAGCGGGTCGATCGCGGCGTCGAACGAGAACGAGGCGGCGAGGGCGGCCTTGAGCCGGCGGTCGCCGGCGGCGGCGAGCACGTCGGCGTACAGCCGGCCGAAGTGGTCGTGGAAGAGGTTGACGACACTGCGGTGCTGGACGGTGACGCCCTTGGGCCGGCCGGTGGAACCGGAGGTGTAGATGACGTACGCGGCGCTGTCGGGGTGTCCGGCACCGGGTGCTTCGTCGGCGCCCAGGTCGTGCTCGGGCCAGTTGCGGTCGCGGTCGAGGGCGTGCAGGTCGGCGACGGAGGCCAGTTCGGCGACGGGCCGGGCGTCGTCCAGGATGTGGGCGATGCGCTCGGCCGGGTAGGCCGGGTCCACGGGCACATAGACGGCGCCGGCCTTCATGACGGCGAGCAGCGCCACGATGTGCTCGGCGCAGCGCGGCAGCCGCACGGCGACGGCCTGTTCGGGGCGGACGCCGTCGGCCAGGAGCTGGCGGGCGAGACGGTTGGCCCAGCCGTTGAGGGCGGCGTAGCTGAGGCGGACGTCGCGGAAGACCAGCGCGGTGGCGTCGGGGGTGCGGGCGGCCTGGGCCTCGAAGAGGCCGTGCAGCGTCCCGGTGGGGTGCTCGCGGGCCGTGTCGTTCCATCCTTCGAGGACCTGGTGGCGCTCCTCGGCCGTGAGGACCTCCACGGTCGACAGGGGCCGGTCGGGGTCGGCGACGAGGTCGGCGACCAGGCGGGCCAGCCGGTCGGCGAGCGCCTGGGCGCTCGCGCGGTCGAAGAGGTCCGTGGCGTACTCGATGCCGCCTTCGATGCCGTCGGGGGTGCCGTCGGCGGTGAAGCGCTCGGCGAGGACGACGGACAGGTCGAAGTGGGAGGTCTTCAGGCCCACGGGCCGGGCGGTCGTGCGGGTCCCGCCGAGTGCGAGGGTGGCCTCGGCGTTGTTCTGGAAGGACAGCATGACCTGGAACAGCGGGTGCCGGGCCAGCGAGCGCTCGGGGTTGAGGGTCTCGACGAGCTGCTCGAAGGGCACGTCCTGGTGGGCGTAGGCGGCCAGGTCCGCCTCGCGGACCCGCTCCAGCAGTTCACGGAAGGTGGGGTCGCCGGAGACGTCGGTGCGCAGCACCAGGGTGTTGACGAAGAAGCCGACGAGTTCGTCGAGGGCCTGGTCGGTACGGCCGGCGACGGGCGTGCCGAGGGGGATGTCCGTCCCGGCGCCCAGGCGGTGCAGGAGCGCGGCGAGGGCGGCCTGGGCGGCCATGAAGACGCTGGCGCGGCCGGTGCGGGCGAGGGCGGTGAGGGCCTGGTGGGTGGCGGCGTCGAGGGTGAGGTCGACGGTGTCGCCGCGGTAGCTCGCCCGGGCCGGGCGCGGGCGGTCGGCGGGCAGGTCCAGTTCCTCGGGGAGGTCCGCGAGGGTGGTGCGCCAGAAGTCGATCTGGCGGGCCAGTTCGCTGCCGGGGGTGTGCTCGTCGCCGAGCACCTCCTCGCGCCACAGGGTGTAGTCGGCGTACTGGACCGGCAGCGGCTCCCAGCCGGGGGCCCGGCCGGCGCAGCGGGCCGCGTACGCCTCGGAGAGGTCGCGGGCCAGCGGCGCCATGGACCAGCCGTCGGTGGCGATGTGGTGCACGACGAGCAGCAGGACGTACTCGGTGCCTCCGAGCGCGAAGAGCCGGGTGCGCAGCGGGAGGTCGCGGGTGAGGTCGAACTCCTTGCCCGCGGCCGCGGCCAGGGCCCGGTCCAGGTCCTCGTCGGCGACGCCGATGACCGGCAGGGCGGGAGCGGCGTCGGCCGGGTCCAGGACGTGCTGGCGGGGCCGGCCGTCGGTGTCGGGGAAGACGGTGCGCAGGGACTCGTGGCGGGCCACGAGGTCACCGAGCGCGGCGCGCAGGGCGGGCACGTCCAGCTCGCCGGAGATCCGCACGGCCATCGGCAGGTTGTAGGTGCCGCCGGCGTCCTCGAAGCGGCCGAGGAACCACAGCCGCCGCTGGGCGGGCGAGAGCGGGACGGCGTCGGGGCGCGGGCGGGCGGTCAGTGCCTGGCGGGCGCGGCCGGCGCCGGCGATCCGGGCGTCGAGGGCGGCGACGGTGGGGGCCTCGAAGAGGGTGCGGACGGCGAGCTCCGCGCCCAGCTCGGCCCGGATGCGGCTGACCAGGCGGGTGGCGAGCAGCGAGTGCCCGCCCAGGTCGAAGAAGCTGTCGTCGACGGAGACCTGCTCCAGGCCCAGGACGTCGGCGAACAGCCCGCACAGCCGGGCCTCCCGGGCGGTGCGGGGGGCGCGGCCGGCGGCGGCCGCGCCGTCGGGCACCGGCAGGGCGCGGCGGTCGAGCTTGCGGTTGGGGGTGAGCGGCAGCTCGGGCAGCGCGACGTAGGCGGACGGCACCATGTAGTCGGGCAGGGTGCCGTCGAGGTGGGCGCGCAGCTCGTCGGCGCCGGGCACGGTGCGGCCGTCGGCGGGGACGAGGTAGGCGGCGATGGTCCTGATGCCGGGCCGGTCCTCGCGGGCGACGACGGCGGCCTGCCCGATCGCGGGGTGGGTGGTGAGCGCGGCCTCGATCTCGCCGAGCTCGATCCGGAAGCCGCGGATCTTGACCTGGTGGTCGGAGCGGCCGAGGTAGTCGAGGGCGCCGTCCTCGGTCCAGCGGACGACGTCGCCGGTGCGGTACATGCGCGAGCCTGCGGGGCCGTAGGGGTCGGCGACGAACCGCTCGGCGGTCAGGCCGGGCCGGTTCAGGTAGCCGCGGGCCAGGCAGGCGCCGGCGAGGTAGAGCTCACCGGGGACGCCGGGCTGGACGGGGCGCAGGGCGCTGTCGAGGACGTAGGTGCGGGTGTTGCGGATGGGGCGCCCGATGGTGGGGCGGGCCGGCCAGTCGTCGGGGTCGGCCGGGAGGGTGGCGGCGGTGACCACATGGGTCTCGGTGGGCCCGTAGTGGTTGTGCAGGTGGCGTCCGGTGCCGTGGTGGAAGTCTCGGATCCGCTTGCTCAGGACGAGGGCCTCGCCGGCCTGCGCGAGGTGGCGCAGCTCCGGAAGGTCCAGGCCCTGGCCCACGGCCTCCTCGCAGAGCGCGTCGATGACCAGGTTGGGCGCGTACACCTCGTTGATCCGCTGCTCGGCCAGCCACTGGACGAACGCGGCCGGATCGCGGCGGGTCTCCTCGTCGGGGACGACCAGGGTGCGGCCCGACAGGGTGGTGGAGAGGATCTCCTGGGCCGAGACGTCGAAGCTGATGGCGGTGAACTGGGCGGTGCGCACGCCCGGTCCGCCGGGCAGCTCCGCCTCGTGCCAGCCGATGAGGTTGGCGAGCGGGGCACCGGGCATGGCGACGCCCTTGGGGCGGCCGGTGGAGCCGGAGGTGTAGATGACGTAGGCGGGGGTGAGCGGGGTCAGCGGCGCGGTGCGCTCGGCGTCGGTGACCTCGTCGTCGGGCAGCGCGGCGAGCGCGGCGGCCGTGGCCTCGTCGTCCAGGAGCAGCAGGGGGGCGGTGGTGTCGTCGCCGGTCGCGGCGGCGAGGGCCGGGCGGGTGGTGCGGTCGGTGACGACCAGGGCCGGTGCCGCGTCGCCGAGCATGTGGGCGATGCGGTCGGCCGGGTAGCCGGCGTCCACGGGCAGGTAGGCGGCGCCGGACTTGAGCACCGCCCACAGGGCGGTGACCAGGTCGACGGAGCGGGGCAGGGCGAGGGCGACGGTCCGCTCGGGGCCGGCTCCGCGGGCGATCAGCAGCCGGGCCAGGCGGTTGGCGCGGGAGTCGAGCTCGCGGTAGGTCAGCGCGGTGCCGGCGCACTCGACGGCGACGGCGTCGGGGTGGCGGTCGGCGGTCTGCCGGAACAGGGCGGGCAGCGTCTCCAGGGGGGCGTCGTGGGCGGTGTCGTTCCAGGTGCCGAGGACCTGCTCGCGCTCCTCGCCGGTGAGCAGGTCGAGCCGGCCCACGGGGATGTCCTCGGCGCCCGGCAGGGAGGCGAGCAGGCGCAGTACGCGGGCGCCGAGGGCGCGCGCCGCCGCGGTGTCGAGGAGGTCGGGGCGGTGGCTGAGGTCCAGGGCGAGGGTCTCGCCGGCGTTCACCAGCAGGCTCAGGGGGTAGTGGGTGCCTTCGTGGCTGCGGCCGTCGACGACGCCCAGCCCGCCGGCGGAGCGGCGCAGGCCCTCGGTGTCGACGGGGTAGTTCTCGAACACCAGGAGGGTGTCGAAGAGCTCACCGGCCGCCGGGGTGAGGCGCTGGATGTCGGCCAGGCCCAGGAACTGGTGGTCCATCAGGGCGGCCTGCTGGTCCTGGAGGCGCTCCAGGAGGGCGCCGACCGGCTCGGCGGGGTCCAGGGTGACCCGGACCGGCAGGGTGTTGATGAACAGGCCGATCATGGACTCGACCCCGGGGAGCTGCGGCGGGCGGCCGGAGACCGTACCGCCGAAGACGACGTCGTCGCGGCCGGTCAGCCGGCCCAGGATCATCGCCCAGGCGGCCTGCACCACGGTGTTGACGGTGATGCCGCGTCCGCGCGCCCAGCGGGCCAGCTCGGCGGTGGCGGCGGCCGGCAGCTCCACGCGGGTGAGGGCGGGGGCGAGCGGTGCGCGGCCGGCGTCGGGGGCGGCGAGCAGGGTGGGTTCCTCCACCCCGTCCAGGACCCGGCGCCAGGCGTCCTCGGCGGCGGTGCGGTCCTGCGCGACCACCCAGGCGAGGTAGTCGCGGTACGGGGTCACCGCCGGCAGGGCCCGCTCGTCGGAGCCGGAGCCCAGCAGCCCGTACAGCTCGAAGAGCTCGCCGATCAGCAGGGCCCGGGACCAGCCGTCGAGCAGGATGTGGTGCGCGGTGACGAGGAACTGGAAGCGGCCCTCGCCCAGGTCCACCAGGGTGAAGCGGATCAGCGGCGGGCGTGCCAGGTCGAACCGGCGGGCCCGGTCCGCGGCGGCGATCTCCTCGGCCGCCGCGGCCCGCTCGCCGGCTGGTCGGCCGGACAGGTCGGTGACGGTGAAGTCGGGGGCCAGCTCGAAGGGGATGAGCTGGACCGGCTCGCCGTTCTTGCGGTGGCGGAACGCGGCCCGCAGGCCGGCGTGCCGCCGCAGCAGGGCGGCGCAGGCGGAGCGCAGGCGCTCGGTGTCCACGCCGCCCTCGATGTCGAGGACGAACTGCATGGTGTAGACGTCGGGGCCCTGCTCGTCGTACTGCGCGTGGAACAGCAGGCCCTGCTGGAGCGGGGAGAGCGGGAGGATGCCCTCCAGGCGCGGCTTCTGCTTGGTCATGTCGCTTCTCTCCACTCAGAACTCGAAGTCTTCTTCGAACGCGTCGATCTCGTCCTGGTCGAGATCGAGGAGCGGCGCCGGTCCGGCCGCCGCGGGACGCGGGGCCACCACCTGCACCGGCCGGACCGCGGGGTCCGCGGCATGGGCCACCAGGGCGCGCAGCGCCCGGAACCAGCCCTCGGCGAGCGCGGCCACCTCGGCCTCGGTGAACAGCCCCTCGGGCCAGGTCCAGGAGGCCACCAGGCGCGGACCGCCGGGGCCGTCCTGGGCCAGCGAGTTGAGCTCCAGGGCGTGTGCGGCGGGCATCGCGGCGTCGCTGCCGCCGAGGCCCCCGTCGCCGTTGTCGTCCCCGCTGCCGTCGCCGCCGCCGAACCGGCCCAGGTAGTTGAAGCCGATCTGCGGGACGGGCAGGGCGGCGAGGACGTCCGCCGTCTGCGGGTTCAGGTGGCGCAGCAGCCCGTACCCGGCGCCGTTGTCGGGCAGTTCGGCGAGCTGGCCGGCCACCTGGGCCAGGGCCCGGCCGACGGCGGGTCCGCCCGCGTGCAGCTCCTGCCACTCGCCGTCGGGGACCGCCGGGTCGAGGCGGACCGGGAACAGGCTGGTGAACCAGCCGACCGTGCGGGAGATGTCGGCGTCCGGCAGGACGCCGGCGAGCAGCTCCTCACGGCCGTGGCCCTCCAGGTCGAGCAGGACGCCCTGCTCGCGGCTGCGGCCGCGGCCGCGGTCCCACTCGGTGACGGCCAGCGCGAACGCGGTGAGCAGCACCTCGTTCACCCCGGTCCCCAGGGCCGTGGGCACGGTGGTCAGCAGCGGACCGGTGACGTCGGCGGGCAGCGTGCTGCTGTACTGCCGGGCCGTGGCGGCCACGTCGCGGGCCGGGTCCAGCGGTCTGGCGCCGAGCGCGGGCTCCTGGTAGCCGTCGAGCATGGAGGTCCACACCGGCAGCTCGGCGGCCCGCTCCGGGGCGAGGGCCGCGCGGGCCAGGCCCCGGGCCCACTCCCTGAACGAGGTCCACACCGGTTCGAGCTGGGGCTCCCGGCCGGCGACGACGGCCTCGTAGGCGGCCATGAAGTCCGGCATCAGGATCCGCCACGACACCCCGTCGACCACCAGGTGGTGGACGATCAGCAGCAGCCGTCCGAGGGCCTGCGGTCCGGCGTCGAACCAGACCGCCTGCACCATCAGCCCGGCGTCGGGGTCGAGCCGGTCCTGCGCGGCCCGGCCCTCGGCGTCGAACCGCTCGGCGAGGGCGGCCTCGTCGAGGCCGGCGACGTCGATCCGGTGGACCACGTCGGCGGCGCGCAGCGTGCCCTTCGGCGGCACGTGCAGGAACCATGCGGCGTCCTCGCGCACCAGGCGGGCGCGCAGGGCGTCGTGGTGGTCGAGCACGGCCTGCACCACGGCGCACAGGGCGTCCTGGGTCAGGTCACCGGGGACGGGCGCGGTCACCGACTGGTTGAACCCGTCGATGCGACCGCCCAGGTCCCGCAGCCAGCGGATGATCGGGGTGGCGGGCAGGGGGCCGGTCGCCGGGTCGGCGCCGTCCGGGTCCGGGGCGAGCAGCTCCTCGGCCGCCGACGCCGGCAGGGCGGCGGCGAGGGCCGCGACCGTCTTGTGCTGGAACACCTCGCGCGGGGTCAGCACCAGGCCGGCCAGCCGGGCCCGGCCCACGAGCTGCACCGAGGTGATGCTGTCGCCGCCGAGGGTGAAGAAGCTGTCGTCGACGCCCACCGAGGGCAGCCCCAGGACCTCGGCGAACAGGCCCGCCAGCAGTTCCTCCCGCGGGCCCTCGGGGGCGCGCCCCGCCGGCCGGTCGGAGAAGTCGGGCGCCGGCAGCGCCTTGCGGTCGAGCTTGCCGTTGGTGTTCAGCGGCAGGGCGTCCAGGGTGACGAAGGTGGCCGGGACCATGTAGTCGGGCAGGTCGGCGGCGGCGTGCGCGTGCAGCTCGGCCGTGTCGGGCGCCGGGCCGTCGGGGGCCGGGACCACGTAGCCGACCAGCAGCTTGCTGCCGGGCCGGTCCTCGCGGACGACGACCGCGACCCGGGAGACGCGCGGGTGGCGGGCCAGGACGGCCTCGATCTCGCCGAGCTCGATGCGGAAGCCGCGCACCTTCACCTGGAAGTCGGTCCGGCCCAGGTACTCGAGGGTGCCGTCCTCGCTCCAGCGCACCAGGTCGCCCGTGCGGTACATCCGGGTGCCCGGGGCGCCGTACGGGTCGGCGGTGAACCGCTCGGCGGTCAGCGCGGGCCGGCCCAGGTAGCCGCGGGCCAGCCCGGCGCCGGCGAGGTAGAGCTCGCCGGGTACCCCGGGGGCGGCCGGGCGCAGCGCGCCGTCGAGGACGTACGCCCGGGTGTTGAGGATGGGACGGCCGATGGACGGGGCGGCCGCCGTGCCGTCGAGCTCGGCGGTGGTGGACCAGATCGTGGTCTCCGTCGGCCCGTACACGTTGAGCACCGACCGGCCGGCGGCGGCCATGGCCGCCGCCAGCGCGCCGGGGACCGCCTCGCCGCCGACCAGCATCCGCAGGCCCGTCAGGGCGTGCGGAACCTGGGCGGTGAGCGTCTGCCACAGCGACGGGGTCGCCTGGAGGACGGTGCCGGCGTGCCCGGTGATCAGCGCGGCGAGCGCGTCGGGGTCGAGGACCTCGTCCTTGCCGGCGATCACCACGGCGGCGCCGGCCAGCAGCGGCAGGTACAGCTCCAGGGCGGCGATGTCGAAGGAGACGGTGGTCACGGCGACCAGCCGGTCCGTCGCGTCCATCGGCACCCGCTCGGCCATGTCCGCCAGGAAGTTGTCCAGCGCGGCGCGCGGGACGACGACGCCCTTGGGACGCCCGGTGGAACCGGAGGTGTAGATGGCGTACGCCGGGGTCCGCCCGTCGGCCGGCCGGCGCACCGGGGTGCTGTCGGCCGGGTACGCGGCGAGGGCCGCGCCGGTGGCCGGATCGTCCAGCAGCAGCGCCGGGGTACCGGTGGCCGGCAGGGCCGCGGCGGTCGCGGCCGTGGTCAGCAGCAGCGAGGGGCGGGCGTCCTCGAGGACGTAGCCCAGCCGCTCGGCCGGGTGCTCGGGGTCCAGCGGTACGTAGCCGGCGCCGGACCTGAGCACCGCGAGCAGGGCGACCAGCAGGTCGGCGCCGCGCGGCAGGGCCACGGCGACGTAGCCCTCGGGGCCCGCGCCCCGGTCGGTGAGCAGCCGTGCCAGGCGCGCGGAGCGCTCGTCCAGTTCGGCGTACGTCAGCCGGTCCGTGCCGCAGATCACCGCGGTGGCGCCGGGGGTGGCGGCCACCTGACGCGCGAACCGCTCGGTCAGCGGCTCCGGCTCGGGGCGGGCCGTCACGTGGCCGGCCCAGTCGGCCAGCACCCGCCGTTCGTCGGCCGCGGGCAGCAGCCGCAGCCGTCCGACGGGGACGGACGCCTGCCCGGCCGCCTCGCCCAGCAGCCGCACCAGGGTGGCGGCGATGTCGTCCACCCGGCCCTGGTCGAGCAGGTCGGGCCGGTGGGCGAGGTCGAGACCGAGGGAACGGCCCAGGCTAACGGTGAGGCTGAGCGGGTAGTGCGTGCTCTCGTGGTTGTCGCCGCCCACGATGCCCAGGCCGCCGGCGGCGTCGCGCAGCCCGTCGGCGTCGAGCGGGTAGTTCTCGAAGACGACGAGGGTGTCGAAGAGTTCGCCCAGGCCCGTGATCCGCTGGAGGTCGGCCAGCGGCAGGAACTGATGGTCCATCAGGCCGGCCTGCTGGGCCTGGAGGCGGTCCAGGAGGGTGCCGAGCGGCTCGGCCGGGTCGAGGGCGACCCGGACCGGCAGGGTGTTGATGAACAGGCCGACCATCGACTCGATGCCCGGGACCTGCGGCGGACGGCCGGAGACGGTGCCGCCGAAGACCACGTCGGTGCGGCCGGTGAGCCGGCCGAGGACCATCGCCCAGGCGGCCTGGACCACGGTGTTGACCGTGACCCCGCGCTCCCGGGCCCAGCGGGCGAGCGCCGCGGTCTGGGCCTCGGACAGTTCCCGCCGGGTGTGCTCCGCCCGTAGCGGCGCGCGCGACGGGTCGGGCGCGGCGACGAGGGTGGGCTCGGTCAGCCCGTCGAGGACCTCGTGCCAGGCGGCCTCGGCGGCGCTCCGGTCCTGCCCGGCGAGCCAGGTCAGGTAGTCGCGGTACGGGGTCACCCGGGGCAGGGCGGTGCCGTCGCCCTGGCCGGCGTACAGGGTGAACAGTTCGCCGAGGAAGACCGGCATGGACCAGCCGTCGAGCAGCAGGTGGTGGTGGCTGACGACGAGCCGGTGGCGGTCGGCGGCGGTGGAGACGAGGGTGAAGCGCATCAGCGGGGGGCGCGTCAGGTCGAAGCGCCGGGTGCGGTCCTGCCTCACCAGGCGGTCGGCCTCGGCGTCCCGCTCGGTGGCCGGCAGACCGGTCAGGTCGACCTCCGTGTACGGCAGTGCGAAGTCTGCCGGGACGACCTGGACGGGGGCGTCCAGGCCCTCGTGGCGGAAGGCCGCGCGGAGGTTGGCGTGCCGGGCCAGCAGGGTGTGCAGGGCGGCGCGCAGGGCGGGCCGGTCGACCGTGCCCTCGATGTCGAGGGCGAGCTGGACGGTGTAGACGTCCTCGCCCTCGGTGTCGTAGACGGCGTGGAAGAACAGGCCCTGCTGGAGCGGCGAGAGCGGCAGTACGTCGGCGAGGGGACCGTGGTCGGCCTCCAGCGCCTCGATCTGCTCCTGGGTGACCGACACCAGCGGACGCACGTCCGACGGGGTCAGCCCGACCGTCCCGGCGGTCGCGGCGTGCGCGGCCAGGGAACGCAGGGCCTCGAACCAGCCTTCGGCCAGGGAGCGGACCTCGTCCTCGGTGAACAGGGCCGCGGGCCAGGACCAGTCGGCGGTCAGGTGCGGGCCGTCCGCGTGGTCGAGGGTGACCGCGTTCACGTCGAGCGCGTGCGCGACGGGCATGCCGGGTTCGCGGCCGTCGCCGAGGTCGGCGTCGGAGCGCAGGGCCCAGTCGGCGCCCGTCCCCTCACCCGCGGCCGCGTCGAAACGGCCGAGGTAGTTGAAGCCGATCTGCGGGGCGGGCAGTGCGGCCAGGGCGGCCGCGGCCTCGGGGTGCGTGCCGGTGTGGCGCAGCAGGCCGTAGCCGATGCCGTTGTCGGGCAGGGCGT
>NZ_RPRY01000205.1 GCF_003949795.1 Streptomyces sp. WAC06614
GTCCGGGGCCCCGGCTCCGTCGGCATCGGCCGGGGCCGGGGCCCCGGCGGCCTGGGCGGGGCGGCCGTCCGGCTCCGCGTCGGTGTGCGCCTCCAGAGCCTCGGCCGTCCTGGTGGACGCCGGCTCGACGGTGTCCGACGGGAGCGGGGGCCGGGCCGTCGACGAGGCCGCGGAGTCGGGGGTGACGGCGGGGCCCCGTTCCCCCGGCACGTCGCCCGTGCCGGGGGAACCGGGCTCGGCGGGCACGCTCGCGGCGGGCTCGGCCGCGGTACGTTCGGCCGCGGTGCGTTCGGCCGCCGTGGGGTTGGCTGCGGCCGTTGCGGCCATGTCGGTCGGGTCGTCGGCGGCTTCGGTCGCCTCGGCCGCTTCCGCCGTCGCCTCCGCGACGGCCGCGCGGAGGTCTTCGGGTTCGATGCGCATGGCCACCACCGCGGCCCGGTTGACGAGGATCTTGTGGGTGGGGGGCAGCACCTCGACCAGCTGGTCGGCGGTGATCACGCCGTACCTGGGCCCGCCCGCGGCGGTGATCTGCGCGTCCGAGGAGAAGACCATCACCGCCGGGCTCTCCTCGTCGTCCGGCAGGAGCACCACGTCGATGGCGTTGTCCTCGTCCAGGGCGATGGCCATCGGGCCGGCGGAGAGCGCCTTGTGCACATCGCCCGGAGGGCCGTAACCGGTGGCGGAGAGCTGGACGGCCTCGTCCACCGGATCGGTCGGCTCCGGCCAGCCGTTGGCCATGGGGGAGGGGCGGTACTCCTCGTTCTCCCGGAACTCGGCGACCTCGCCCTCCGCGTCCGCCCGCCACTCGCCGACCAGCGCCCAGCGCGGCGGCGCGGTGCCGCCGCGCCACGTGGGGTCGATGACACCGATCCACTCGCCGGGCGAGGCCTTGGCCGCCAGCCGGACGAACTCCGGGACCGCGTGCGCGCCCACCGGCAGCGAGTCCGGGTCGATGTCGTCGATCGTCAGCGCGGCGACGTCCGCGGTCGGGGCGGGGGCCGGAGACCCGGCGGCTGCGGCCACCGCGGTGGCCCCGCCCGTCGTGGCCGGACCCGACGAGGCCGTCGCGGGACCCACGGCTGCCGTGGCGGGCGGCACCGCGCCGGCCGCGCGGTGCTCCTCGGCGGCCGGTTCGGGGGCGTGCTCGCGGGCAGCAGGCATGGCGGTCCTCCAGGTCGTTCGTCCGTCCACTCCTGGCAACGGCCCGAGGCGCCTGGGAGGTTCATCCGCGCCACGGGGGCGGCTGCGGGAGCCCTGTGGTCGGGGCGGAGGCGGAGGCGGAGGCGGAGCGCTGGCAACGGCCCAGGGCGCCCGCGACGTTCAGTCCGGGCCGCTTGGGCTGTCCGGGCGGCTGCCGAAGCCCCGAGGTCGAAGGCGAGGTGCAGCCGACCGGGCCGCCGGAGCCGAGCGCCCGGTGGAACGCCGCGCCGGGCGGGCTCCGTTCACCGCTGTGCCGGAGCCTCGCCACCGGTCGGTCAGGGGACCTGGTCGTCTCGACCACGAACTGGGCCTTCCGTGCAGCGGGTTGACGACCGTGAGCGGCGAGCCGCCCGCGCGCACTGGTGGCGGCCGACCTGGCGGTGCTGTCCGCCTGCCGGCCCCCGCTCGTGACGGGCGGGACCCGGAACGCCCCGTCCTGCGGGGGCCTGGGGAAGCGCCCTGGCCGTCGCGCGCGACGAGCTGTTCGACACCTTCCGCTGAACCGGGGACGCCCCGGAGCCGGGAAGCGGGGCGGAGGCGCCAGGAGCGTGAGCCGCCCCCCGGCGGTTCACGCTCCGGGCCCGGCGCGCGGCAAGGACGAGGGCCCGGGCCGTTCGGGGAGAACGGGCCCGGGCCGGCACCGGCGCCGGAGACGGGGGACGACCGACGGCGGTGCTCCGGCGCGTGGGAAGGGGGGACTCCGCCCAGGCCGGTCTCTGCGGGCTCCGGCCGACCGCGTCCACTCGGTGACCGGTGCCCCACTCACAGGAACGCGCCCCGGTGCCCGATGGGTTCACATGGCCGGGAGCCGATTTTTCAGCCGGTGGCTGCCGACTTGTGCGCGGGCGCGTCGGGGACCGGCCGCAGGGTCCGTGCATGGCCGTGGGTGGCGGGCAGGCCGGCCCGCCACCCACGGCGTGTACGGCGATCCGCCGGGCCGGCGAGAGCAGCCGGCCTGGGTCGTGCGCGCCCTCGCCCCTCAGCTCGCGAGCGTGGGGGCATGCGGAGACGAAACCTCCTCGATCGAGGCCCCCTGCGTCGGGCCGCGCTCGCCGCAGGTCGTCCGCAGCAGCGAGCGCAGTAAGTACGGGGCGTGCAGCCGGGAGAGCTTCGCCAGTGCCTGCCTGTCCACCGTGGCCCGCTCCGTCCCGGCGGGCTCCCGCCGGGCACGTGTCATCGCCGCGCTGCCTCCGCGCGCGGGCGCCCGCCGCCAAGGGCGGCAGGGCGAAGCCCGTCACCCCCGCCTCAGGGGGTGCCCTGCCACGCGCTCGGCTCCGCGGCCGGCCCGCGGACGGCCTGCCGTCGGTCGAACGGGACGTCACCACTGCCACGGCCGAGGGGACATGCTCAGCCTCGGCACGGCCGAGATCCGTCTGGCGCCGTGCCGGAGACCCTGGGGCGGCCACCGGTTGCATGCCGTACCGCCTGGGAGGGGGCGGCCTGTGCCCGTGCCACGGGCGAACCCTGCCCCTTGGCGCTCGCCCTGTGCCGGTGCAGCTGTGCCGCCGGGCCTGCGGGCCCACGTCCTGTGCGCCGACACCACCCTCTCCAGTGCTCCGGACGCGCGGCCGTTGCGGGATGCGCTCGTTGCGCGGCTCGGGGAGGGCCGCCGCCGGCCACTGCGCGTGCTCGACGAGGTCCGGACCCTCTCCGCCTCCCTCACCGAGGATGGCCGCCGACTCCTGGGTCTCGAACCCGCGGAAGCGCTGCGCACGCGGCGGCGGCCGGGCAGTCCTGACGCGACGGGGGGAGAGACGGCCGGTCACCGCGGATCTGCTGAACCGTCGGGGGCCCCTCGGCCGTTGCCACTGGAGGGGGCGGTATCAGCCGTCCCCGGACGACGGCCGCGCGGTCATCCGAGAAGGACATCCCCATGACGACGCACACCCCGGCCGAGCTGCAGGCCGTAGGGCCGCACCTGGTGATCGCCCCGCCGGGGGTCCCCGCCGCGCTCTCCGACGCCGTCGGGCTGCTGCCCGAACTCCCCGACAGCCTCCTCGTCCTGGCCGCCGCGCCGGACGCCGCCGCGGTGCTGCGCGCCTCGCTCACCGCCCTCACCCTGACCGCCGGGCAGCGGGGCGCCACGCGGCTGGTGCTGGCCGCCTCGGGCCTCGCCGCGGCCCGTACGCCGCGCCCCGTGGTACGTGTCGCGGCCACGGCCGGGATGACCGTGGTGGCCCCCGACGGAGTGGTGTCGATCGAACCGGAGAGCGGGCTGGTCGTCACCTCACCGACCGGCGAACCGGGCGCATGGTGGGCGGCCGAACCCTCGGGCGAACTGCACGAACTGGGGCCGGACTGGCCGCCGGCGTCTGTGCCGGCACCGGCCTCCCTGCCGGCACCGGCCTCCCTGCCGGCAGTGGGCTCTCTGCCGGGAGCGGCGTCTTTGCCGGCACCCGAGTCCCTACCGGCATCCGCGTCCCTGCCGGCACCGGCGTCCCCCTCGGTGGCGGGCTCCGGGGGACGCCACCGGGAGGAGCCGGAGCCCGGGGCCGAGGACGGGCCTGGGGCCGGGGCCGGGCCTGGGCCCGGGGGTGAGGCCAACGCCGAGGTCGGGCCCGGGGCCGGGGTCGAGCGCGGTGCCCAGGGCTGGGGCGAAGGCGAGGACGAGGCTGAGGCGGCGCTCGCCGGTGGGGCGGACGGCGCTGCCGATGCCGGTGCCGGCACCGGTCCCTGCGGTGGTGCGGATGCCGCTGCCGGTGCGGATGTCGGCGCGGATGGCGGAGCCGGCGCCGGTCCCCGCGCCGGTGCGGATGCCGCTGGCCGTGCAGATGCCGTGGCCATCGCGGGTGCGGATGCCGCTGTCCGTGCGGATGCCGTGGCCCTCGCCGGTGCGGATGCCGGTGTAGGCGCGGCTGGTTCCGGCGGGCTGGAGGCCGTACTGGCCGGGGGGCGGCCGCAGGCGGCAGTCGGGCCGGAGCTGCGGGTGCCCGCTGCCGGCGCCGCACCCGCCTTCGCGGCCCCCCGGCCTCCTGAAGGCCGCGTCGTGGTCCTCGGGGACGGGGCCGGTCGGGTGCCCGAGGCCGCCGTGCGGGCCGCGGCGGTGCCGCCGGGCGGCACTCTGGTGCTCGTCGGGACCCCCGCCCGGCCGTGCCTGGCCCCGCGGCAGGTCGCCGCGGCGGTACGCGACCTCGGGGCCGGTCCCGAGAGCCTGCTCGTCAGCGCCCCTTGGGCGGAACCGGCCGCGCTCACCGGCCTGGCCGCGGCCCTCTCCGCGGACCTCGGCCACGACGTCCGGCTGGCGGTCGGCCTGCCCGTGCACGGTGACCCCGGCCACGAGGGCGACCGCGGCACCCGGCACCTGGACGACCAGGGCGTTCCGACGTGGTCCCCGGTCCTCACCGAGCTGTTGGCTTCCGCCGAACGGGGCCGGGTCGTCCCGGCGGCGTGGCAACTGCTGCCACGGCTGCGCCCGGTGGGGCCCGCGGTGTTCCACGCCGTCGACGGCTGGGTGCTGGAGGCCGTTCCGGCGGGGCTCTGGCTGCGGGCGGAGGGACACTCCGCCGACCTGGGCGTCCGCGTACTGGCCCCGGAGCCGGCGCGGCCGTTGCCGTCGCCGGCGGTGACCGCATCCCCCGTCCCGGCCGCGTCCCCGGCTCCGGCGACAGCCTCCGTCCCGGCCGGGTCCCCGGCGCCGGCCACAGCCTCCGTCCCGGACGTGACGCCTGCCGTGTTCCCGTCCCCGGCCACCGCCGTACGGACGGCCTCGGCCGACCCGGCCCCGGCCGCCGCCGCACGGGTGCCGGCGGCTGACGCGTCGCCGACCCCCGTACCGTCCCACCGGAGCCCGGCCCCTGCCGGGGGCGAAACCCCGTCCCCGGGCTCGACTCCGGCCCCGGGGGCTTCCATGCCGGTCCCGGGTGCCCCCGTCCCGAGCCCCGCCGAGCCGCTGTTCACGGCACCGCCGTCGACCCTGGACCCGGGCTCGGTCCCGGCCTCCGGGGCTTCCACGGACCTCCCGGGCGCCCCCGTGCTCGGCCCGGGGGAACCCCCGCTCCCGGCGTCCCCGGCCACGCCTTCGGCGCAGGACCCCGCTCCTGCCTCGGGGTCGCCTTCGGAGTCCTCGGCGTCGGTCACCGCTGCCGCGACCGGCTCGGTGGCGCCCGACGCACCGCTCGCGGCGGCGCCGCAGCCAGGTCCCGCGTCGGCCCCGGGCGACACCTCGGTCGTGGCCCCGCCGCCCGGGCCGGCGCGCCCGCAGCGCACCGAAGTGGGCGCGGGCCCGGCCCCGGCCGTGGCGGACGGGTCGGCCGGAGCCGGTGGCCCGGCCGCTGAGGGCTCGGCTGCGGGCGGCTCGGCGCGGGCCGCAACGCCCGGACCGGCCGCGGCGCGGGCCGCAACGCCTCCGGCCGGGGCCGTCGGCGTCGCCCCGCCGAGGGCCACCGCCCCGGCGGGCCCCCGTGGCGGCGGGCCGGGGAGCGGCGTGGCCACCGCCGGTGACCGTGATGCCGTCAAGGCGCTGCTGGGGGGCGACTACCACCTCCTCGCCAGCCGCACCGAACTGCTCACCTCCAAGCTGCCGGGCCTCCGCTCCCACCGGGGCGACGACCTCAAGCCCGAACTCGTCGCCATCCAGGTGCACCAGAGCGACCGGCCCGAGCCCGCCGACCGGGCCGCCCTCGCCGCCGCCGCCCGTGCCGCGCACGAAGGCCCGCTGGGCCCGCTCCTGCGTTGCCTGGGCACCGGTCTGCGGCGGCTCCCCAGCCACCACGGCGCCGTCCTCCTCCGGGCGCCCGGCGACACGGGCACGCTGCTGCGCTACCGGCTCGGCACCACCCTGGAGGAACCCGCCGCCATCGCCGCCGTCCGCTCCCACGACGTGGCCTTCGGCGCCGGCGACGGCGCAGACGACGGCGCCGGAGCCGGCATCGAGTTCGGGATCTGGTCCACCACCGGCCGCCGCACCTCCGCCTTCGGGGAGCCGGCCGCCGAGCCCGAGGTGGTGTTCCCGCCCGGTACCCGGTTCACCGTCGTGGAGGTGCTCACCTCCGCCGAGGGCGCGGGTGTGCCGCGCGTACTCCTCCGGGAGGTCGTCTCGGCCGAGCGGGAGGAGGCCGCCGTCGAACGCAACCGCCAGGCCCGGGAACGGCTGCTCGCCTGGTTCGAACGCCGTGACGCCGTCGCCCCGCACGAGCGCAGGCCGCTGTCCCGGCCGGAGCGCTTCCACATCGCGCCGGAGCCGGAGCCGGAACCGGGGTCTGAGGCGTAGCAGGTCGGTCGGTCGTCGCCGTGGCAGAGAGCGGGGCCCCGTGGCATCCACGGGGCCCCGCTCTGCGCTGCGTACGTACGCCTCGTCAGCCCGCCGCCGGGTCGGCGAACCCCTGCCCGACCAGCGCCGCGAGCTCGTAGTACGCCGCCCGCGTCGGCCTGCCCACCTGCGCGAGGTCGACCTCGGCGCCCTGGGCCAGGTGCGCGTCGAAGGGGATCACCACCACGCCGCGGCAGCGTGCGCCGAAGTGGTCGATCATGTCGGCCTCGCGCACCAGCCGTCCGGACTCGCGCACCCGCGAGATCACCGTCACCGAGCGCCGCACCAGGTCCCGGTAGCCGTGCGCCTCCAGCCAGTCGATGGTCATGCTCGCGCTGGTGGCGCCGTCCACGCTCGCGGTGGCCACGACCACGAGCTGGTCCGCCAGGTCCAGGACACCGCGCATGGCGCTGTAGAGAAGCCCGGTGCCCGAGTCGGTGAGCACGATCGGGTACTGGCCGCTCAGGACGCCCATCACCCGCCGGTAGTCCTCGTCGTCGAACAGCCGGGAGACCGCCGGGTCGGAGTCGTTGGCGAGGACCTCCAGCCCGCTCGTGGACTGCGAGGTGAAGCGCCGGATGTCCATGTACGTACGGACGTCGGGCAGCGCCGTGACGAAGTCGCGGATGGTGGCCCTGGTCTGCCGGGTGAGGCGGCGGCCCAGGGTGCCCGAGTCGGGGTTGGCGTCGAGCGCGAGGACGCGGTCGGAGCGCTCCGCGGCCAGGATCGAGCCCAGCACCATGGTGGTCGTGGTCTTGCTGACCCCGCCCTTGAGGCTGATCACGGCGATCCGGTGGCAGCGGCGTACCGGCGTACGGATCGCCTCCGCCTGGGCCTCGTTGGTGCGGCCGGCCGCGCGTCGGGCCGAGAGGCCGCCCAGGAGGCGGCGTGCGCCGCTGGGGCGGCGCAGGAGGCGCTCCGAGGAGAGCTCGGTGTCGGCGGCCCGGCCCAGCTCGATGGCCGCGGCCGTGGCAGCCGTAGCCGTAGCCGTAGCCGTAGCCGCAGCCGGTGTCGGTGCCGCTGCCGCAGCGGGCACGGCCAGGGGCGCCGCGTCGGGCTCCGGGCCGGAGGCCCGTCCCGGCGCCGACGCGGAGGCCGGCGCCGCCGATGCCGAGGACACGGGTGACGCCCCGGCCGTCCCGGCCGCCTCGGCCGAATCAAGGGCCCCGGCCGCCGGGGCAGGCGCCAAGGCCAGCTCCGGTGCGCCCGGGGCCAGCTCCGGTGCGCCCGGGGCCAGGTCCGGTGCCCCCGGGGCCAGCTCCGGTGCGCCCCGGGCCAGGTCCGGTGCCCCCGAGGTCGGGTCCAGGGCCCCCGCGGCCAGGTTCGGGGGCCACGGGTCCTGGTTCGGCGTCGGTGGTGGCGTGGTGTAGTCGGGGGCGTCTTCCCAGGACCAACGGCCCTCCGCGTCGTCCATCCTGCCCACCATGACCGCCACGGCACGTCCTCCTTCGTCAGGGCACGGCGCGCCCCGTGGTAAGAGGTATGACCTCGACTCCACCCACGACGCCCGGCCCGGCGGCGTTCAGCCCGACGACGTCCGGACCTACGACGTCCGGACCTACGACGTCCGGTCCGGCGGCGTTCAACCCCTTCCTCCCCGGGGCGATGGACGATCCGTACCCGGCCTACCAGCAGCTCCGCGACCACAGCCCGGTGCACTTCCACCCCGACCTGGGCCTGTACTTCCTCTCCCGCTACGCCGACGTGTCGGCCCTCGGCCGGGATCAGCGGCGGATGATCCGGGGCACCTCGCTCAGCGGCCTCTTCGAGGAGTACCGCGGCACCGGCCTCCAGGAGATCCTCGGGGACAACCTGTTCGGCGTGGACGAGCCGACGCACGGCCGGCTCAAGCGGCTGGTGACGCGTACGTTCGTCCGCTCGCGGGTCGAGGCGCTCGTCCCCCGGATCGAGGAGATCTGCGGGCAGTTGCTCGACGAGGCGGAACTCGCGCCCTCCGGGGGTCGGTTCGATCTCATCGGGACCCTCGGTTACCCGCTGCCCTTCCAGGTCATCTGTGAACTGCTCGGTATCGACCCCGGCGACCGGGAGCCGTTCCTGGACTGGACGCGCAAGGTGCTGCCGATTGTGGACCCGCTGCCCGACCCCGGCCAGGTCCGGGCGGCCGTGGACGGGGCCGGTTCCTTCGTCGGCTACTTCACCGCGCTCGTCGGCGAGCGGCGCCGCGCCCTGCGGGCCGGCCGGGACCTGCCCCCGGGGCTGGTCAGCGATCTCGTCCGGGCCGCGGAGGACGAGGACGGCGGGCGGCTCAGCGGACCGGAACTCATCTCGCTGTGCTTCACCTTGCTGGTGGCCGGCTTCGAGAACGTCACCAACCTCGTCAGCAACGCCTGGCGCGCCCTGGCCGAGAACCCGGAGCAGGCCGAGGCCCTGTGCAAGGAACCGGAATTGCTGCACAACCTCCCCGACGAGGTCCTGCGCTACTACAGCACCACCCAGTACAACACCCGCCAGACCACCGAGGACCTCACGCTGCACGGCGTACGGATACCCGCCGGGGCCACCGTCGTCCTGCTGCGCGGCGCGGCCAACCGGGACGGACGGCAGTTCCCCGACCCCGACCGGTTCGACCTGCGGCGGACCAACAGCGCCACCCACACCGGGTTCGGGGAGGGCGCCACCCTGTGCACGGGGGCGGCCCTGAGCCGGCTGGAGGTGCGCATCGCGTTCCGCGAGCTGCTCCGGCGCTGCGGCCCCGGTCTGCGGATCAGTCGCTTCGAGGCTGGACCGACCAAGTTGTTCTGGGGGCCGCGGGTCCTGGAGGTCGAGTACGGGACTCCCTGAAGCCGCCCGCCCCACGCCGAGCCGAGCCCCCCGACACCGACACCCACACGGACACCGGCTCCGGCTCCGGCACCGGCTCCGGCACTGACACCGGCTCCGGCCCAAGCCCGGGGCCGGAGCCGGAGCCGGGGCTTCGCTCATCGTGCCTTGGCGACGTCCGTGTCGATCTGGGCCGCCGCCTTGCGCAGTCCGGCGGTCAGTTCCTCGGTGCCCTGCTCGTGGCGGTAGCCGAAGTCCTGGAGCGTGAGCTGGTAGGCGCCGCCGTCGGCCTGGGCCGGGGTGCTGCTGGAGCGCGGGTGGGCGGCGATGTCGATGAAGGTCCGGAAACCCGGCTCGACCTGGAGCGCGGGGGAGTTGAGCGCGGCCAGGGTGGAGGGCACGTTGTGGAGGGCGTTGGCGAAGGCCACCACGGCGTCCGTGTCGGTGGTCATGTACTTGACCAGCTCCCAGGCGGCGTTCTGCTTCTTGCTGCCGCGGGCGATGCCCGTGACGGTGCCCGACAGGTAGCCCTTGCCGTACTCGGCCACCTGGTCGTCCGGCACGGGCAGCGGCGCGGTGCCGATCTCGAAGCCGACCCCGGCCTCCTTGGCCATCGCCAGCCGCCACTCGCCGTCGAGCTGCATCGCGACCTTGCCCTGGTGGAACGGGTGCTCGGCGCTCCACTCGTCGCCGAAGGTCGCGCGGAACCTGTCCAGCTTCTCGTAGCCGCCGAGCTTGGCCACCAGGTCCTTCTGGTACGTGAACATCTGTGCCACGGCTGGTTCTTGAGCGACCGTCGACTTCCCGGCGGTGTCGAAGTACGCCACCGGGCCCCACTGGGCGAGGTAGTGCATCGGGGTGGTCTCGTAGCCGTGGAAGGTCGGCATGAAACCGAGCTGCTCGTACGAGTCCCCGCTCGCCTTGGTGAGCTTCTGCGCCACCTCGGCGAACTGGCTCCAGGTCTTCGGCGGCTCCGTGATGCCGGCCGCCCGGTAGGCGTCCTTGTTGTAGTAGAGCCCGTACGCGTCGCTCAGCAGCGGCAGGGTGCACTGGTTGCCGTTGAACCGGGTGTAGTCCAGCAGCGTCTTGGGGAAGACCTTGGCCTTGTCGATCCCCGACTTCGTCAGGAACGGGTCGAGGTCCACCAGGGCCCCGGAGTTGCAGAACGAGCCGACGCTGTCCGTGGAGAACGACGAGATCACATCGGGGGCCTTGTCACCGCCCGCCCGCAGGGCCTGCTTGATCTTGTCGTCGGTCATGTTGCCGGTGACCTTGACCTTGATGTGGGGGTGCGCCGCCCGGAACCGGGCGACGTTGTCCTCGATCGCCTTGACCTCCCCGGGCGCCGACCAGCCGTGCCAGAAGTTCAGCGTGACATCGGCCGTCGGGTCGTCCGAGGCGGTGGAGGCGCCCTGGCCGGTGCAGGCAGTGGTGAGCAGCATGAGCGCGGCGGCCGCGGCCGCCGCGGCGGTCAGTCTTCGGAATCCGGTTCCGGACAAGGTGTTCCTCCCGTACGAGCCACAGTGGACGAGGCCCGTGCGCCCGCCCCCGCGGCGGGGGCCGCGGCAGGAGGACGGCCCGTGGGCCCTGTGCGGGGCGTGCCCGCCCCGCCGCCCGGCGGTCGTGGTCCGGTCGGCACAAGGCACCCCCCGCACGTTTATACGTGCCCGCGGCGTGCGCCGGTTCAGTGCCTCGGGGTGCTGACCGGTGCGCGGGTATTCGTCCGTTTCCGCAGGTCGGACGGCTGGTGTCGAGGTCGTCCCCCGGGATTCTTGTGAACCCTTGGAGGCGGGGCGCTCGTTACCGGTGGTGTGCGGTCGGCGGCACGGACGTCCGTGTGCCGCCGAGCGCTGCGGTGCACGACGTACGTGCCGCAGCACCCCGCCCCCCCCCACGTCGAACCGGAGTGTCCATGCCCGTCCCCGTCCGTCCGCTCACGTCCGCCGCCGCCGTCCTGCTGGCGGGTCTGGCCCTGTCCGGATGCGGCCACGCCGGCACCGCTTCCGGTTCCGCTACGGCCTCCGGCGGCTCCGGCCCCTCCCGCCTCTCCGAGCTCTCCGGCGGCGCTGACCTGTCCGGTGTCCCTGGCCCCTCCGGTGCCCCCTCGGCCGAGTCGGCGGCGCAGGACCGGCCCCCGGCAGCGGCGGAAGGGCCGGGCGCGGTGGCGATCGGGGCCGCGCGGGCGTGTACGACGGCCAACACCCGGCTGGTGTTCGTCGCCTCCGCCCACCACGCCGGCCCGCAGCAGCCGGCCACCGCCGTCGTCCAGCTCACCAACACCTCCGGCACCACCTGCACCATGGTCGGCGCCGTGGTCCTGACGGCCCGGGACGACCGGGGCAGGGCCGCTCCCGTCGTGGCCGACACCACCGGCAGCGGCACCGACACCGTGGACGTCCGGGCGGGTGCCACGGCGCAGGCGTCCGTGTCCTACACGGACGTCACCCCCGAAGGGGGCGCCTCGGGCCGGGACGCCTGCCCGGTCTCCGCCTCCCGGGTCGAGATCGCCCTGCCCAACGACGAGGGCCGCACGGTGGGTGTGACCGACACCGACGGCTCGCCGGGCGTGTTCACCGTCTGCGGACCGCAGGTGCGCTTCGACCGCTTCGACCGCTTCGACCGCTTCGGCCACTGAGCCGTCAGGCCGCTGAGTCGTCGGGCGGCGGAGTCGTCGGGCCGCCCGGCCGTCAGGCCGCGGTGTCCAGGGCGTGGCCGCGGGATTCCAGGATGGGGCGCAGGGCGCGGATGGCGACGAAGTTGCGGGACTTCACCGTGCCCACCGGGATGCCCAGCGTCTCGGCGGCCTGCGCCAACGACCGCCCCCGCAGGTGGAGTTCGACCACCACCGCACGGTGGTGCGGCTTGAGCTCCGCCAGGGCGCGGGTCATGTCGTAGGAGCCGAGCACCTCCTCGTACGGGTCCGGCGCGGGCAGCGGCACGGCGGTGGCCTCCTCGGGGTGCTCGCCCGATATCTCCACCGGGCGCGCCGCCACGCGCCGGTGGTGGTCGATGGCGATGCGCCGGGCCACCGTGAACAGCCAGGGCCGGCACTCCCTGAGGTTCGGCCCGATCGCCTCGGGGTGCTGCCAGGCGCGCGTCAGGGTCTCCTGCAGGATGTCCTCCGCCCGTCCCAGGTCGCCCCGGGTCACCTTGAGCAGCGACCGGAGCAGCGTGGGCCCGTGCAGCCGGTACAGCTCCTGGACGGTCTCCGCGGGGAGCGAGCCCTTGGCCCGCGTGTGCTGCTGAGTCATGTTCCGCAGCCTCGCGGCGCCCGCCATCACCGCACCAACGTCCCGCCAACGCCGCGCCAATGCTCCGGCACGGCCCCTTGCCGGGCGCTGTGGCGGGTGCGTGACGGGCCGTCGGCGACCGGTTCACGCCCCCGGCCGGGCCGCCGTGGCCAGGGCGACCCGGCACCGCGCCGGCTCGCCCTGGCCACGGCGGGCGGCTCCGGCGCCCTGATCCTCGTGATCGGCCTGGCCGCCGCGGCCCGCCGCCGCGGCCGCTCCCTCCCCGCCCGTTC
>NZ_RPRY01000206.1 GCF_003949795.1 Streptomyces sp. WAC06614
CCGGGGCAGTGGGGGTTACGGGCGGAACATCAGGAGGACCTCCTCGTCCTGCGGAGTGGCGTGGGATGCGGGCGAGGTCAGCAGGGGCGGTACATGGGCGGTCTCCGATTCAGGGGCTGCAGCGGGCGGGGAGCGACGGGGCGGCGGCGATGGCCGCGTGCAGGGTCACGGACGGAACACAGGGGCCTCCTGCGGGAACGGGAAAACGGGGGAAGGGGTACGCCATCGGCGGTGTCCGCCGGGCAGTGACACGACAGTAAGCCCCAATCCCCGGTCACCGAAATCGCCGCCGAAATCCGCGAGATTCCGGGCTTCATGTCCCGCGATGCTTCCCAACCGGGGATCGTGACCTACAGTTTGGGCCTCCCCGCGCGCCACCGGCTTGTACTGCCGTGGCCCTCTGCGCGGTCCGGAGCCCTTCCACCCGCATCCCTCATCGAATTGGGGTCCCCTTTTGTCGTTTTCCCTCCACCAGGGCGACGCGCTGACCGTGCTCGCGACACTGCCCGACGCCTGCGCCGACTCGGTCATCACCGACCCGCCGTACAACAGCGGCGGCCGGACGGCGAAGGAGCGCACGAGCCGCTCCGCCCGCCAGAAGTACGTCTCCGCCGACGCCCAGCACGCCCTGCCGGACTTCACCGGCGAGAACATGGACCAGCGCTCGTACACGCTGTGGCTGACACAGATCATGACCGAGGCCCACCGGGTGACGAAGCCTGGCGGCACGGGGCTGCTGTTCACCGACTGGCGCCAGCTGCCGGCCACGACGGATGCCTTCCAGGCGGCCGGATGGCTGTGGCTGGGCCTCCTGGCCTGGCACAAGCCGCAGGCCAGGCCACAGAAGGGCAAGTTCCGCCAGGACACCGAGTACATCGTCTGGGGCGCGAAGGGCAAGATCGACGCCGCCGCGAACCCGGTCTACCTGCCGGGGATGTTCAGCGCCTCGCAGCCCTCGGGCAAGGCACGCCGGCATATCACGCAGAAGCCCGTCGAGGTGATGCGGCAGCTGGTGAAGATCGCCCCGCCGGGCGGCACCGTGCTCGACTTCTGCGCCGGATCCGGCAGCACCGGGGTCGCAGCCCTCCTTGAAGGGCGGAGCTTCATCGGCATCGAGAAGACCAGCCAGTACGCGGCCGTCGCCTCCGACCGGCTCACCGAGACCCTCCAGCAGGTGCATTCCCAGGACGATTTCGACCTGACCTCCTGACCGGACCGCATCACCGGCCGGATTGCGGCGGGGCGGAATATAGCGGCAGATCCCTGGTTTCCGAAACCGGGGATTCTCCGGACCATCGGAGCCACTGAATCCACGGCCCCGGCTGCAAGGAGAACCCTTTTCGTGTCCGAATCTGCTGAGCCCCGCCATGGTGGGGAAATGGAGCCGGTCCGTCTGCCGGAAGGCGACCTCGAATCGATCGAGGCGTCGGTGCGCAAGCTCCTGGACCAGTCGGCCGAGCAGGCCCGCCTGATCGACACGCTGGCCTCCGCCCCGCCGGCCGACCCGATGACCGCGAGCATGCCCTTCGCGGGATTCCCCGGCATGCCCTCGTACGCCGCCCCTACCCCGCCGCCGGACCCCAAGCCGATCCTGGAACTGGAGGGCGAGGAGTTCGAGGACGAGTTGGCCGCGCTCACCGACTGGGTGGACGACCACCTCATGGACGTCTACGGCGCCGAGGTCACCACCGCCGCTCCGTGGTGCGACCAGTGGCAGGAACACCTCGACGTCGTCGCGTGGCTGCACGCGCTGTGGCTGGCCTACCAGCAGCACAAGGACCCCGAGGCCGGCCTCAGCGGCATGGCCGTTTGGCATCGGGACTACCTCACCCACTGCCTGGCCTACGTCCGCGCCCCCGGCGGCCCGCTCAGCGCCTGCCAGACCGACCCGGAGCGTCCCGAGCACCGCCTGCTGCGGGGCCCGGGTCCGTCCGCGAAGTCCGCCGCCCGCGATGCCGAAGCCCAGCAGGCTGATGCCGGACCTTCGCCGGTCGGGGTCGCCACGTGACACACCCACCGCAGCCTCCGCCGGCGTTCGGGCTGTCCGTTCACCCCGAGGCCCTGAATGACTTGCTGGCCGCCCCGGGCGACATGCGAGACCTGGGGCTCGCTCTCATCCAGGACGTGGTCCGCGCCCAAGTGAGGGGCGGCAAGCTGACCGGGGAGTTGTCCGGGTACCGCAAGCTCTACCTCGGCGCCCAGGTGCAGTACCGCATCGTCTATGCCCACCGCCCGGCCCCGCCCGGCTCCAGCCACCCCACCGACATCCATGTCGTCGCCGTACGCCCCCGGGCCAAGCACGACATCTACGACACCGTCCGGGCTCGCGTAGGCCGCCCCCGCCCCGCGGTCGGGCCCCGCGCGCACGCGGCCCGTTCCCTCTCACCGCAAGTCCGGCCGCGCCCCGCGCCCAGGCCGGCGCCTCCGGCCCCGGCGTTCCCGGTCCCCGGACTTCCCGTGCCCGCCCGCATCACCACGACTTCCCCGAAGGGTCCTTCGCGATGACCAACCTCATGGCCCAGTCCTCCCCCCTGCTCCAGGCTCTGATGACGACCCTCCTCGAGCCCCGCCCGGCGCCGCACCCGCGCCACCAGGCCCTGCTGGACGCCCACGAACGCCAGCTGGAAGTGGAAGCGGAACTGAGCGCTTGGGCCGGCCGACCGCAGCCCACCACTCCCGCCGCTCAGGACCAAGAGCTCGACGACCTGAGCAATCTGCTCGTCGAGCACGCCAAGGCGGGTCGGCAGGTCTCGCAGCTCCTGGGCGCCGACACCTGCTGCCCGCCGTGCACCGACTCCGAGCAGCCGCCGACCGCCCTCAGCCGCCCCACCGAGGACACGGTCCCCGCCTTCAGGGCCCCGTGCATCCTGGCCGCCTGCCTGGACATCTTCGCCCTCCACGGCGGCCCGGACGCGGTGTCCTCCGCCGACCTCGTCGCGGAACTGCGCACCCTGCCCGGCGTAGCCGAGGGTCGCTGGCCCTACGCCGAACTCACCCAGACCCGCCTGGCCACCTTGCTCCGCCCGTACGAGGTGGCCAGCCGCGACGTCACCCACGGCGACGGGCGGCGCCGCAAGTCCTACCGCCGCTCGGCCCTTCTGTCCGCCATTCCGGCCGACTGCGACTGCCTGCCGTCGTGACCGCCCGCGAGTCCCCGGCGACCGCTTTGGACGCGGCCATCGAGCAAGTCGTCGGCGACCTGACCGTCCTGCACCACGACCACCTCCGTGGGCTGCTCCCGCCTGAACGAGCAGCGCTTGCTGCCGTGCACCGGGAACTGGTGACCGCCGAGGACGCGGTCACCTACCACCGCAACGCGCTGAAGCGGCTCTCCTCCGGGAGCTACCCCGTGGACACCCCGCTCCTGGACCGCCTGCGCCGTACCCTGCACGACCTGGCCCAGGCCACGGCCACCCGCGACCGCCTTCAGGAAGGCGTCGGTGCCGCCCTGGAGGCAGCCAGAGCCGCCACCCCCGCCGCCGCTCCCGCCGACGACGAGCTGACGCCCCGCGACTTCGCCGCGCTGCTCTCGCTCGCGGGCGGCGGCACGATGCGCGAACACCTCCTCACCCACCGGGTCTCGGTCCGCACCGTCCAGAGCCGCCTGATCGAGCTTCCGGTGTTCCAGCGCCTGGAAGCCCACGGGCTGGTCACCCGGGACACGTCCCGGGCTCTGACTGTCGGCCAGCCGGTCACCCTGACCGAGACCGGCCGGACCGCGCTGCTCGGCACCCGCCGCACGCCGGCCTTTGCCACCTCGGTGCCCGCACGCCCGGCCGGAGCCTGGCCGGCACCAGCCCGACACCACTGACCGCACGGTGCCCGCGGTACGTCCTCTCCCGTCCGCAGAAAGCAGCCCACCCCACGTGCCTCTCCACGAACCCGACTACGAAGTCGACGGCTTCGAGCCCGCTGACGACGAGCACGAGCAGCACCACGACCATCTCGACGTCTCGTCCTTCAAGGTGCTCGGCGAACACCGCACGGACACCGACAGCTACTTCGTGCTCCTCGACGAGGGAGCCACCTGGGGCATCCCAGGAAGCCCGCAGCTCCGCGCCGTTCACATCTCCCGGGACCTGAGCGCCCGGACCTTCGAGGTCGACTCCAAGGAACTCCCGCTGTACGTGATGGCCCAGTCGTACCTGACAGCCCGCGGCTGCCCCTCCGACGGGCTCAGCCCGCAGGAGGGTGTGCACGACCCCGCCGACGACCTCACCCGGGCCCTGGAAGCACGCGTCCGCAGCGACGGTGACCACTTCGCCCTGCTGGCCAGCTACACCGCCGACATGCGCGAACCCGTGGAGACGGTGGTTATGCTGCGCTCCCTTGACCCCCAGGCGGTGCCGGAGTTCCGGATCCTGCGGGAAGGCGGGTTCGAAACGTACGAGGCCGCTGTCAACTGGTGGGAGGCGTGGTCGGACGAGGAGGCGCGTACGCGCTGGAGCAGGCGTGGCAACGAGGTTGGGAAACCCTCGCCGCTCTCCTCGCCACCGCCAAGGCGACCAGCCGGTGACCCGCCCGTTCCCGCACCCGCCTGGAGCTGACCTGTCGGCGGGTTCGGCGGCCGATCTCGGCTGCCACACCTTTAGCTCTGACAAGGAGCAAGCTCTACGTGCGGAGTTGCTCGACGTATAGGCGCGCATATCGCCCCCAATCAGTTCGAGCATTCTTGACCCGTTCCATAGCTCGCCCCGAAGGCATCTCGTCTTCCATGCGGGCCCAGGAGATGAGAAGAAGGGCAAGTATTGTCGCCGCCTTCTCATCTCTTCCATCCATGACCTCCCACATTTCTTTCCCCATGGGGTGTCGAAGATTCAACTCGACCTGACACATTCCGGGAAGAAACGAGACGTCAAACATCTCGGGCCCGTTCCAGCCCGCCGCAACAAGTCTTGTGGGAAGGGAGCTCTCTCCGAGGGCTGATGATTCCAGCAATACTTGCCAAAGTTCCGGCTTTCCTTCGAGGGGCGGAGGGCAGGCCTGTGTAGGCCCAGGCTCTACCAGCTCACTGGCTTTGGTCGATTCGGTCGCGTGTGGTGAAGAAGCAGCCGTAGGTGTGAGCTTAGGGTCAGGGCGCTCTGCCTCTGGATGGTGCATCGACAACCATAGAGACCGGAAGCGATCAACCTCGTGCAAAATTGTCTCGCGTCTTGCGAGCGTGAATAATGCGTCTACCAAGGCTTCCACTTTGAGCCAGCGCGGAACACGGCGACCCGTCAGAATATTGGCAACGGTCTGATGGGACATGGAATCCCTGGCGAATTCTGACCGTGCTATCGCCTCGCTTATCTTTCGGGTGCTCGGGAATCCGGCTAGCCGATAGAGATCGTGCAGGGCTGCCAATAGGTTGCGGTGAGGTCCGGGCGGGATCTCCAACTCTGACGGCAGCACAATCAGGACCTGCCTCGCTCCTGCCACTTTTCCCCCCACTCGATGACGATCACTGATCGTCCTTAAGGAAGTGCTCGACGACTGCCCTGACTGCGCCTCCAACCGCAGCCGATGCTAACGCCAGACCGACTCGGAGACTTGTTCGCTCCGCTGCTTCGCTTTGTGCGTTCCCAGGCCCCGACTCTTGCTTGGGGTTCGGATCCTCCGGGGGCTTCCTCTGAAAAGAGCTCATGAACCAATCCTGAGATCACCATGGCGCCCGGCAGGCAGTCGTGAACGCTAGTTGACGAAACTTTACAGACGTGACCAGGGCGGGCCAGGGCAGTCACCGCGTAGTTCAGAGAAGGCTCCGGCGCTGCCGCCGCCGGCTCCGACCGCACGTCGCAGCCCGGCCCGCACCACACCGGCGACCCCGTGCCGCAGCCAGCTCGACGGCCACACAGCCGCTGAACACGGCCTCCGCTCGACCCCGTTTGGCGGATCGGCGGCGCGCAATATAGCGGCGAAGTCCCGGTTTCGGAAACCGGGGATTCTCCGGACCCTTTGCAACACCACCGACCCGCTGAGGGCGGTCACTTCCTGTTGTTCTGCCTGGTCTGGAGCCATCCGCCGTGTGCCACACACTCGCGTCCATCACCGCCACCGTCCTGAGCGGCGCCCCATCCCGTTCCACCGCCACCGCGGTACGCCGCCCCGCCGCGGCCCGTACGGCTCGGCGGGCCGAGCCGGTGCTCGCCGTCGCCGTCCATGCCCGTGCCGACGGCAACTCCACGGCCGTGGGCGTGCTGCGGCGCGGGGAGCCGTTCACGGCTTCGGTCACCGACGGCGCCTGGCGGCACGTCACCACCACCTCGGGCATCACCGGCTGGGTCGACGACGGTGACCTCCGCAGCGACGACGGCTTCGCCCGAACTGACCCACCCGTACGTTCCCTTCTCCCAGGAGCCCCCTCTCGTGTCCGACATCCCCGACGTCTTCGACGGCCACGTGCTCGGCCTGTTCGCCGCCCGGATCGAGGCGCAGTTCGGCCTCGCCATGCCCGAACTGACCCAGGCCGTACACGCCGCACCCCAGGCTCATCCTGGTGCCACCCAGGCGGTTCACTGGTACGGGCTGCTCTCCCAGGCCCAGCAGGTGCTGGAGAGAGCCGAGGACACCCTGGTCGCGGCGCTGGAGACTGCGGTGGGAGATCAGCTGGACGACCCGGTGATGGAGCTGGCCCACCGGGTGAACCACGCTGTTGCCGCCCGCGACGGCCGGGCCATCACGCTCCGGTTCCTCCTGCAGGCCCCTGCCGAGACGGCCCGCATCCAGCAGCGCTTCGGACCCCGGGTGACGACCACCCTGCCCACCCCCGTTCCGGCACAGCCCGCGCGGATCCGCAGCGGTACGCGATGAACGACGGACGCCGGCCCAGCACCCAGGACGCCCGCCTGGAGGGCGTGTTCGGCGGGCCGCTCGATGAGCTTCACCAGCGGGCGGTCCGCCCCGGAGCCTCGCCCGCCCTGGTACGGGCCCTGGAGCTGCGGGTCTTCCTCGCCCTGGCCGAGGCGCAGGTCGTACGGGTCCGTGACCGCGTTCACGCGGCGATGGCCCCCGACGCGGAGCTGGACTCGCTGAGTTCCGATGCACTGCGGTTCGACGCCGAGTGGCTGGAGGCCGCGCTGGCAGCACGCAGCGGCTACCGGACCGCCCTGGACAAGCTGCTCGCCGCGATGCCACCACCAGCAGTCCGCCCGCTCGCCGCCCCGACTACCGTCCGGCCGACGGTCGCGAGCAGCAATCTCCCGCCGGCCCCAGCAGGGGCCGGAGGCGGAGTGGCAGTTCGGAGAGGCTGAGTGCTTGGTCCGTACGCTGCCTCCCGTGCGGCGGGCGAGCGGATCGAAGCCCTCTACGGCCGCCCGGTTGCCGAACTCGCCGCGGACCCCGTGCCCGGCAGCATGCGGTATGCCCTGCTCAACAGCTTCGACGCCCTGCAGTACGCCGACCGCGCCGTCACCTGCCACGCCGAGCAGCTCCACCGGCTGACTCACCCCGACCGCGCGATCGAATCCGTGGACGTCGGCCACATCGCCGACGCCACCCGCCGCCTGGCCCACGCCGTCACCGTCCGCGACTCCCACGCCCAGGTCCTCGGCGACGTGCTGAACAGCCTGGCCCGCGTCCCCGACACCACGCCCCAGGCATCCGCCGCGCCCCAGGCCCCGGCCGGCGTACCGGCGCCGCCTCCGGCCGCGTCCACCGAGCCCGTCCGCTCGCGCTGACCCCTCCCTTCTTCTTCTCGACCATCCCGCACGTCTGGAGTTCCCGCCTTGGCTGCTGTCCGCCTGCCCTCGACCGACCTGCCCCGCGTTGCCGAGGCGCTGGAGATGATCGCGCCGCGCTGGAGCGTGTGGGTGCTGATGACACTGGCCTCCCAGCCCGGCCCGCTGCGCTACACCAAGCTCAAGGAGCACCTTCCGTGGCTCGGCGACGGCCAGCTCCACCCCCGCCTGCGGGCCCTGTCCGAGGCCGGACTCGTCGAACGCACCGCCCAGACCCGACTGCACGTCACCTACGGCCTCACCGCCCGCGGCCGGGAACTGATGCCGTCCCTGACCGCCCTGGCCAGCTGGGGCGACGCGCACCTGGAGAAGAACCTCGTCCTCAACCGCGTGACCGGGAAGACCGAACCGGAGCGGATCCCGGCCGCGCAGAATGCCGAGGACACCCTCGCCGTGATCGGCCACCGGCACGCCACCGTGCTGCTGTGGACCCTCAAGGCCCGCGGGACCACGACCATGGCCGCGCTCTCCGCCGAAGCGATGGCCGGCCACAGCCCCAGCGCGATCTACTCACCGATCCGCCGGCTCATCGACGACGGCATCGTCTCCGTCTCCCGCGATGACGTCGCCTCCCTGCAGCTGACCGGGCCGGGCCAGGCCCTCGCCCCCATCTACCGGTCCCTTTCGACGTGGGCCACCGCCCGCCCACTCCCGGACGCCGAGACCCACCCCGTGTGGGGCATGCCCCGCATCCCGGCCGCCGCCCGCTCCGGGCAGTGGGCAGCCCACCAGGCCCGAAAGACCAGCCAGGCCGTCGCCGTGCGCCAGCCGCCGGCCCCCGCCCCGGCCACCGCCTGGCGGCCCGGCGAGCTGTTCTCCGCAGCCACAACGGGTCCGAGCCGATGAACGCCCGCCGCTCTCTGCCACCTTCCGGCTGCCCGCCGCCGGTATCCACTTCGCTCCTGGCGCCCTGGCGCTGAGCCCTGACGGAAAGCCCCGCCCGTTGACCGCTCGCTCAACCACAACCGCTTCCTCGGCTACGTACGGGGCCGTACTGGGCAGCCGGTACGTGGCCCGCCTGCTGGGCGGCACCCTGATCGGGCGCCTGCCCAACGGCATGGTCCCCGTATCGCTGGTCTTGTGGATCACTGCGGGAGGCGGATCGCTGGCCTTCGCCGGACTCCTCGCCGCGATCTACGGGCTGGCCTCGGGCCTCTCGCAGCCGGTCAAGGGCCGCCTGATGGACAAGTACGGGCAGACCCGCGTCTCCGTTCCGGCCGTCCTGCTCAACTCCTCCTGCCTAGTTGCGCTCCCGTGGATCGGCGCGGACGGACAGCCGGCGGCCGTGACCGCGGTCGTGGGGTTCGCGGGGCTGATCACCCCACCACTGGAGGCCGGCCTCCGTGCGCTGTGGCCGACTGTCCTGCCCGATGCGGGACGGCTCCGCGTCGTGCAGGCCCTGGATACCGGCTCCCAAGGGCTCCTCTACATCGCGGGCCCCCTGCTCGCCTCGTGGCTGGCGACCGCGCACAACCCCGACATTGCCCTGTGGGCCACCGCGGCCCTGGGGCTCGCCGGGTCGGCCATCGTCCTGAGCGCCGGACCGTCGAGGTACTGGCGCCCGGCCGTAGAGGGGCCTTCGGGCACCGGACGGCTGATGAGCACGGGCCTGGTCCTGCTGTTCACCGCACTGGCAGGCACCGGGTTCGCGCTCGGCGCGATGAACGTCTGGGCCGCGGACATGGCCGCCATGCACCAGATGACCACGCTCTCCGGGGTACTGCCGGCCGCGTTCTCCACCGGCAGCTTCCTGGGCGGCCTGGTCTACGCCCGCAGGACATGGCCCGGCACCACGACCACCCAGTTGATCACTACCAGCACCCTGTTCCTTCTCGGCTGGCTTCCCTTGCTGGCCGATCCCGGCCCCCGGGCGGCCGTCGCCCTTGCCGGGATACCGGGGCTGTTCCTCACCTTGATCATCACCAACGGGTTCCACGTGGTAGACGCCTTGGCCCCCGCCTCCCGCACCACCGAGGCGTATGCCTGGCTGATCCTCTCCGTTGGTACGGGACAGGCCGCCGGCACCGCGCTCGCCGGAGCCCTCTCGGACAGCCCGCAGGCCCTCGCCGCCCTCCCCGCAGCAGGCGCCGCCACCGCGCTGACCGTCCTGATCGCCGCCCGCCCCAAGCTCGGCCCCGGCCGCCGCCTGGGCCGCCACCGGCGCCCGCGCCGCTCCCGGCAGCGCGCCCCTCTCCCACACGACGCATTCCCTGCGCCCGCTCACGGCCCAGGCCACTAAAGGCCGTTGGCACCCGGACCGACGGTCACCACCCCGACGATCCGGCCCCCGAACGTATCCGTCCCACCCTCCCGGAAACACGATGCCTCCCAAGCACGCCGCCCTGCGGCCACCCACTGGCCGACACGTCCGCGTCCCCGCATTCGGGCCCGTCCGCGGCGTCTACGTCCCGCGCACCGCCGATGCCGGAGCCTTCGCCATGAGCACGTACGGCATCCCGCTGCTGGTCCTGGCCGTCACCGACTCGGCCACCCTGACCGGCATCGCCTTCATGCTCGAATGGGTACCCCGCCTCGGCGCGTTCGCCCTCGCCGGCGCCGCCGTGGACCGCTTCGGCAGCACCCGGATCCTGCGCATCGCCTCGGTCCTGCGCGCGCTCGTCGTCCTGGCCGCCGCGGCCGTGCTCCCCACCGTCGGCGGCACCGCCGCCATCGCCACGGTCATGCTGCTCGCCGCGCTGACTGGCGTCCTGACTGAGTTCTCCTACATCGCGGCCGAGACCGCCGGCGGCGCCGCCAGCCGGGACGCCGGAGGCCACGCCCACCGCGTCCAGGCCGTCCTGCTCGGCATCGACCAGGGCGCCACACTGGCCGGCCCGGCCCTGGCCGGAGTCCTGCTGCAGTACACCGGTGCCACCGGCATGCTCCTGACCATCGCCGCCTGCTCCCTGCTCGGCGCGGCCCTGGCCCCGCGCCAGCGCCCCGCCTGGCCCCAGGACGCCCCGGTCCCCGTCGCCCAGGGACTCCAGATCGGATGGCGGACCCTGCGCTCGCTGCCCGCGCTGGGCTGGCTGTGCGTCGGACTGGTGCTGTCCAACACCGCGATCGGCCTCGTGCAGGCCGCCGGTCCCGTCCTGGTCATCCAGCAACTCGGCGGCACCAGCAGCCAGGTCGGCCTCGTCTGGTCGGCCGCCGCCGTCGCCTCCCTGGCCATGGTCGCCCTCGCCCGGTTCGCGATCGACCGGGCCGGTCTGTGGCCGGTCGGCGCCACCGCAGCAGCCCTCGCCTCCCTGGCCTGCCTGGCCCTGGCAGCCGCCGACACCTACACCACCTTCCTGGCCCTGGTGGCGCTGCTGATGGCGGGCGAGGCGGGCATGACCGTGGTGCTGCGCACTCTACGGGCCCACCTCGTCCCCGCCGAGGTGTTCGGCAGCACCCTCAGCTTGATCATCCTGCTGCTGCTCGCACCGTTCCCCCTCGCCGGAGCCCTGGTCGCGCTCACCCCGCCCGACCTCCTCGGCCACGCCATCACCGCCTGCGCCGTCCTGCAGGCCGCAGGACTTGCCGTGTCCTTCGCGAAACTCCGCACCCATCCGGCCACCCGCCGCCCACTCCCGGCCTGACCGCCCCAGCCACCAACCCCTTCGAAAAGGACCACCATGCCCGCGACCTCTGACGCCACCCAGCCGCAGAACCGCCTCCGCCTGCGCGAAATCGCCGACCTCGACGACACGGCGTTCTCCGACTACCTGCAGGACCGCTTCGACCACCTGGTCACGGCCGCGATAGCCGACGCCGCCGGCCACCTGCGCCCCGCCCAGCACGACCTCCTCCACGCTCCCGGCCGCCTCAACGACCTGCGCGATGCGCTCACTTTCGCCGAGGGCGACCTCCAGGTCGCCGTCGAGCGGATGGCCTACCGCCAAGACCCGCGCACCGCCCGTACCTCCCGCCAGCTGCGGCAGGTACGCACCGCCCTCCACCAGGTCCACCGGGATACCGCAGCCCTGCGGCGAGCCGAGAACCGTAGGCGCGACGCTGTCGCGGGGATGGGGCCCACCGATACGGTCACCACCGCCCGCGGCTGGCTCGCCCACGCCTACCCCGCCCGCTTCACCCAGCTCCTCGCCCAGGCCCACGCCGCAGCGGGACTGCCCGTACGCCCGCTCGCCAAGGACATCTTCGACACGATCGAGGAAGGCTGGGCCGACGGCCACCTCACCGCCCCCAGCACCCCGGGCGTAGAGCAGCTGCTGGCCAGGGGAGTTGTTGCCTTCCGCAGTACCGTCGCCGACGACGCCCGCGACCAGAACGACCGCGACCCCGCGCTGCGCCACCCGCTGCTGCAGCGGCGCTGGAACACGGCACTCGACGAACTCGCCGCCCTGACCGTGCCGGTAGCACGTGCCTCCAGCCCCTCTGCCCTGGGAACCCTGCCCAGCGACTTCGCTGACCTGCCCGAACAGGACGCCTTCAAGATCCTCAACGCCCGCCGGTTCCTGGTCGCCATCTGGCAGCGCCGCGCCGAGCACACCCGCCTGATCCACCAGTACGCGGCGACCGTCACCGACCTGCGCCGCGCCGCTCCCGACCACGACCTGCGATCCCAGGCCCTGGACGCAGCCCTCGACCGCCTCGTCGCCGAGCAGCCTGCCGCCGCTGCCCGCATCCTGGCCCGGCTCCGCCCGTACGCCACCGCGGACGGCAGGCTCGAGGCACACGTCTTCACCCCGGCCCTGCGCGCCCAGGCCAAGCGCGAAGTCCTCGCCGACCTAGCCGCCATCCGGAAGCCCAACATCGTCATGCCCTCCGAGATCGCACCCCGCCCGGCCCTCGTAGCCACCGCTGCCCTCGCCGCCCGCTGACCGCCACCCCTTCCGTCCCGGAG
>NZ_RPRY01000207.1 GCF_003949795.1 Streptomyces sp. WAC06614
CGGCGCCCCCGGACGGTGACGGTCCGGACCCGCCCGGGGTCGCCGACCCGCCCGGACCCGCCTCGGTCGGGATCCAGCGCTGGGTCTTGGGGTCCCAGCGGAGTTCCCCCGCGGGTGCCACGGTCAGCCTCCCAGGGCGGTCAGGAGGCCGGCCAGGGAGCCGGCCGCGCCGATGGCCTCGACCAGGGGCGCCCAGCGGTCCAGGGCCCGGCGCAGGCGGGTGACCACGGCCGGGCGGATCTCCTCGGTGTCCTCCAGGTCCTCGGCGGCCTCGTCCAGCTCGGTGTCCAGCGCCGACCGGTCGGCGCTGCGCGGCAGCCGGACCAGGGCGGCCCGCAGGTCCTGCACCGCCTCCAGCAGTTCCTCCGCCGTCGGTGCGGCGGCGCCGTCCCCGGCGCCGCCGTAGTGGTGGACGGTGTTGGTGTGGCCGCTGCCCCCGATGCTGAAGCTGCTGCCCGAGACGTTCCCGAACCGGACTGCCGGTTCGGCGTCCCCGCCACCCGCTGCGTTCCCGTTACCTGCCACGGCCTTCACTCCCCCTGTTCCCGCCGGCCCCGCCGGTCCCGCTCTTCCCGTGCATGGTGTTCTGCGCGCCGCTCCCGCCGACGCTGAAGGCGCTGTCGTGGACCGAGTGGATGTACGTCCCGCCGCCGGCGATGGTGATCGCGCTGCGCCGGGCGAACTCCTCGGTGTGCCAGCCCGCTTCGTGCAGGGCCAGTGTGACCCCGCCGACCACCCGGTCCTGAATGGTTTTCAGGTACCGGTCGGCGTCCATCAGGTGGAAGATCGAGCCGTTGTCCTGTGCGGCGAGCTCGCGCACCGACGTCCGCGGCCCCTCGGGCCGGGCCCCGCCGTGTCCGCCGGTGACGATCCGCCACCAGCCGGCCAGCCCACGGGCGAGCGTGGCCACGGACGCGCCGAACGAGGCCGGGGTGCGCACGAGGGCCCAGACCGCGCGGCCGAGGGCGTTGTTGTTCAGGTAGCGGTGTGCTTCGGCGTCGGCGTTGTAGAACAGGACGTGCACCGGGTTGAGCAGGTGCGGTGCGACCTCCAGCATCAGCATGCCGCCCTGGGTGTGGACCCGGACGAACACGGTGACGACCAGGTCCTCGTCCCAGCCGCCGACCCGGACCCGCAGGAAGTGCCGGCGCCGTTCGCCGCCCTCCTCGATGGCGACGGCCCGCTGCTCGGCGAAGAACTGCGGGGACAGCGGGGCCTGGTCGCGGTGCGGCAGCCCGTCGACGGGTACGAAGACGCACTCGTCGATGACCAGTTCGCGCAGCCTGTCCTGCACGGCGGCCTCCGCCTGCGGGGAGCCGTGCGGCGAGGGCACGCGCAGGGCCTGGAGCAGCGGCACGATCCGCTCGACGAGGTGGGTGTTGGTCAGCGGTGTCGGCTTGCGGTCGGGCCCGAGGTCCTCGCGGGGGCGCAGCTCGACGGACAGGTGCCACGGGTAGTACGGCTCGCCGGCCCCGCACAGCGGGTCGTTGACGTCGTACATGACGAGCGGCGAGTGCTGCTCGGCACGGATCCGGCGGCGGATGCGCTCGAACCGGGGACCGGGCGTCGCCTCGGCGGGGTCGCCGGCGTGGTCGGCGTAGCGGTGCCGGGACAGTTCGCCGGTGATGACGCGGGCGACCTGGCTGCGCTGGAGGGCGACGAGGACGACCAGGCCGACGAAGGTGAGCGGGACCATCCACAGGGCCAGCCCGCCGCTGCCGGAGGAGCTGCCGCCGGGGCCGCCGAACGGGCCGGACGACGAGCTGGAGGAGCCGGTCAGGGAGTCGGTGAGGAACAGCGCGCCGACCCCGACCAGGTCGCCGAAGGCCCCGCCGAGGGCGAGGCCCAGACCGATCAGGGCGATCACGACGACGGCGATCATCCACCACGCGTAGACGCGGACCACCACGCCGAGGAAGCGCAGCAGCCCGAGGTCCCGGGCGCGCAGCCAGCGGGCGAGGCTGAGCAGCAGGAAGGGCGCGAGGAGCAGGGTGAGCGCGCCCGAGGTGATGACGGTGCCGACGAACCAGGCGGCGAGTATGCCGGCCGCCCAGGTCAGTTCCATCCGGCGGGCCCGCAGGGCGTGGGCCAGGACGCGGGTGGTGTCGAAGCCGTAGGCGGGTGCTGCCAGGCGTTCCTCGTGGACGTACAGCTCGTCGATGACGCGCTCGCGGTAGCCCGCGTCGAGGTAGGTGCCGGCGCACAGCAGCCGGCCCGCTTCGCTGACGGAGGGGTGCACCGGGGGCCGTCCGGCCCGGGGGTCTGCCCAGCTGCCGCTCGGCGGGGAAGGATGGGGGATCTCGGTCACCGAGCGACCTTAGTTTTTGTTTATGTGCCCGTGACAGGCGAATTCACGCCAAAGCGCCCCGACCAGGTTTGGTCGGGGCGCTCTTGGTTCAGCGGTGGCCGTGGGCCGTGCCTCAGATCAGGCCGAGCTCGCGCACCGCGTCGCGCTCCTCGACGAGCTCCGCGACGGAGGCGTCGATGCGGGCACGGGAGAACTCGTTGATGTCCAGACCCTGGACGATCTCGTAGGTGCCGTTCTTGCAGACGACCGGGAAGGAGGAGATGAGGCCCTCGGGGACGCCGTAGGAGCCGTCCGACGGGATGCCCATGGAGGTCCAGTCGCCCTCGGCGGTGCCGTTGACCCAGGTGTGGACGTGGTCGATGGCGGCGTTCGCGGCGGAGGCGGCGGAGGACGCGCCACGGGCCTCGATGATCGCGGCGCCGCGCTTGGCGACGGTCGGGATGAACTCGTCGGCCAGCCAGGCCTGGTCGCCCACGACCTCGGCGGCGTTCTTGCCGGCGATCTCCGCGTGGAAGATGTCCGGGTACTGGGTGGCGGAGTGGTTGCCCCAGATGGTCAGGCGCTTGATGTCGGAGACGGCGGCGCCGGTCTTCGCGGCGAGCTGCGAGATCGCGCGGTTGTGGTCCAGGCGGGTCATCGCGGTGAAGCGCTCGGCCGGTACGTCCGGGGCGGCGGCCTGGGCGATCAGGGCGTTGGTGTTGGCCGGGTTGCCGACGACGAGGACCTTGATGTCGTCCGCGGCGTTGTCGTTGATGGCCTTGCCCTGCGGCTTGAAGATGCCGCCGTTGGCGGAGAGCAGGTCACCGCGCTCCATGCCCTTGGTACGCGGGCGGGCGCCGACGAGCAGGGCGACGTTCGCGCCGTCGAACGCCTTGTTGGCGTCGTCGGTGATCTCGATGCCGCGCAGCAGCGGGAAGGCGCAGTCGTCGAGCTCCATGGCGGTGCCCTCGGCGGCCTTCAGGCCCTGCGGGATCTCCAGGAGGCGCAGGTTGACCGGCACGTCCGCGCCGAGCAGGTGGCCGGACGCGATGCGGAAGAGCAGCGCGTAGCCGATCTGCCCGGCGGCGCCGGTGACGGTGACATTCACGGGAGTGCGGGTCATGGCCTTCTCCGTTAGACAGCTGGCGGTGGGGCGTCCCTGCCCCATGTGCTGGAGGACGCCGCTTCCCGGTGAATCTTGATGTGAAGAGACATCCGCGGTCAGGCTATAGGACACGGGACGGGGTGCATCCCCGCCCCCGTGTGGTACGTGGCACACGCGGGCGTGGTTTCGAAGGCAAAGTCCCTCCTGCGGCCCTATGACCAGCCGGTTCGCCCCCAGGTCGGGCCCGGTGCCGCAGGGGGGACGGCGCGTGGACCTTCAATGACGCGGGCGGGTGTTGAGCCGGGCGGCCCGGCGGGTGAGGTAGTCGCGCTCGGCGAGGTTCTGGGCCTTGCCGGCCGCCTCGGCGTACAGCCGGGCCGCGGTGTCCAGGTCCCCGTCGCGTTCGTGGAGGTAGGCGGCGGCCGCGGTGCGGCGGGGCAGCGTGTCGTCCACTGCGGCGAGCGCGGCCAGGCCGGCGCGCGGCCCGTCGGCCTCGCCGACCGCGACGGCGCGGCCCAGCCGGACGACCGGGCTGTCGGTCAGCCGGAGCAGTTCGTCGTACCACTCCACGATCTGCGGCCAGTCGGTCTCCTCGGCGGTGGGCGCGTCGGCGTGCAGCGCGGCGATGGCGGCCTGGGCCTGGAACTCGCCCGACCGGTCACGGGCGAGCGCCGCCTGCAGGACGGCGACGCCCTCGGCGATCATCGCGGTGTCCCACCGGCCGCGGTCCTGCTCGGAGAGCGGCACCAGACTGCCGTCGGGCGCGGTCCGGGTGGCCCGCCGGGCGTGGTGGAGCAGCATGAGGGCGAGCAGGCCCGCCACTTCGGGGTGGTCGATCGCGGCCGCGAGCTGCCGGGTGAGCCGGATCGCCTCGGCGGCGAGGTCGACGTCGCCGGAGTAGCCCTCGTTGAAGACCAGGTAGAGCACGCGCAGCACGGTGGCCACGTCCCCGGGCCGGTCGAACCGGACGCCGGAGACGGTCCGCTTGGCCCGGCTGATGCGCTGCGCCATCGTCGCCTCGGGGACCAGATAGGCCCGGGCGATCTGGCGGGTGGTCAGCCCGCCGACGGCACGCAGGGTGAGCGCGACGGCGGAGGACGGGCTCAGGGAGGGGTGGGCGCACAGGAAGTAGAGCTGGAGGGTGTCGTCCACCGTGGCCGCCGGCCCGGGTGCGGGCTCCTGGTCGACGCGGTCCTCGCGGCGGCGGCGGGCGGTGTCCGCGCGGGTCGCGTCGAGGAACTTCCGCCAGGCCACCGTGACCAGCCAGCCCTTGGGGTCGCGCGGCGGCTCGGCCGGCCAGGCGCGGACGGCCTCGACCAGGGCGTCCTGGACGGCGTCCTCGGCCGCCGCGAAGTCGGCTCCGCGGCGGACGAGGGCGGCGAGCACGCCCGGGGTGAGGCTCCGCAGGAGGGCCTCGTCGATCGGGGGCACAGGGGTCTCCAGGGGGCTCCGCGGGTTCCTACGGGGACGGCGACGACGGCGACGGGGCGAGGGCGCGACGCCTCAGGGGTGGCACTGGGTGGTGTCGGGCGACACGGACAGGAACGGGCGGAGTTCCAGCCACTCGTGGATCGGCTCGCCGCCGGCGCCGGGCGCGGCCGAGAGCTCCCCGGCCAGCTCGACGGCCCGCTCGTAGCTGTCGACGTCGATCACCATCCAGCCGGCGACGAGGTCCTTGGTCTCGGCGAACGGGCCGTCGGTGACCGGCGGGCGCCCCTCGCCGTCGTAGCGGACCCAGGTGCCCTCGGGGGCCAGCGCCTGGCCGTCGACGTACTCGCCGGTCTTCTCCAGCCGGGCCGCGAAGTCGTGCATGTACTGCACGTGCGCGGAGATCTCCTGCGGCGTCCACCGGTCCATCGGCACGTCGTTCGCCGGGGCCGGAGCGCCGCGGTAGTGCTTGAGCAGCAGGTACTTCGCCATCGTGGGGTCTCCCTCGGTGCTGTACGACCCATTGTGGTCGCGTTCACCCCGGGGACGGAGCCGGGCGCGGGATCTCGACACGGCCGCCGGCCCTTTTTGCTAGGCGACGCGGAAGACCCGGCCCGTCTGGTGCCCCTCGACGGACTTGACGTACGCGGCCGCCGCGCGGGCCACCGGGACGGCGTCGAACCCGGCGAAGGTGTCCCCGTAGGCGCCGAGCGACTCCTCGAAGACGGTCGGGCTGACCACGTTGATCCGCTGCCGGCCGGGCAGCTCGATCGCGGCGGCCATGACGAAGGCCTCGACGGCGCCGTTGGCGAGCGAGGCGACCGAGCCGGTGAGCAGCGGCTCGCGCGCCAGGATGCCGGTGACCAGCGTGAACGAGCCGTGGGCGGGGAGCCGGTGCAGACCCTGGCGGACCAGTTCGACCTGGCTGAGGGTCTTGCCCGCCAGCCCGGCCCGTACGTCGTCGGCGGTCAGCTCGGCCAGGGGCCGCCACGGCACCCAGCCGGCGGCGTTGGCGACGGCGTCGACCGGGCCGGCCTGGTCGTACAGGGCGCGGACGGAGTCCGGGTCGGTGATGTCCACGTGCAGGTCGGCGCCGGTGCGGGAGGCGGTGACCAGCTCGTGGCCGCGCTCGTGCAGGGCGGCGCGGACGGCGCTGCCGAGGGTTCCGTGGGGGCCGATCAGGAGGATACGCATGCGGACGAGCATCACGCGGAGGGGATTGTTCAGTCCAGCTACTTCACCTTCACGGACACTTAAGAGCATCTACGGTGAAGGCTAGGCTGGGCCCATGCTCGACGTGAAACGGATGGTGCTGCTGCGCGACCTGGCCGAGCACGGCCGGGTGACGGCCGTGGCCGACCTGCACGGGGTGACCCCGTCGGCGGTCTCGCAGCAGCTCCGGGCCCTGGAGGCGGAGGCCGGGGCGGCGCTCGTGGAACGCGAGGGCCGCGGGCTGCGGCTGACCGCGGCCGGCGCGGCCCTGGCCGCGGAGTGCGCCCACGTCCTGGCCGCGCTGGAGCGGGCCGAGGGGGCGGTGCGGGCGCTGGACGCCGAGCCGGGCGGGGAGCTCGCGGTCGGCTGCGCGCCGAGCGCCCTGCGGACCGTGGCGGCGCCGCTGCTGGCGGACCTCGCCGTACGGTACCCACGGCTACGGCCGCGGATCGTGCAGGCCGAGCCGGAGGAGGCGGTGCCGGAGCTGCTGGGACGGCGGCTGGACGTGGTGGTGGCCTACCGCTACGAGCTGCTCGGGGCGCCGCCGGCGGCCGGGACCACGGCCGTGCCGCTGTTCGACGACCCGCTGTGCCTGGCGCTGCCGCAGGAGCTGCGGGCGGTGGTGGAACGCGAGGGGCTGGCGGCGCTGCGGGAGCACGCCTGGGTGTCGGCGCCGGAGCCGAGCAGCTGCCGGGACATGCTCGTGCACGCCTGCCGCAACGCCGGCTTCACCCCACGGATCGCGCACGACGTGGCCGACCTGCGCAGCGGGCTGTGGCTGGTGGCGACCGGGCGTGCGGTGTCGATCCTGCCCCGGCTGCTGTGCGACGCGCCGCCGCCCGGTACTGCGGTGCTGCCGTTGCCGGGGCGGGGGCGGGTGGTGGAAGCCGTGGTGCGGACCGGCACCGAGGGGCGACCGGCGGTCGCCGCCGCGCTGGACGCCCTGCGGGCGGCGACCGCGCGCTGACCCGGTCAGCGCACGATGAAGCGGACCGTGTCCTCCAGGAACGGGAGCTCCAGCCACGGCTTGGGCTCCGCGACCAGGGCCAGCAGCGTGATGGCCACGCCCAGCACACCGTAGGTGATCATGTCGGTGAAGCGGGAGCGGACCGCGAGCATCCCGACGGACGGGAGCACGCGGCGCAGCGCGGCGGCGGCGATGAGCGCGATCCCGATGATCAGGCAGCCGATGCGGACCTGACCGAACGCGGTGGTGAGCAGCCCGGCCGCGGTGGCGCCGAGCACGCTGAGCATGGGCCACTGCCGGGCGGGCGCCGGCGCGTCCCCGGACGCGGCCCGCCCACCCCCCTCGGGCCGCGCGGTGTCCCGCGTGACGGTCGGGAACCGCCGCGACCTCCCGGCGGCCCCGGGCTTGACCTCACCGGGGGCCTCGGCACCGGCCCCGGCGGAGTCGGCCGCCGCGCCGGGAGCCTCGGCCCCACCACCACCGGCGGAGGCCTTCGCCCCGCCTGCCTCGCCGGGGTCGGCCGCGGCCGGGCCCGAGGCCGGAGCGGCCGGCCCCTGGGCCGGGGCCGTCGGGTGCGGGGTGGGGTCGGGTTCAGTGCGCATGGGGGGTCCGTTCCGCCGCCTCGACCACGTTCACCAGGAGCTGCGCGCGGGTCATCGGGCCGACGCCGCCCGGGTTCGGGGAGATCCAGCCGGCCACCTCGGCCACCCCGGGGTGCACATCGCCGACGATCTTGCCCTCCTCGTCCCGGCTCACGCCCACGTCCAGCACGGCCGCGCCGGGCTTGACGTCCTCCGGCTTGACCAGGTGCGGCACCCCCGCCGCGGCCACCACGATGTCCGCCTGGCGCAGCAGCGCCGGCAGGTCGCGCGTACCGGTGTGGCACAGCGTCACCGTCGCGTTCTCCGACTTCCGCGTCAGCAGCAGCCCGATGGACCGGCCGACCGTGATGCCCCGGCCCAGCACGACCACGTGCGCGCCGTCGATCTCGACCCCGTGCCGCCGCAGCAGCGTGACGATGCCGAACGGCGTGCACGGCAGCGGGCCGGGCTCGTTCAGGACCAGCCGACCGAGGGACATCGGGTGCAGCCCGTCCGCGTCCTTCGCCGGGTCCATCAGCTGGAGCACCCGGTTGGTGTCGATGCCCTTGGGCAGCGGCAGTTGGACGATGTAGCCCGTGCAGGCCGGGTCCTCGTTGAGCTCGCGCACCACGGCCTCGATCTCCTCCTGGGAGGCCGTGGCGGGCAGTTCGTGCCGGATCGAGGAGATGCCGACCTCGGCACAGTCCCGGTGCTTGCCGGCCACGTACCAGCGGCTGCCCGGATCGTCGCCGACCAGCAGGGTGCCGAGGCCGGGCGTGACGCCCCGGGCCTTGAGGGCCGCCACGCGGGCGGTCAGCTCGGACTTGATCGCGGCCGCGGTGGCCTTGCCGTCGAGAATCTGGGCAGTCATGACCACATCCTCCCGGATCTGGTGGGCCCGGTTCCAGTCGCGCCCCACCCGGTCGCCGTCCGAGCCGCCCACGGTCCCGGAGGGTTCATTGCACTTGCACAACAAGTGACGACACCCCCTGCGGGTGACTGGACAACCCGCGCCGGGTGCCCCGACGATGGCGGCAGAGTGCCGCGGGCAGTGCCGGGGGGCGGACCGCACTTCGAGTTGTTCCTCCGCGCGGGCCGCGCGTCCCCGCACGTACACGGAGGAACACCCCACCATGAGCTTCGGCGATCCGAACAACCCGTACGGGCAGCAGGCCCCCCAGGGCCAGCCCGGCTACGGCTACCCGCAGCAGACGCCCTACGGCTACCCGCAGCAGACGCCGTACCCGGCGGGGCCGGGCGGCTACCCGGGTGCCGCCGCGGTGCCGATGCCCGGTGGTGTGCGGGCCGCCCGCGTCATCCTGTTCGTCCTCGGCGGGCTCACGGCCCTCGGCGGGGTGCTGCTCCTGATCGGCGGCGCGGCCTTCGCCTCCATATTCGCCGACTCCTCCAGCTCCTCGGCCAGCGATGTCGGCACGGCCGCCGGCGGGGTCTTCGCGGTCGCCGGCATCATCGTGATCCTCTACGCGCTGTGGCCGCTCATCACGGCCGGCCGGCTCGCCAAGGGCCGCGGCGGCGTCCGGGTCTCCGGCATCATCTACGGCTCGCTCCAGACCCTGTTCGGCGGTCTGAGCGTGCTCAGCAACCTGGCCGCGCTCGGCGCCTCCTCGTCCAGCAGCAGCCACACGCCCGCGGGCGTGTTCGTGCTCTCGCTGGTCATCGCGCTGATCTCGACCGGCCTCGGCCTGTGGATCCTCATCGGCCTCGCCAAGGGCGACGCCGGCGCGTACTTCCGCCGCCCGCAGTACTGACCTCCGTACCGCGAAGGCCGCGTCCCGCAGCAGCGGGACGCGGCCTTCGCGCGTCAGGACCGGCGAGCCGGCGGCCGGCGGGTGCCGGCCGGCCGGATCAGTGGAAGAAGTGCCGGGTCCCGGTCAGGTACATGGTCACGCCGGCCTTGCGCGCGGCCTCGACCACCTGCTCGTCACGGACCGAACCACCCGGCTGGACCACGGCCTTGATGCCCGCGGCCGTCAGGATCTCCAGGCCGTCCGGGAACGGGAAGAACGCGTCCGAGGCGGCGTACGCCCCCTGCGCGCGCTCCGCGCCCGCCCGCTCGACGGCGAGCTTGGCCGAGTCCACCCGGTTGACCTGGCCCATGCCGACGCCGACCGAGGCGCCGTCCTTGGCGAGCAGGATGGCGTTGGACTTCACCGCGCGGCAGGCCTTCCACGCGAAGGCGAGCTCGGCGAGCTCCTCGGCGGACAGGGCGTCACCGGTGGCCAGGGTCCAGTTCGCCGGGTCGTCGCCGGCGGCCTGGAAGGCGTCGGACTGCTGGAGCAGCACCCCGCCGGAGAGGGGCTTGAGGTCGCCGGGCTGGAGCGGGTGCCCGTCCACCTTCAGCACGCGGATGTTCTTCTTCCGCGCGAGCACCTCCAGCGCGCCGTCCTCGTACGCGGGGGCGGCGATGACCTCGGTGAAGATCTCCGCGACCTGCTCGGCGAGCGCGACGGTCACCGGGCGGTTGACGGCGATGACGCCGCCGAACGCCGACAGCGGGTCGCATGCGTGCGCCTTGCGGTGGGCCTCGGCGACATCGGCGCCGATCGCGATCCCGCACGGGTTGGCGTGCTTGATGATCGCGACGCAGGGCTCGTCGTGGTCGTAGGCGGCGCGGCGCGCGGCCTCGGTGTCCACGTAGTTGTTGAAGGACATCTCCTTGCCGTGGAGCTGCTCGGCGTTGGCGAGTCCGCCCGGCCGGCCGTCCGTGTAGAGCGCGGCGGACTGGTGCGGGTTCTCTCCGTAGCGCAGCGAGGCCTTGCGCTCCCACGCCCCGGCGAGGAACTCGGGCAGCTCGCCGCCCTCCTCCGGCGCGTACACGTTCGTGAACCAGGAGGCGACGGCGACGTCGTACGCGGCCGTGTGCTGGAAGGCCTCGGCCGCCAGGCGCTTGCGCGCGGCGAGGTCGAAGCCGCCGGCCTGGACGGCCGCGAGCACGTCGGCGTAGCGGGCCGGGCTGGTGACCACCGCGACGGAGGGGTGGTTCTTGGCGGCGGCGCGGACCATGGACGGGCCGCCGATGTCGATCTGCTCGACGCACTCGTCGGGGGTGGCGCCGGAGGCGACGGTCTCCCGGAACGGGTACAGGTTGACGACGACCAGGTCGAACGGCTCGACGCCGAGCTCCGCGAGCTGCGCGCGGTGGCTGTCGAGGCGCAGGTCGGCGAGGATGCCGGCGTGCACGCGCGGGTGCAGGGTCTTGACGCGGCCGTCCAGGCACTCGGGGAAGCCGGTCAGTTCCTCCACCTTGGTGACGGGGACGCCGGCGGCGGCGATCCGGGAGGCGGTGGAGCCGGTCGACACCAGGGTCACTCCCGCCGCGTCCAGTCCGCGCGCGAGCTCCTCCAGCCCGGTCTTGTCGTACACGCTGATGAGTGCACGTCGGATCGGCCGCTTGTTCGTACCTTCGGCGGTCACTGGATCGTTACCTTTCGTCCCTCGATGCGGTAGCCGTGCCGGGCCAGTCGCCCCACGACGTCGACGAGCAGCCTGCGCTCGACTTCCTTGATGCGCTCGTGAAGAGCGGCTTCGTCGTCCCCGTCCTCGACCTCGACCACACCCTGGGCGATGATCGGACCGGTGTCCACGCCGGCATCCACGAAGTGGACCGTGCAGCCGGTGACCTTGGCGCCGTAGGCGAGGGCGTCCCGCACGCCGTGCGCGCCGGGGAAGGCGGGCAGCAGGGCCGGGTGGGTGTTGACGAACCGGCCGCCGAAGCGGTCCAGGAACGCCTTGCCGACGATCTTCATGAACCCGGCGGAGACGACCAGGTCGGGCTCGTGGGCGGCGGTGGCCTCGGTGAGGGCCTGGTCCCACTCCTCGCGTGTGCCGAACGCCTTGACGGGGCAGACGAACGTGGGGATCCCGGCCTTCTCGGCGCGTTCGAGCCCGGCGATCCCGTCCCGGTCCGCACCCACGGCCACGATGCGGGCGCCGTAGCCCTCGGGGTCGGAGGCGATGGCGTCGAGCAGGGCCTGGAGGTTGGTGCCGGAGCCGGAGACCAGCACGACCAGGCGGGAGGCGGCCATGGGAGGCCCTTTCTCGCGGGTACGTCTTATGCGATCGTACGAAACTCCGTGTCCCCGATATACGGGGAACCCTACGAAGGCGCCGACCGCCTGCAACGATACCGGCACACCCGACGGCCCCCGAGGGACGGGGGCGGGCCCGGGCGGTAGCGTCTGGGGATACAGGCCGCACCTCGCCGCACACAACGACACAGGGGAAGAAACGCACCCGATGCCGGACCGCCGTCAGCCCTCCTCCACCGACGACAACCCCTTCGCGGCCCCGCCGGAAGGGCGGCCGGACCAGCCCTGGCAGCCCCGGGACGGGGCCGATGCCCATGAGCGGCGGGGCGAGGGCGGAGGGCCCGGGCAGGGCCCCGGCGGCGGCGGGCCGATCCGCTGGGACCCCACCGACCCGGTGCAGCGGCGGGCGCGGTACGCGCTGCTCGCGGGCATGTGGGGCTTCTTCTTCGGGCTGTTCGGCATCCCGGCCATGGGGCTGCTGCTCGGGGCGCTGGCGATGTACTGGGGCGTGAGCGCGCTGCGCGCCAAGCGGGGGCCGGCCGAGGCCGGTGCCGCCCTGGCCGCCGTCGGCGCAGCCGGGGCGGGCTCCGCGGCCCCGCGCCGCGAGGAGGGCCTGGCGGCCCTCGGCGACGCGGCCCGGCCGCAGCGGACGGCCGCGGTCAGCGGCCTGGTCACGGCGACCCTGGCACTGCTGCTGGCGGCCGGCTCGTACACGGTCCAGCTCGTCTACAAGGACTTCTACGTCTGCCGCGACGACGCCCTGACCCAGGCGGCCGAGCTCCAGTGCAACGACCTGCTCCCGAACAACCTCCTGGGCCGCCTCCTGGAGGTCAAGCGCTAACCCCGCCCCCCACCCTTGCGCACCACCACCCGCGCC
>NZ_RPRY01000208.1 GCF_003949795.1 Streptomyces sp. WAC06614
GTCCTGCGGGGGTCGGGACCAGCACGATGTGCCGGTCCAGCCCGGTGACACGGTCACCGAGCCGGGCTGCGGGGCTTGCCACGGCGTCTCCTGACGTCGGAACGGACGGACGGACGGGACGGGGCGGGGGGTCAGGGAGTCAGGGAGTAGGTGCGGCCGGAGAACGCGAGCGCCGCCGTGCACTTCTTGCCCTTGGGGTTGGTGCAGTTCACCGCGATCGTCACCTTCTGGCCCTCGGTGAACGTCAGCGGCTCCGTCCAGTGCCACTCCTTCTTGGCGTCCTTCAGGTCGAACCTGTAGAGCAGCTGGTTGTCGCGGCGCAGTTCGACCGTGCCGCTGTCACCGGCGAGGTTCTCGATGTTCAGGTCGCTCAGGGCGAGGATCTGTCCCTTGGCGACGGCGGCGCTCTCGCGCTTGCCGTCGGCCTCCAGCCGGAAGGTGGTGCCGGCCAGGAGGCCGGGGGGCGGGGGGGTGGTCGGCGAGGGCGACGGTGCCTGGGCCGGCGCCGGCATCGAGTACGTACGGCCGGTGAAGGCGACGGCGGGGGTGCAGTTCTTGCCCTTGGCGTTGCTGCAGCTCACCGCGATCGTCACCTTCTGGTTCTCGGTGAACGTCAGCGGCTCCGTCCAGTGCCAGTCCTTCTTGGCGTCCTTCAGGTCGAACTCGCGCAGCACCTCGTTGTCACGGCGCAGCTGGAGCGTGCCGCTGTCGTCGGCGGCGTTGACGATGTTCAGGTCGCTGACGGTCAGGACCTGCGACTTGGCCACCGGGTCGCCGGCCGTCACCGCGTACTTCCCGTCGGGTGCGGTGTTGGCCGTCAGGTTGAACGCGGCGGGCTTCACGTCGTCGGAGAGGGCGGGCGGGGGCTCCTGCTGGGTGCCGTCGGGGTTGGTCTTCCCCGGAGCGACGGATACCCCCGGGGCGACCTGGCCGGTGCCGCCCTTGGCCTCCTCCTTGCCCTTGCCCGTGCCGCCCCCTGCGCCGTCCTTGGCGTTCTTCTCCTCCTTGCCCTTGCCGGTGGCGGCGGGGCTGTTCGACGGCCCGGACGACTTGCTCGGGTCGGACTTCTTGTCCTGGCTGCTGGCGACGTCCTCCTTGAGCATCGTGTCGCGGGTAGGAGTCAGGAGGGTGGGGACGAGGAAAAAGGCCACCGCGGCGGCGCCGGCGGCGAGCAGCAGTGCCTTGGGAGCCCAGGGCGCCAGCATGGCGGGCTGGACCAGCGATCCGGCGGCCTCGGTGCGGACCCCCTCGCCCTTGGCCTGGATCCGGTACACGTGCGTACGCTGCTCCCCGCGCAGGAACCGGCTGCGCGGTACGAGGCGGTAGGACACCACGCGGGTGGTGCCGCCCTCGACGGTCACCGGGGTCCGGGGGAAGCGGAAGCGCAGCTTTCCGTCGTCGTCCGCGCCCGTGAGGCGCAGCGTCACGGGGGCGTTGCCCAGGTTGTCCACGGCGATGCGGCCGCGGGCCGAGCGGCTGCCGCGCAGGGTCCGGGAGATCAGTTCCGTCTCGACCTCGTGGTACGCGCCGACCTCGACGACGCCCTCGACGATCGCCGAGCGTTCGGTGTCCTCCTGGGACATCGCGCGCAGCGCGTATCCCGTCCGGCCGCGTGGGGCCCCGGCCTTGCGCGGGGGCGAGAAAACGATCTCCACGGTCTCGACCTCGCCCGGGAAGACCCGCACCTCCGAGGTGGACACCTTCGCCCAGTCCTTGGCGTCGCCGAGGACGTCGAGGTGGATGCTGTCCACCACCGTGCCGTCGTTGAACAGCTTGACGGTGCAGGAGGCGGACTCGCCCGGTTCGACTTCGGTGACGTCCTCGCTGAGGGTGGCCACGACTCCCATGGACGTTGTTCTCCTTCGGATCTCCCGCACGAGGTCCTTCGCGCGGCGGGTCGACGGTTGGACGGTTCGGGCCTGGAACGGACGGCCGGGACGGACTAGATGAAGCCCTCGCGGATCGCGTAGGCGACGGCGTGGGAGCGGTTGCGCAGGTGGAAGCGGCTGGTGACGTCGTGCAGGGTGTTCTTGACCGTCCGCTCGGAGTACGCGAGCTTCTGGGCGATCTCCTGGGTGCCGTAGCCCGTGGCGACCAACCGCAGCACCTCGGTCTCCCGGCTGGTCAGGCCGGAGAGACCGATGCCGCGCGGTGCCAGGACGTGGTGCTGGAGGCTGGCGACCTGCTTGAGCAGCCGGCCCAGCAGGTCCGGCGGGACCACGCCGGCCCCGCGGCACACGGAGGTGACGACCTGCACCAGGCGGTCCGGGGTGGCCTCGGCACGCCGCAGCAGGCCGGCGACCCCGGCCTCGGCCGCGGCGATCACACCCTCCTCGTCGAGGTTGCTGGCCACGATCACGACCCGTTCGACCCGGGACGCGCGCATGGTGCGCAGGAGCTGGAGGGCGCTGGTGTCGACACGCTCGACGGCGAGGAGACCGACCGTGCTGGGGTCGATCTGCCGCTCCTCCACCACCCTCAGCTCGGGGCGGCGCCGGATCGAGGCGACGAGCCCGGTCTCGGACAGCGGGTCCGACGCCTTGATGTGTACGCAGATTGGCTCGGCCATGAAGAAGGCTCCTCACGAAGGGTCGTTCGGCGGTGTCCCCCGGCCTCGCAGGGTCGGCGCATCGCGCATGACACCCGTCCGCGGTGACGAGGTCGCCCGGTGGGCCGCGCGTCGATGGCAGTCGCAGGGCGGCTTCTTCCCGAAGAGGCACCGACAGTCTCGCGCGCTCTGCCCTAACGGCGGGTTAGCGGAACGGAATCGGTGTCTCAAAATCCTTCCGAATCGGGCGCTTCAGGGCATCAAATGGGCTGAGCGGGGGCGGCCGATCGGGGGGCACGGGTTCCCCCGGTGATTAGGACCATCGACGAGACCGTTCCGCCGGGAAGGGCGCTCAGACTGGACGACGGATCACCGGCCGACGGTGTCCCCTTCCCAGGGTGCCACCGCCGCTCCGCCGTGCCGGGATGGCCTTCGGCGTGAATGTGCAAAAGTAAAAACGGGTTCCACCGTCGGACCGCCGGCCCCGCTGCGCGGTCCGCCGCCCGACGGGAACCCCCTCAGACCGGAGCTGACGTGTCCACACCTTTCCGTTCCCGACGCCGGGTCCTCGGCGCCCTCGCACCGCCCTCCGGCCGCACTCCCGTCCTGGGCCGTCTGAGCGTCCCCACCAGGATGCTGGCCGTGCTGCTGATCCCCCTGATCGCCGCCGTGGTGCTCGCGGGCCTGCGCGTGGGCGACTCCCTCGACCAGCGGGACCGCTACGACCGGCTGCACCGAATAGCCCAGCTGAGCCAGTCGGGCACCACGCTCCTGAACGACCTCCAGCGGGAACGCGATCTGCTGATCGACCCCCAGGCCAAGGACGCCGCAGGCGCCGGAGCCCTCCAGTCCCAGCAGGAGCGCACGTCGGTGGCCGCGCAGTCCTTCGTCGAGGCCGCCCGGAAGATCCCCTCGTCCAACCGGCTCGACGAGCACATCAAGGCGATCGAGGGCGCCGTGGGCACGTTGGCCGCACTGCGCCAGCAGGCCGACAAGCTCAGTGCCGGCCAGGTCAACTCCGCCTATCTGCGGGTGCTGATGCCGGTCATCGGCGTCAACAACGAACTCGCGGGCGACCTCGACCAGTCGTACTCGCCGGGCTGGGCGACGTACACCCTCGCCCTGGACACCGCGATGACCTGGAGCGAGCGCGCCCTGATCTCCAACGCCGCCCGCAGCGGCGCCCTCTCCCACGAGCTGCGCGCGGCGCTGCTGTCCTCGGCGCGGCTCCAGGAGATCGCGGCGCAGGAGTTCCGGCTCAACGCGATGGCCGCCGACACCGCCACCTACAACCGGCTGGTCGACAGCCCCGACGTGGCGGCGGCGAACGAGGCCGTGAAGGCCGTCGGCGCCGCCCCGACGGAGAAGCTGTCGGCCGGTGCCCTGCCCCCCAACTGGTACCAGGCCTTCACCAAGAAGATCACCGATCTCCAGCAGCTTCAGTCGACGGTGGGCCAGCGGCTGGTCGACGACTTCGCCCAGAGCCGCAGCGACCAGGAGTCCCAGGCCTACGAGGACCTCTTCGTCGCGCTGCTGATCCTGGCCGCCGCGCTGCTGCTGGCCTACTTCGTCTCCCGCTCCATCCTGCGCGGCCTGCGCACCCTGGAGTCCTCCGCCGTGGAGGTGGCCGAGAACCGGCTGCCGGCCGCGATGAACGCCCTGACCTCGGGCAAGGCCCGGGACGCCGAGCTCCACGTGGCCTCGGTCGCCGGGACCGGCCGCGACGAGTTCGCCGCGGTGGGCCGCGCCGTGGACCGGCTGCACCGCGAAGCGGTACGGCTGGCCGCCGGTCAGGCCCGGCTCCGCGAGAACGTGGCCGCCATCTTCCGCAACCTCGCCCACCGCAACCAGTCCCTGGTCCAGCGCCAGCTGCGCCTGATCACCGACCTGGAACGGGACGAGCCCGACCCGCAGCAGCTGGCGCGGCTGTTCCAGCTCGACCACCTCGCGACCCGGATGCGCCGCAACAGCGAGAACCTGCTGGTGCTGGCCGGGGCCGAGCTCGGCTCCCGGACGGTCGGCCCGATGCTGCTGCACGACGCGGTCCGCTCGGCCATCTCCGAGGTGGAGCAGTACCAGCGCATCGTCGTGCACACGCTGCCCGAGACGGCGATCAAGGGCGAGGCCGTCCGCGACGTCGTCCACCTGATCGCCGAACTCCTGGAGAACGCGGTGTCGTTCTCCAGCCCGCACACGGACGTGACGGTCGACAGCCAGCGACTGCCGGACCGGCGGCAGGTCCTGGAGATCTGCGACCGCGGCATCGGGATGAGCCCGGAGCAGCTGGCGGAGGCCAACCGCATCCTGGTCGAGGGGCCGCAGCTGGACGTGAGCATCTCCGAGCAGCTCGGTCTGTACGTGGTCGGCACCCTCTCCCAGCGCCACGGCATCAGGGTGACCCTGCGCGCCTCCTCGCCGGGCATCTCCACCCTGGTGATCCTCCCGGCGGAGCTGATCCACACCGGGGCGGTCCCCGGCCACGGGCCGCAGCCGGCCGACCGCCACGTCCCGGCGGGACCGGCCCTGGGCCCGGGCGGCTCCGGCGGCTCCGGCGGGCAGAGCGGTTCCGGCACACCGGCCCTCGGCTCGGGCGGGCCGGCCGCCCCGTCGGCCCCTTCGGCCCCGCCCGTCCCGCAGGCATCGCCGGCACCGGCCGCGCCGGCGGGTCCCGCGGAGCCGGCGCTCGACCCGGGGCCGGTGCCCGTGGGCCCGTACCCCTCCGGACCGCCGCTGCGGCCGGTGCCCGGCCCGGGCTCGGCGACCCCGGCGGTGGACCCGGTCGACCCGCCCACGGCGCCGATCCCCATGATCCCGGCCGCGCCGTCCGCACCGGCCGCGCCGTCCGGCGTCCGGGCGCAGCAGCGGCCGTGGCCGGGCGGACCGGGCGTCGGCGGCGGGGAACCGGACGGCGGTCCGCGGTCCCCGGGCGCGCCCGTGCCGCCGACCTCGCCCGCCGCCCTGCCACGGCGGGTGCCGCAGGCCCATCTGATACCCGGCGCGCTGGACACCACGCCCGGCGGAACGGGCCCGCGCGATCCGGAACAGGTGCGCTCCCGGCTGAGCGGCTTCCAGAGCAGCTCGGTCCAGGAGCCGGACGGGAGGCCGGAGCGTGACTGACCCGACGGCCCCAGGGCACGGTGAACTGGACTGGCTCGTCGCCCGGTTCGCCGAGGAGAACCCCTACGTCGAACAGGCCGCGGTCGTGTCCAGCGACGGGGTCCTGCTCGCCCACAGTGCGCGGGGCGATGCCGCCCGGGCCGAGCACCTGGCCGCCCTCACCTGTGGCATCACCGCCCTGGCCCTGAGCTGCGCGGAGGTGGCCCAGGGCGGCGGGGTCCGGCGCACGCTGGTGGACCTGCACCGCGGCTGTCTGCTGCTGTACTCCCTCAGCGAGGGCGCTCTGCTGGCCGTGCACGCGGCCGACGGCTGTGACCTCGCCCTGCTCGGCTACCAGAGCACCCGGCTGGCCCGGCGGGCCGGGGCCGCCCTCACCCCGGCCCCGCGCGGCGGGGCCCACGGCCGGCCGGCCCCGGCCCACCCGGTGCCCGCCCGCCCGGTTCCGGGCGCCCTGGCCTGGGATCCACGATGACGGACACGACGGCAGGGGCACCCGCGCAGTGGTCCGGCGCCGGTGCGATGCCCGAGGAGTTCCCGATCGGGCCGCGCCCCTACGCCGTCACCCGCGGCCGGACGCAGCCGTCGTTCCACCTCGCGGTCGAGCTGCTGGTCGTCGCCGTCGTGCCGGTGGTGCCCGTACCGGGCGGCCATCCGGCGCAGGCGGCGGTGGCCGGCCTGCCGCCGGAGCACCGGGACATCCTCGGGCTCTGCCAGAACCCGCTGTCCGTGGCGGAGATCGCCGCCCACTCCCGGCTCGCCCTGGGAGTGGCCCGGATCCTCATCGCGGACCTGGTGGAGAGCGGGCTGGTCCACCTCCACGGCCAGCAGAACGGACCGGACGGGCAGCCCGACATGCGGCTGCTGGAGAGGGTGCTCGGTGGACTACGCAGCCTCTGACCCCTCCGCCGCCGCCGACCCCGCCGCTCGAGCACTGCCCGGCGACGGCCGCACCGCCTCGGCGAAGATCGTGGTCGCCGGGGGGTTCGGTGCGGGGAAGACGACCACGATCGGCGCCGTCAGCGACATCCCGCCGTTGCGCACCGAGGCCCGGATCACGACGGCCTCCCAGGGGATCGACGACCTCACCCACGTGCGCGAGAAGTCGACCACGACGGTGGCCATGGACTTCGGCCGGGTGTCCCTCGCCGACGACCTCGTGCTCTACCTGTTCGGTACGCCCGGCCAGGACCGGTTCTGGTTCATGTGGGACGACCTGGTGCAGGGCGCGATCGGCGCCGTCGTCGTCGTCGACACCCGGCGGCTGGCCGACAGCTTCGGCCCGGTGGACTACTTCGAGGCTCGCGGCCTGCCCTTCGTGGTCGCGCTGAACGCCTTCGACGGCCACAGTCCGTACACCCCCGAGCAGGTCAGGCAGGCGCTCGGCCTGGGCCTGGCGGTGCCGGTGCTGCTGTGCGACGCCCGGCGGCGTACGGACGTGGTCCCGGTGCTGATCAGCGTGGTCGAGCAGGCACTGCTGGCGCACTGCCGTACGGACGGCGCGGTGTGACCGGACGATCGGCGTGACCGGACGGCTGCCTCGCCCGCTGCCCCGACGTCTCTGGCCGCGGGGCGCGAAACCCCGGTGTCATGGGACGTCCGTTTCGTCCACCGCAGGGGAGGCCACCACCGATGGGACGGCACGGCACCGCACGGCGCGGAAGTGACCACCGCCGCCGGGGTCCCGACCGCGGCCGGCGCAGGCCGCGACGGCGACGCGGGCTGAAGATCCTCGCGTGGACCACGGGCCTTCTGGTGCTGACCGGGGGCGTCGGTGCGTACGCACTGGTCCGGCACCTGAACGGCAACCTCAAGAGCGTCGACATCGACGCCGAGCTGGGCAAGGACCGCCCGGCGGCGTCCGACAACGGCGCGATGAACATCCTGCTGCTGGGCTCGGACAGCCGCCGGGGCATCACGGCCGCGGGCGCCTCCGACCCGGGGCGCTCCGACACGGCGATGGTGCTCCACGTCTACCCCGGCCGGCAGCAGGCGGCCCTGGTGTCCATACCCCGCGACACCCTCGTCACCCGCCCGACCTGCACCACCCCGACGGGTGCCACGGATCCCGGCGGGCCCCGCAAGATGTTCAACGCGTCCTTCTCCGTGGGCGGTCCCGCCTGTGCGGTGAGCACGGTGGAGAAGCTGTCGGGGCTGCGCATGGACCACTACCTCGAAATCAACTTCGGCGGCTTCCAGAAGGTCATCGACGCCCTCGGCGGGGTCGACATCACCACCACCAAGCCGCTCAAGGACCGCGCCAGCGGCGTCGACCTCCAGGCCGGCACCCACCACCTGAACGGCGAGCAGGCGCTGGCCCTGGTCCGCACCCGCGACGCCGTCGGCGACGGCGGCGACCTGGGCCGCATACAGCTCCAGCAGGCCTTCTTGAAGTCCCTGCTGAAACAGGTGAGCAGCGCCGGCCTGCTCGCCAACCCGGCGCGGCTGTTGACCGTGGCCGACACCGCCACCAAGGCGATGACCACCGACAGCAAGCTCGCCGGTGCCACGGCCCTGGTCGGTCTCGCCTCCGACCTCAAGGGCCTGAGCTCCTCGGGGCTGCAGACCCTCACCCTCCCGGTCCGCCAGGACACGCAGGACATCAACCGGGTGACACCGCTGCCGACCGAGTCCCAGCAGGTCTGGGACGCGCTGCGGACTGACCAGCCGGTGCCGAAGTCGGCCACGGCACGCTCGATGGCCGACAAGGGCCCGGCGGGCTCGGTCGTCACCCCCTGACGGCCGCGGGCCGGGTCGTCACTCCCTGACGGCTCCCGTCCCGGCCTCGGTGCCGGCCTCGGCCTCGGTCCCTGTCCCGGCCTCGGCCCGGAGCGGGAGGTGCACCTCGACGACGGTGCCGGTGGGGGTGTGCGGGCGGACGCTGAGGGTCCCGCCGACCTCTTGGAGGCGCAGGTGCTGCGAAGCGATGCCGATGTGCCCCTGCGCCAGGCGGTCCTGGAGGACGCTCGTCGGCAGCCCGATCCCGTCGTCGGTGACCGACAGCTGGGCCTCGTCCCCGTACGTGTCGAACCGGACCACCACGTGGCGGGCCTGGGCGTACTTGACGGCGTTGGTGAGGAACTCCTGGGCACAGCTGTAGAGCAGCCGGTCGGCGTCGGAGCCCGCGGAACGGGCATTGCCGACCACCTCGGTCGAGAACTTGCCGCGCTCGCCCGCCCGCTGGGCCAGTCCCTGGAGCGCCTGCTTCAGCCCCGCCTGGTCCAGGACGGAGGGGTGCAGTTCGGTGACGGAGGAGCGCAGCTGCCGGGCGGCGTCCCGCAGGGCCTCGTCCGCCCGGGCCAGGGCCTCGTGCGGGGCCGCCTCGGCGGCCTCGTCCACGTCCAGCCGGGCCGCCAGCACGCTCTGCAACGGCCCGTCGTGCAGGGACTCGGCCAGGACACGGCGGTCCCGCTCCATGATCGACAGGGTGGTGGCGAGCATCGAGGCACGGCCGTGGGCCAGCCCGGCGATGTGCAGGACCCGCTGCTGCTGGATCCGTGACAGCAGCACCGCCGCGATGCTGACCAGGGCCAGTGTGATGGTGTGTCCGATGGTGTGGTGGAGGCTGTGGGGGTTGGCGATGTTGCTCAGGTTGGCGTCGAGGCCGTAGAACGCGGTGGCGAGGCCCCCGGTGACCGCCGTCACCACGGGCCGCAGCTGGAAGGCGGTCATGATGACGACCATCAGCAGCCAGTCCGAGATGAACGGGTTCTTCCAGTCCGGGTCGTTGACGTAGCCCGTCACGGTGAGCAGCAGCGCCATGAGCGGCAGGTCCACCACCGGCACCGCCCAGGCGATGTGCCGCGCCGCGCCCTCCCGCCAGGCGAGGACGAGCATCGCGGCGGCGTAGACGGCGTAGACGAACAGGATGAGGTAGGCCTGGCCGCTGTGCCTCGGGGGGAAGAGCACGGTCTCGGCGACCGCGGCCCCGAGCAGGCCGAGGCGCAGCAGGCCTTGGCGCTGGAGGGCGCGCAGCTGGAACCTGGCGAGCACGCTGCTGATCTCGTCGTCCCCGGCGGCGCCGGGGAAATCGTCCGGGCCCGGCCGCAGGCGCGAGCGGAGCCCGGCCCGGGCCCGTCGGAGGCCGTCCCTCGTACGGGTGGGGTCGGCGGCGCCGGAGACCCCGCCGCCACCCTTTTTCAGCCCTTTTGTCCGCTGGTTCACACGGTCCAGTATGGCTGCCCGCCCCGTGACGGAGAGTGCCGGTGCGCGTCCGTAGGGTCGGTGCTGCCGCCAGGGGCACCGGCCGGACCTACGCGCCGGGCCGCGGGCCGGTCGGCGGAAGCGGGCGGGGGCCCGCGGGCGGGACCGGGCGCGGGCCCGCCGGCCGGGCCGGGCGGACCGGGTGCGGCCGGGGCACGACCCGGACCTCGGACGGCGGCTGCGGAACCGGTCCGAGCGCGGGCGCCAGGCCCGCCGTGAGGACGACCTCCAGGGCCGGCCGCGCCGGCACCCCCAGCCCCGCGAAGACCCCGGCGAGTTCGCCGGGACCGTCGGCGACGGGCGCGGTCACCAGGTGCACCGGCCCGCCGGCCACCAGCTCCGGTCCGGCCACCTCGGCGGGCAGCACCGGTTCCGCGCCCAGCGAGGCGAGGGCCCGGTCCAGCAGGGCCAGCCGCTCGGCGGCGGTCGGGGCCCACGACCACACCAGCCAGCGCGTGCGGTAGCGGCGTACGGGGGCCCGGCGGCCGACGACGCGCCCCTGGTGGTCGCGCACCCCCACGCTGTCCACGGCCTGGACCTGGTCGGTGGCCGTGACCTGGAAGAGGTGCACCCCCAGGCCCCGCGGGCCGCCGTGCAACCCCCCGTCCGGCCCCGGCGCCTCGGTCAGGGAAGCGGGGGGCGGCTCCGCCGTGACGGTGCCCCGGCCGGCCAGCGCGGTCTCCAGGTGGCCGCGCAGCGCGGCCGAGCAAGCGTGCAGCATGCCGCGAGTATGCCCGGGGCTCCGCCCGTCCCGGGGCGGCCATGGCGCGGCCCGGCCGGCCCCGGCGGGTGGCGGCGTGCCCGACGGCCTGGCACCCGGGCCGATCGGCCGAGCCGATCAGGCCGGGAGGTCGGTCCGACCGGACGTCCGATCGGCGCTGCCCGCGAAGCCCTCGAATTGCGAGAGTCGCACGTACCAGAGCGTCCAGCAGCAACACCGCAACGACCGGAGGTCCCATGCCCAACTACCTCTCCCCTGGCGTCTACGTCGAGGAGGTGTCCTCGGGTTCCAAGCCGATCGAGGGAGTCGGGACCGCCGTCTGTGCGTTCGTCGGCTTCGCCGAGAAGGGCCCGGTGGACACGCCGGTCCTGGTGACGAACTGGACCCAGTTCGTGGGCCACTTCGGCGAGTTCAGCGAGGGCTCCTACCTGGCCCACAGCGTGTACGGGTACTTCCTCAACGGCGGCGGCAGCGCCTACGTGGTCCGCATCGAGGCCCCGCAGGGCGAGGAGAGCGAGGCCGTCGCGGCGGGCGCGGTCCTCACCGGCCCGGGCACGGCCCGCCGCAAGGTGCTGGGCGTACGGGCCCTGGCCGCCGGCGCCGAGGGCAACGGCCTGGTCGTGGAGACCACCGCCGGTGAGGGCGAGACCTTCGGCCTGGTGGTCAAGCGCGGCAGTCAGGTGCTGGAGACCTTCGAGGGCCTCACCGCCGGCAAGGGCGCGCGGTCCGCCGCCGAGGTGGTGCGCCGCGAGTCGCGGCTGATCTCGGTGCAGCAGCTGGAGGCCGCCGTGCCCGCCGCGGGCACCACCGCCCTGACCGGCGGCGCCGACGCGACCGGCGCGGCCGGCCCGCTGAACCCGCAGACCTTCGTCGGCTCCACCGCGGACCGTTCGGGCATCGCCGGCCTGGAGGCCGTGGACGAGGTCACGATGCTGGCCGTGCCGGACCTGATGTCCTGCCTGCGCGCCGGTCTGCTCGACCGCGACGGCGTCAAGGCCGTCCAGCTCGCCATGATCGCGCACTGCGAGCTGATGGGCGACCGGGTCGCGGTTCTCGACACCCCGCCGGACCTCAACGCCCAGCAGGTGCAGGCCTGGCGGGTGGAGGAGGCCGGCTACGACTCCAAGTACGCCGCCCTGTACTGGCCCTGGGTCAACGTCCTCGACCCGGTCACCGGCAAGCCGTCGCCGCTGCCGCCGAGCGGCCACGTGGCCGGTGTGTGGGCCCGTAGCGACGGCACGCGCGGGGTGCACAAGGCGCCCGCCAACGAGGTGGTGCGCGGGGCGCTGTCCATGGAACTGGCGATCACGCCCCGGGAGCAGGACCACCTCAACCCGCAGGGCGTGAACTGCATCCGGGCCTTCCCCGGCCAGGGCATCCGCATCTGGGGCGCCCGTACGCTCAGCAGCGACCCCGAGTGGCGCTACCTCAACGTGCGGCGGCTGTTCAACTACGTGGAGAAGTCCATCCTCTCCGGCACGAACTGGGTGGTGTTCGAGCCGAACGACCCCAAGCTCTGGGACTCGGTCAAGCGGACGGTCACGATGTTCCTGCGCGGGGTGTGGCGCGAGGGCGCCCTCTTCGGGCGGACCCCGGACGACGCCTTCTACGTCAAGTGCGACGCGGAGAACAACCCGTCCGAGGCGCGTGACCAGGGCATCCTCACGGTCGAGATCGGTATCTCGGTGGTCAAGCCGGCCGAGTTCGTCGTCTTCCGGATCTCCCAGTTCGCCGACGGCGCCTCGCTCGACGAGTAGCGGGCGAGCGGGCCGGCCCCTTGCGTAGCCCTGTTCACGCACCCCGTCCGCGCCCCCCTCCGC
>NZ_RPRY01000209.1 GCF_003949795.1 Streptomyces sp. WAC06614
GGGACGGGGTGTGGGGGACGCCGGCGAACTTGTCGGTGCCGCTCATCGCGAAGGCGCGGCACAGGGCGCCCTGTTCGGCGCCGAGGACGTTGACGCAGAAGACGCCGGCCCGGGCGATGCGGGGCCAGGTGGTCGACGTGCGGGCGACCATGAACGTCACCAGGGGCGGGTCCAGGGACAGGGAGGCGAAGGACTGACAGGCGAAGCCGGCCGGGCCGGCGTCGGGTCCGTCCTCGGTCGCCGGGGCGGTGATCACGGTGACGCCGCTGGCGAAGTGGCCCAGGACCGAGCGGAATTCGGCCGGGCCGACGGGTGCGCGCTCGTCCTCGCCGACGGCTCGCAGATCGGGCCGGGGATGCGCGTCGACGGGCCCGGGCTGCGCGGTCGGCTGTCCGGCGGACCTGAGGTATCGGACGACGGTGGCCGCCATCCCTGCGTGTCCCATCACGTCGATTATTTAAGCTGACGGGTCGTCAGGTGGGAAGAGGTGTGCGGGCGGTGGGCGGGCGTTGCGCCGGGTGGGTGAATCGACCCGGTCCGGTGGGGCCGGTGCGCGGGGCCTGGGGTGCCGGGTCGGCATCGTGGCGGGGGTCTTTGCAACCGGACTTCCAGGAGGCACCGCATGCTCGGCACCGACTTCCGTGTCGGCTCACCCAACTGGATCGACCTCGGCAGCCCCGACATCGACCGGGCGTTCGCCTTCTACTCCGCGGTCTTCGGCTGGCAGTTCGTGAGCCGTGGCCCCGAGGCCGGCGGCTACGGCTTCCTGCAGAAGGACGGCGGGACCGTCGGCGCACTCGGCAAGACCATGGACGAGGACGCCCGGTCGGCCTGGATGGTCTACTTCCGCTCCGACGACGTCCGGGCCACCCGCGACCAGGTCGTCGCCGGGGGCGGCACCGTGCGGGTCGAGCCGATGGACGTGCGGGGCGAGGGGTGGCTCGCACAGTTCACCGACCCGCAGGGCGCGGAGTTCGCCGTCTGGCAGCCGGGCAGGACCACGGGGCTGGAGCGGACCTCGGAGGACAACACCCTGGTGTGGGTGGAGCTGCACGTGCCCGACCCGGAAGCGGCCATCGCCTTCTACCGGGGGCTGTTCGGCTGGCGTTCGCTGGAGATGGACGCGCCCGGGATGACGTACCGGGTGGTGAGCGTGGCCGACGGAGACCAGGAGGACGCGTCCTTCGGCGGCGTGGCACCGCTCCAGGAAGGGCAGCGGGACGCGCGGTGGGTGCCGTACTTCGCCGTGGCGGACGCCGACGCCGTCACGGCGGCGGTCGGCGCCAACGGCGGGCAGGTGCTCATGCCTCCGGCGGACGTGCCGGACGTCGGACGGATCGCCTGGCTGACGGATCCGGCGGGGGCGGTCTTCGCGGTGCTCAAGCCGAACCCTCGACAGGGCGGCTGAGCCCCTGCCGGGGCCGGGCCGCGGGGCCTGTCCCCCAACGCAGTTGCTTTACTGCCTGGATAGCTTGGGGTAGCCGGGGAGGGCGTGTGGAAGAGCCAGGTTTCCGTGTGCTGCTGACAGAGGCAGGTGACCGGACGGTGGAGGTCGTCCGTGCGATCCGGACGATCACCGGTCTCAGTCTCTGGAACAGCAAAGTCCTACTCGACAGCGCGCCGGTAACGGTCACGGAACCCAACTGGCTCGAAGTCGCAGACGAGGCGGCCGGGGTCCTTGAGCACGCGGGCGCCCGCGCGACGGTGGTGTGCGACTGGTGCGACCGCATCGTCACGCGGGGGGCTGGGCCCATCGACCCGGCCCCCTGCAAGGGGCCGTGGCCTGCCGAGGCCTGCCGGGCAAGTTGCCCACCGGCCGCGCTTTGAGGGTCGGCCAGTTCAGGCGGCCTGGTGAGTGTCTAGGGCGGTGACGGGTTCAGGGACGGCTTGAGCACGGGTCTCCCCGCCCGCCGGTTGGTCTTGGCCTTCTTGGTCTGGTTGAGGACCCAGCGGCCCGGCTCGACCGTTCCCCGTTTGGCGCGGGTCCGCAGCACGGGCCACCGGTTGGGCTTCTTGATCGCCCGTGGGCAGTTCCGGTTCCTACGGGCTGGGAGCAAGCGACTGCGTGCCTCTTGACCAGCCTCGGCGAGGGAGCGGGTGAGCCTGGCCGTCGTAGCTCCGAGCTGGGACGGAACGCTTCGGCGGATGATGCGGACGCACTTGAGGTAGGAAAGCCGGTCTGCGTCGACGGCAGGGCCGGCGAGGGCTGCGGCGTGGGCGAACCGGCGGATCGCGTGGTGCACGGCGAGGTAGGCCCACAGTTCCTGCCGGACACCCTCCGGCGTGCGGGAGCGGATCGGCCGTCGGGGCCGAGGTGGTTCTTGATCTCGTCGAAGGTGTCGCCGTTGCTTACCGAGTCGGGAAGGTCGAACTGGGTGCCGTCCAGAGCGAGGAGCCGTAGCCCTCGCCACCATGCCCCGGGCGTGTCCGGAGGGGCGAGCGGACCGGCCACCTCCCTGAACAGGGTCTCCAACACCTCCTCGCCGAGCCGCGACCGCGCTCGACAAAAGCACGACCGGTTCACCCTCGCGAGGGTCCGGCTGCCTGGTATGCCGTTGGTCAGCACGCGCAGTACCTCCTCGTACGACTCCCTGGCGAACAGGCACAGGGCCAGGAAGAAGTAGACGACCAGCCGCGCCGGTAGGAGGCGGCGCCGCTGCTCAGCTCGGCCGTGCTTGGCTATCGCCGCGTCGACCAGTTCGGCGGTGAACACCTTCGTCAGGATCCCGATCCGCACCCGCTGCCCCGCTCCCCACCCCGTCACACCCGGAGCAACACCTCTCAGACCTCAAAAGCAACTGCATTGGCCTGTCCCCCCCGGGGCCTTCCCCGGGTCCTGTCCCGGCCCCGGCCCGGCTTCGGGGGCCGGGGGGTCCGGCCCGGGGTGGCGTCAGGTGCCGTGGAAGGTGGGGGTTCGGCGTTCGGCGAAGGCTGCTATGCCTTCCGTGGCGTCGGTGGTGGTCATGTTGAGTTCCTGCGCCATGGCTTCGGCGGCCAGGGCGGTGGGCCGGTCGGTGTCCAGGGCGGCGTTGACCAGGTGTTTGGTCATCACCAGGGCGCGGGTGGGGCCCTCGGCCAGGCGGCGGGACCAGGCCGTGGCCGTGGCGTGCAGGTCGGCGGCCGGGACCACGGCGTTGACCAGGCCGATGCGGGCCGCTTCGGCGGCCGGGAGGGCGTCGCCGAAGAACATCAGCTCCTTGGCCTTCTGGGGGCCCACGAGACGGGTCAGGAGGTAGGCGCCGGCGCCGTCCGGGACCAGGCCGCGACGGGCGAACACCTCGATGAACCGTGCGGTGTCCGCTGCGAGGACCAGGTCGCAGGCGAAGGCCAGGTGCGCGCCGATCCCGGCCGCCGTGCCGTTCACCGCGGCGATCACCGGCTTCTCGCAGTCCATCACCGCCGTGATGAAGCGCTGGGCGCCCTGGCGGATCATCCGCGCGACGTCCCCGGCGACCCGGTCGCCGTCCGTCCGGGGCGCTCCGCGCAGGTCGGCGCCCGCGCAGAAGCCCTTGCCGGTGCCCGTGACGACCACGGCGCGGACCGAAGGGTCCGCCGAGGCGTCGGCGAGGAGGGCGATGATCCGCTCGCGCTGGTCCCAGGTGAGGGCGTTCATCGCCTCGGGGCGGTTCAGGGTGATCCACGTGACGCCGTCGTCGTCCGTGGTGTGCCGTACCGAGTGTTCCGGTGCGTCGGGCATGGGGGAGACTCCGGTCCGGTCGTCGGGTCGCGTCGGGGCGTCGGTCGGGCGTGGTCAGCGGCAGACGGCCAGGGCGTCCAGGGCCACCGCGCCCTGGCCGCGGGGGAGGACCATCAGGGGGTTGATGTCGAGTTCGGAGAGGGAGTCGCCGAGCTCCAGGGCCATGCGCTGGACCCGTAGGACCACCTCGACCAGGGCGTCCACGTCGGCCGGCGGCGCTCCCCGGACGCCCTCCAGCAGGGCGTGTCCGCGCAGCTCGGTCAGCATGGCCCGGGCCTGGTCCTCGCCGAACGGCGGGACCCGGACGGCCGCGTCGCGCAGCACCTCCACCAGGACCCCGCCCAGGCCGACGGTCACGGTCGGGCCGAAGAGGTCGTCCTGGGTGACGCCGACGACCATCTCCACGCCCCGCTCCACCATCTGGCACACCAGGATCCCGTCCAGCGGGACGTCCTCGTAGCGGGCGATGTCGGTCAGCTCGCGGTAGGCGTCGCGGATCTGGCTGGCGGAGGTCAGACCGACCTTCACCAGGCCCAGTTCGGTCTTGTGGGCGAGCTGCGGGCCGGAGGCCTTCATGACGACCGGATAGCCGACCAGGCCGGCCGCGCGGACGGCCGCCGCCGCGCTGGTGACGAGCTGCTCGCGCGGCACCCGTATCCCGTACGCGCGCAGCAGCTGCTTCGCCGCGTGCTCGCTGAGCTGCTGCCCCGGGCGCATCAGGGCCTGCGCCTTGCGGTACGAGGGCGAGGGGGTGCGGGGCGCGTCCGCGAAGGGGGAGCGGTACGTGGCCGTGAAGCGGTGGTGGTGCAGGTAGGCGCGGACGGCGGTGATGCAGTTGCCGAACGTACGGAAGGTGGCCACGCGGGAGGAGCCGAGGAGCGTGGTGCGGTAGGCCTCCTCCGTGCCGACGGGGGAGCCCCAGATCACGCAGATCAGCTTGTCGGTCCGTTCCGCCGCGTCCACCAGGTCCTGCGCCAGCTTGTCGCTCATCGGCGGGAACGGGCCCGTGATCGGGCAGATCAGGACGCCGACGGCCGGGTCGGCCAGGATCGCGTCGATGATCTTGCGGCCGCGCCAGTCGCCGACCGGGTGGCCGCCGTTGTCCACGGGGTTGGCGACGTTCAGGTAGTCGGGGATCCACTGGTGCAGCTCGTCCTGCTTGGCCCGGGAGAGGGTGGGCAGGGTCAGGCCCGCCTCGGTGGCCAGGTCGGAGAAGTGGGCGCCGGTGCCGCCGGAGATGGAGTAGACGACCACGCCCTCGGCCTGCGGGCGGCGGGCCCGGGCCAGCAGGGCGGCGGTGTCCTGGAGCTCGTCCAGGCCGTCGACGCGGATCACGCCGAACTGCCGCAGGGCGGCGTCCACGACGGTGTCGGCGCCGGTCAGCTTGCCGGTGTGGGAGGCGGCCGTCCGGGCCCCCGCCTCGGTGCGGCCGACCTTGACGGCCACCACGGGCACGCCGTTGCGGGCGGCGCGGTCGGCGGCCAGCAGGAAGGAGCGGCCGTCCTTGAGGCCCTCCACGTAACAGGCGATGGCCCCGACCTCGGGCTGCTCGGCGAAGTACGAGAGGAAGTCGGCGGTCTCCAGGTCGGCCTCGTTGCCGGTGGGGGCCCAGTGGGAGAGCCGGATGCCGAGTTCCTGGAGGGCGTAGACGGGGCGGCCCTGGTGCCCGGACTGGGTGATCAGGGCGATGGCCGGGCCGTCGAGGTCCTCGCGGAACTCCTGGAAGGCGTTGAGGTTGGTGTTCGGGCCCAGCAGGCGCAGCCCGGAGCGCTTGACGGCGGCGGCCAGCCGGGTCTGGGCCTCGGCGCCCGCCTCGCCGGTCTCGGCGAAGCCGGAGGCGAAGGCGACGGCGAACTTCACCTTGGCCTCGGCCAGCTCCTCGATCACCGGGAGGGGGTCGGCCACCAGCAGGACGGCGAGGTCGACGGGTTCGGGCAGGGCGGCCACGGAGGCGTGGCAGGGCCGGCCGAAGACGCTGGTGCGGGTGGGGTGGACGGGGTGGACGCGGGCGCCGACCCGTTCCGCCCAGGCGATGAGCTGGCGGGTGATCCCGGTGTTGGGTCGGCCCTCGGCGTCGGAGGCGCCGACGACGGCCACGGATTCGGGCCGGAAGAAGCGGTCGAGGTCGGGCACGTCGGAGGTCAGGGGCCGTCCGCTGACGTCCACCGCGCCGTCGGCCGCGGTGGCCGGGCCGGTGGTGGAGTGGACGGCCGTTCTCGGGGTCTCCCCGCAGGCCGAGACGCGTGCGCGGAAGTCGGTGGTGAGGGTGCCGTGAGTAGATCCAAGCATCGTTCCGCCCGCTCCTGCTCGATGGCTCGTATACTGACGCGTAGTCAGATTACTGAACTGACGCGCCGTCAGGAACAGGCCTGCGCGCAGGAAACCCAAACGTCTCCGACAGGGCCGAGCCCTCCGGGGGCGGGCCCCCGGTCCGCTACGGGGCTCCGGCGGAGCCGTCCCAGGGGCGCGGGGACTGCGCGGGTGCCCCAGGCCCGCGGGCCGTGGGTGGCTGGTCGCGCAGTTCCCCGCGCCCCTAGAGGTGGGACTCCGGCCCGGCGGGGGCGTCGGGGGCCGCGCCCCTCCCCCTGGAGGTGGGGCTCTGGTCCCGCAGGGGTCAGTTGGGCAGTTGGCGGAGGTGGTCCACCACCGTTCGGGTCAGGATGGCGGTGGTGGAGACCACCGTGCCCGGCTTGATCAGGCCTCGTTCGCCCGACTCGCCCTGGACCTGGACGATGCGCTCGCCGAGGAACGCGTAGGACTGGCGGTCGAAGATCCATTCCTCCCGCTGGCCGCTCGTCTCGTCGAGCCGGGCCACCGCCACCCCGTGCCGCCCGGCGGCGTCCACCGCGTCGTCCACCGTCACCACACCCGGGATCTTCGCCGCGGCCTTGTACAGCGCGGCCGCGAGCGCGGGCGACGGCTGGCCGGCGCGCAGCAGGTCGCCGATCGTGGTGAAGGCCTCCTGGTCGGGTGTGCGGCCCTTGCCCGCGGTCTCCCGGTAGATCCGCTGGAGCAGCACGTCGGGATCGGTGGGCAGGGTGGCCAGGTAGTTGTGGCTGGGGGCGTTGAGGTGCGGCGTCGGGGTGTTGCCCCGCTCGTCGGGACCCTCCAGGGTCACGCCCTCCGGGCCGGTGTTGCCGGGCTCGATCAGCCATCCCTTCGTCCCGTCGGGGGAGTTCCACTGGTGGCGCATGTGCAGCTCCTCGCTGACCAGGCTGCTCTTGCCGTGGTCGGTCTTCACGTACGTGGTGGCCGTCCGGGTCCCGGTGTACAGGAACTGGTCCGCGCGCACCCCCGCGCCCGGAGCCGGCGCGGACGCCGCGGCCAGCGAGATGCGGTCCAGCAACTGCGGCGCGCCCGAGGCGTCGACCGTGCCCAGCCGGGTGGTCATGGCCGGGACGGTGGCGATGGTGGTTCCGGGGCCGTCCGGGCCGCCCAGGTCGGTGGAGGCGAGGAAGCCGGTGGCGAGCGCCCCGGCCAGGGCGAAGGCGGCGGCTGGCAGCAGGACGGCGCGGCGGAGGAACGGGTTGCGGCGCGTGGCGGCGGCGCGCTCGGGCCGGCCGCCGACCGCGGGGGCGACGGGCGGGGTTGCGGCGCGGAGGTCTTCGTGGATCTGGGCCATCAGTCGCTCCTTGTGGAACCGGTGGCGGCCCGCGGGCAGTTCCCGCTCGGTGAACGGCAGGAGGGGCGAGGTCTCCTCCGGGCCGGCCGGGTCGGGACGGTGGGAAAGGTCGGCGTTCATCGGATTCCTCCCTGTGCGGACCGGACCGCGGATCCGCGGTCGCCATATGTCTGTCGGGCCCGGGCACCGAGTTCCCGGTTCCGTCCGTTCTTCTTCTTCTCGCTCTGCTTCTCCTGCTTCTCCCTCTCCTTCTCCTGCTTCTTCAGTGCCGCATCCGCCAGCTTGCGCAGCTTCGTACGGGCCCGGGACAGCCGCGACCGTACGGTCCCCACCGGGACCCCGAGGACCTCGGCGGCCTCGGCGTACTCCAGGCCCTCGCCCACGCACAGCAGGAGCACCTCCCGCTCGGGCGGGCGCAGCGTGCCGAGCTGGGACAGGGTGGCCGCGATCTGCTGCCGGTCGTCCAGCCGGCCGGCCACCTCGTCGGCGTGGTCGGGGACCGCTGCGGAGTCCGCCGCCACCGCAGCGGCGGCCGCCGCGGCGCGGTAGCGCCGGTTGCTGCGGCAGTGGTTGCGCGCGAGGTTGGTGGTGATGCCCAGGAGCCAGGGCCGCAGCGAGCCGCCCTCGGCGTCGACGGTGGCGCGCAGCCGCCACGCTTCGAGGAAGGCCGCCGACATGACGTCCTCGGCGACGGCCCAGTCCCCGGTCATCCGGAAGGCATGGTTGTAGAGGGTGCGGGCGTAGCTGTCGAACAGCTCCGCGTAGGCGTCCGGATCCCCGGCCCGCACCCGGGTTCGCATCTCTGTCGTCACTCCTGTGGGCTGTCCGCCTCCGACATCCGGGTTCCCGTGATCCACGTCACTCGGATCCGGGCCGTCCGCCCTCACGCTCCCAGAGGCCCGGCGCCCGAGAGCCGAGCCGCGCTCAGCCGCGGACCCGTGACCCCCGCGTCCCGCGCGCCTCTCGCGCCAAGGCCCGCGCCAGCTTCTGGGCGTCCAGGGCGAGTTCGCGGAACATGCCGGAGATCGGGTTGGTGTAGCCCACGAAGTACAGCCCCGGCGCCCCCGCCGGACTGTGCGGGACGTGGGCCGTCGGCCGTCCACGGTCGTCCAGCACCCCGAGGTGCCCGACGAGCGGCTCCAGCCCCCGTGCGTACCCGGTGGCCGCGATCACCGCGTCCGGCGTGATCCGGGACCCGTCCGCGAGGAGGACCTCGTCCCCCTCGAAGCCCTCCACCGCCGCCACCGGCAGCACCCGCCCGGCCTTGACCGCGTCGATCAGCCCGACGTCCTGCACCGGGATCGCCCCCTCCCGGACCCGGCTGTACAGGCCCGTTCCGGGCCGCGGGAGGCCGTACGCGGACAGGTCGGGTACGGATGTCCGGGCGACCAGGGCCCCGAGCCGGTCCACCAGCCGCACCGGCAGGTGGCGCACCAGGATGCCGGTGCGCTGGGCCGGCCAGCCCAGGGTGGAGCGCCGCACGATGTGCGGGGCGGTCCGCACGGCCAGCCGCACCCGGGCGGCGCCGCCCTCGGCGAGGTCCACCGCGATCTCGGCACCGGTGTTGCCGGCGCCGACGACGAGCACGTCCTGCCCGGCGTACGGGCCCGCTTCGCGGTAGTCGGCGGCGTGCACCAGGCGGCCGGTGAAGGTCTCCCGGCCGGGCCAGTCCGGCAGCCGCGGGGTGTGGTTGAACCCGGTGGCGATCACCACGGCCCCGGCGGCGAGCTCCCGCCCGCCCCCGGCGTACAGGGTCCAGCCGGTCCCGTCGGCCGCGGGCTCGATCCGGTGCACCTCCACGCCCGTGATCAGCTCCAGCTCGTGGAACTCGGCGTACTTCTCCAGGTAGCGCACCACGTCGGCGCGGGCCACCCAGCGTCCGAAGCGGCGCGGTATCGCCAGGCCCGGCAGGGCGGACAGCCGGCGGGTGGTGTGCAGGTGCAGCCGCTCGTAGTGGCGCCGCCAGGAGGCGCCGACGGCGTCCGCCTTCTCCACGACCACGGCCCGGACCCCGCGCCCCCGCAGCGCGGCGGCCACCGCGAGTCCGCCGGGCCCGCCGCCGATCACGTACACGGGACGCGGCTGCGTGTTCATCAGGTCGTGCTCGGTGGGCGCTCCAGGCATGAGCAGTGAGCGTATCGGCGGGCCGGGAGCGTGGGTCTCGGTCGGGCGGGGATCCGGTTGCGGATCGATCACGGCGGCGCGCCGCTGCCGCCGCCCCCGCCGGGGCCCTTGCGCGATCGGCCCCGATCGGCTGAACTGACGTACCGTCAGATCGGGACGTCGGATCCGTCGATGGAGGGTGGTGGGGAGGGCGATGCAGACCATCTGGCTCACCGGGGCCGAGTGGCTCGCCGTGCTCCGGATAGGCCTCGGCCTGTGGTGGCTGGAGAGCTGGCGGCACAAGGACAAGAAGGGCTGGTTCGAACGCGGCACCGGCATCGCCTGGGCCGCCGACGTGGCCGGCAAGCACCGCTGGGGCTTCGTCACCCGCGGCTTCCGGCAGGTGGTCGAGCCCCGCCCCAAGCTGATGGCCTACGTCGTCGTCCACGCCGAGCTCGCCCTGGGTCTCGGCCTGGTCGTCGGCTTCCTCACCCCGGTAGCCCTGGTCGGCGGCCTGCTGCTGAACCTCCTCTACCTCGTCCTGATGATCCACGACTGGGCCGAACAGGGTCAGAACGGGATGATGGCCCTCATCTCCCTCGTCTCGCTCTTCGCCATGAGCTGGCAGGCCTGGTCCCTCGACGCGTCGATCGGACTCTTCCTGTGACCGCCGCACCCCGTTTCGACCTGCCCGAGGTGGACGAGTTCACCCGCCCCTACTGGGACGCCGCTGCCGAGGGCGCCCTGCTGCTGCGGTACTGCGCGGCCTGCGGGCTCACCCACCACTACCCGCGCGAGTTCTGCCCCCACTGCTGGGCGGGCGAGGACCGGGTCACCTGGCGCCCGGCCACCGGCCGGGCCACCCTCTACACCTGGTCCGTGGTCCACCGCAACGACCTGCCGCCGTTCGGCGCCCGCGTCCCGTACGTCGCCGCCGTGGTCGACCTGGCCGAGGGCCCCCGCATGATGACCGAGCTGGTCGACTGCCCCGACCCGGCCGCCCTCCGCGTGGGCATGCCCCTGGAGGTCACCTTCCGCGAGGCCGCGGAGGGGGTGACCGTGCCCCTGTTCCGACCCGCGAACCCCCGTGCCTGACAGGCAAGTTCAGGCCAGTCGGCTAGGATCGCGCCACTGCATGTACATGCTCACGTGATGAGGTCCGATGAAGCACACCCGCACCCTCCGCCGCGCCACGGCGGTCCTGGCCGCCGCCGTCACCCTGGGGCTCGGTACGACGACGGCCCACGCGGACCCGGGCATCCCCAACGTCGGCTACGGCTACCCGAACCCCGCCAAGTCGGTCCGCTGCGTCCAGTTCTTCATCAACAGCTACCTCGGCATGCACACGGTCGACGAGGACGGCCTGTTCGGCCCCCGGACCCAGCAGGGGGTCAAGGACCTCCAGCGGCACTCCAACTTCAACTGGACCACCCATGAGCTGGCGACCGACGGCGTCTTCGGCAAGGCCACGGGGCAGGCCGTGCTGGAGCACGTCAAGCAGAACCCCTGGTCGATCGACTACAACCGGGCCTGGAGCTGCAGCCACTACGTGCCGTCGTACACCGTCGTCCTCAACTGAGGCCGTCAGCGCCGCCCTGCCCTCAGCGGGCGCTGACGAAGGCGGCCCAGGCCTCCGGCGAGATGTCCAGCCGGGGGCCTGCCGGGTTCTTGGAGTCGCGGACGTGGATGGTGGTGGGGCAGGCCGCCACCTCTACGCACTGGCCGCCCTCGCCGTCGCTGTAGCTCGACTTCTGCCAGGCGATCGCGACTTCGACGCACTGTCCGCCCTCGCCGCCGCTGTAGCTGCTCTTGAACCAGGCCAGTTCGGTCGTTTTCATCGTCCTTCTCCCAGCGTCTTCTCGATCAAAGCCAGGGACTCGTCTGGCGTGAGCGCCCGTGCCCGGATGATCCCATAGCGCTCCGCGAAGATCCGTACCTGCTCGGGATCGGTGATCAGGAGTGGGTGGCCGTAGGCCTCGGTATAGGCGACTTGTTGGCGACCTTTCGGCTGGAGGAGCGTGAACGAGCCGCCCATTGCGGCGTGCTCACCGTGCTCGAACGGCATCACCTGAAGTTCGACGGTCCGCAGGCTGCCGATCTCCAGGATGCGGCGGAGTTGTTCCGCGTGGACCTTCCTGCCGCCTACCTCCCGCCGCAGCAAGCTCTCATCCAGGACGATGCTGATCGTCGGGGACGGCCAGCGGCGGAATATCTCTTGCCGGGCCATGCGGTCCGCCACCCGCTTCTCGATGGTCTCCTCGTCCAGCAGGGGGCGGCGCTTCGTGAAGACCGCACGGGCATGGGCCTCGGTCTGGAGCAGGCCCATGACGCCCTGATGGCTGTAGTCATGGATGGCCATGGCTTCCGCTTCGGCGCGGGCGTAGTCCCGGAACCAATCCGGATGCCGGGTTCTGGCCTTCTTCAAGGCCTCCCGTACGTCCTCCACCGAGGCGAGGAGCAACCCCCTCGCCTCCAACACCCCGTCGGCCCGTTCCAAGAAGTCCGGCTGCGGAAGCCGTACGCCCCGTTCGATCGAGCCGACGAGGTCCTCGCTGACGTGCATCCGCTGCGCCAGTTCCTTCTGGGTGAGGCCCATCAACTCCCGCAGGGTCTTGATCTGTTTGCCCAGGGTGCGGAACAGGTGGGCCGTCCCGTCCACCTCCACCGGGCGTTCGGGTCGTTCCTCGCGTGGTGACAGGTCGTTCATGGCTGATCCGCCCTCGTCCGTACAGCCGTACCGGAGGAATCAGCGTAGGACGGTCCGGACACGCTCCGTGAGTCGGTTGGCCGAATCGAGTGACATGGTACTGGCGGCTACCCGACGGCGGCCGTGGGTGCGGCCGTGGCCGATGTCAGGTGGGCGGTGAGTTCCTCCACGAAGGCCGACAGGTGCGGTGGGTGGGGGC
>NZ_RPRY01000210.1 GCF_003949795.1 Streptomyces sp. WAC06614
ACCGCCGCCCCCACGCCGCCCAGCCCCGACCACAGGCCGACCGCCCGGGCCCGGTCGTCCTGGTGCAGGGAACCCTGGATCAGGGCGAGGGAGCCGGGGGTGAGGAGGGCGCCGCCGATGCCCTGCAGTGCGCGGGCGGCGATCAGGACGCCGGCGTTCGGGGCCAGTCCGCACAGCAGCGAGCCCGCCGCGAACCAGAGCACGCCGAGGACGAAGACCTTCCGCCGGCCGTAGCGGTCGCCCAGGGCCCCGCCGACCAGGATCAGGGCGGCCAGCGTCAGCAGGTAGGCGTTGACCGTCCACTGCAGGACGGCGAGATCCGCGCCGAGGTCGCGGCCGATCCGGGGCAGGGCGACGTTGACGACCGTCGAGTCCAGCAGCGCCATCGTCGAGCCGAGCACCGTGGCGACCAGGATCCACCGGCCCTGAGCGGTGGCGAGCCGGACCTGAGGGCTGTCCCGGGTGTCCTCCACCCCTTCAGGCTCCCGGTCCTGGCCGGAAAGAGCCAGTCGGCGGCGCGGAATGCATGCTTGTCCGGAACATGACGACCAGTTCACCATGACGCGCACACGTCACGCACTTCCTTTCCGCACAATCTGCACGCGTAGCACGCGACGTACGAGGGGACACCACGTGGCACGACGGACCACACCGTTACGCGCGGCACTCGCCGCCCTCACCTCCCTGCTGCTCCTACCGCTCGGCGCCGGCGTGGCAGCCGCCGCGCCGGAGCCCGGCCCCGGGCCGGCCGAGCGGAAGATCGAACCCGAGCTGCGGACCCGGTTCGAGGAAGGCAAGGACAAGGCCGCCTTCTGGGTCTACCTGGACAGCGCCGCCGACCTCAGCTCGGCGAGCCGCCAGCAGGGCCGGGCGGGCAAGGCCGACGCGGTCTACCGGGCCAAGACCGAACACGCCAGGCGCACCCAGGCCGAGCTGGTCAAGGCCCTGGACGGGGCCCGGGCGGAGTACACCTCGTACTGGATCGTCAACGCCGTGCGCGTCGTCGGCAGCAGCAAGCTCGCCGGCACCCTCGCCCAGCGCCCCGAGGTCGCCCGCATCGACGCCGACGACAAGGTCACCCTCACCCGGCCCGCCGAGGGCCGGCGCGAGCCCGCGGTCGACGCCGTCGAGTGGAACATCGACCGGATCAAGGCGCCCCAGGTCTGGGACCAGCTCGGCGTGCGCGGCGAGGGCATCGTGGTCGCCAACATCGACAGCGGCGTCGACTACACCCACCCCGCCGTGAACAACCAGTACCGAGGCAAGAAGGCCGACGGCGGCTACGACCACAACTACAACTGGTTCGACCCGGGCGGCATCTGCGCGGGCGCGGCCCCCTGCGACAACAACGACCACGGCACCCACACCATGGGCACCATGGTCGGGGACGACGGCGGCGCCAACAAGATCGGCGTGGCCCCCGGCGCCAAGTGGATCGCCGCCAAGGGCTGCGAGACCAGCTCCTGCTCCGAGGCCTCCCTGCTCGCCTCCGGCCAGTGGATCGTCGCCCCGACCGACCTGAACGGGCAGAACCCGCGCCCCGACCTCGCCCCGCACATCGTCAACAACTCCTGGGGCAGCTCGGTGCACGACGACTGGTACCGCCAGATCGTCGAAACCTGGCGCGCCGCCGGCATCTTCCCGGCCTTCTCCAACGGCAACTCCGGCCCCGCCTGCGCCACCAGCGGCTCGCCCGGTGACTACGCCGCCTCCTACAGCTCCGGCGCCTTCGACATCAACAACACCATCGCCTCCTTCTCCTCCCGCGGCGCCGGCCCGAACGGGGTGATCAAGCCCAACATCGCCGCTCCCGGCGTCAACGTCCGCTCCTCGATCCGCAACGGCGGCTACGGCTCCTTCTCCGGCACCTCGATGGCCTCGCCCCACACCGCCGCCACCGTGGCCCTGATCTGGTCCGCCGCGCCCGCCCTCGAAGGCGACGTCGCACAGACCGAGGCGCTCCTCGACGGCACCGCCCAGGACACCGACAACACCAGCTGCGGAGGTACCGCGGCCGACAACAACGTCTTCGGCGAGGGCCGCCTCGACGCGCTCGCCGCCGTCCAGGCCGCCCCGCGCGGCGCCGTCGGCTCGCTGTCCGGCACCGTCCGCTCCGGCGGCCAGCCCGTCGCGGGCGCCAAGGTGACCGCTGACGGCCCGATCGACCGTACGACGACCACCGCGGCCGACGGCACCTACCGCTTCGCCTCGCTCTCGGTCGGCGACTACGCCCTGACCGCCGCCAAGTTCGGCTACGGCCAGGAGGCCGGGCAGGCCACCGTGACCGAGGGCGCCACCGCCACCGCCGACTTCGCGCTCACCCAGGCCCCCTCCGGCAAGCTCACCGGTACGGTCTCCTCCGCCGCCGGACCGGCCGCGGGCGCCACCGTCACCGTCGCCGACACCCCCGTCACGGCCACCGCCGACGCCGACGGCCGCTTCGAGGTCACCCTGCCGCACGGCACCTACCGGGTGAACGCCACCCACTCCTCCCGCTGCGTCACCGCGGGCAGCAGCCAGGTGACCGTCGCCGGGGACACCACCGTCGCCGTCACGCTGCCCGAGCGCACCGACGGCTACGGCTACGCCTGCGCCACCCCGGCCGGCCGCCCGTACCCGGCCGGCGACCGCCAGCTCGCCCTCACCGGCGACAACACCACCGAGCGGATCGACCTGCCCTTCTCCGTCCCGCTGTACGGCAAGACCTACGGCCAGGCCTGGATCGGCACCAACGGCACCGTCAGCTTCGGCGGCGCCCACACCGGCGACATCAACGGCGACCTGCCGAGCACGGCCACCCCGAACGCGGCCCTCTACCCCTTCTGGGACGACCTGGTCGTCGGCCCGGCGGGTACCGGCTCGGGCGTGTTCACCGCCGTCACCGGCACCGCCCCGCACCGCTCCTTCGTGATCGAGTGGCGCGACGTGGCCCACTGGTCGGCGCAGGCCGACAAGTTCTCCTTCGGCGCGGCCATCGGTGAGGACGGCACCGTCTCCTACCACTACAAGGGCACCGGAGGCACCGGCATCAAGGGCGGCTCCACCGCCACCGTCGGCGTGGAGAACGCCACCGGCACCGACGCCTTCAAGTACTCCTTCAACTCCCCCGTCATCACCGACGGACTCGCCATCGCCTTCCGCACCACCCGCAGCGGTGTCGTCTCCGGCCGCGTGCTCGACGCCAACGACGGCAACGGCGTGGCCGGCGCGACCGTGACGGTCGGCTCCGGCGACGGCGCGGTCACCGCCACCACCGCGGCGGACGGCGGCTACGTGGTCCAGAGCCCGGCGGGCTCCCGTACGGTCGCCATCAGCGCCCCGTCCTACGAGGGCTCCGAGGCCACCGTCGACGTCAAGGCCGCCGACGTCACCCCCGTCACCCGCTCCCTGCGCACCGGCAAGGTCACCCCCGCCACCGAGGCGGTGGAGGTCGTCCTGCCCGCCGAGCAGCTGCGCACCCGCACCCTCGACCTCACCAACCCGGGCCTGGGCACGGCGTTCTCGGTGGCCGAGGACGCGCCGTGGCTGTCGGTCGCCCCGGCCGCCGGTGACCTGCCCACCGGGGGCAAGGCCTCGCTGGCGCTGACCGTGCAGTCCGCCGGCCTGGCACCGGGCACGGTGCTCACCACCGATCTGAGGATCACCTCGGCGAGCGGGCGCACCCCGGTCCGCAACGTCCCGGTCAAGGTGGTCGTCCCCCGCTACCAGGTGGCCCTCGACGCCGGCGCCGACCGGGCGAGCACCGACGCGTTCGGCGACGGCTGGTCCCCGGACCGCAAGTACACCGCCGGCTCCTACGGCTACCAGGGCGCCTCGTCGGTGAGGTCCACCAGCCGCACCATCGCGGGCACCAGCGAGCAGAACCTGTTCCGCAACGCCCGTGAAGGCATGTACGAGTACCGCTTCGACAATGTGCCCAACGGCACCTACACGGTGGAACTCGGCTTCGCGGAGCTGTCCTCGATCCGGCCGGACAAGCGGGTCTTCGACGTCCTGGTCGAGGGCAAGGAAGTCCTGCCCTCGCTCGACATCGCCCTGGAGGCGGGCACGTACAAGGCCCTGACCCGTAGTTACACGGTCACGGTCACCGACGGCGTGCTCGACGTCCGGTTCGTCACCCACAGCGGCTTCGGCAAGCCGCTGCTGAACAGCCTGCGGGTGACCGAGCGGCCCGACCGCGGCTAGCGGCCGGACCGGCGCGTGACAGGGGGCGGGGTGCCCGGCCGGGCACCCCGCCCCCGGCGCGTCCTCAGGCCTGGGTGACGTGGAACTCCGCGTCCAGCACCCGCGCGAGGTCCGGGCCGCCCCACTCCTCCACCCGGGCGAGGAACCCGATCAGCTGCGACTGCACCTCGTAGAGCAGGTCCGGGACCCGGTCGAGCTCCAGCTCGACCGACGCACGGCCGTCCGAGACCAGGACCCGGTCCCCGCGGAACTCCAGGACCGGCACCGGCCCGTGGCCGAGCCAGGCCGGCTCCTCCCGCTCGGCCAGCGCCGCCCACTCCCGCCAGCTCTCCAGGCCGAAGCAGCACGACGGCGGGATCACCGCCCCGGTGCCCGGGTCACGCAGCCGGACCCCGCCGGGCGCCAGCAGGCCGTCGGCGGACAGCAGCCGGGCGACGACGTCCCCGCCCGGCCCCGCCTCGTCGTTGTGGTCCGCTATCAGCGCCAGCGCCGCCCCGACCGCAGCCGGGCGCAGGCTGCCGTCGAGCACCAGCAGGTCACGGCCGTCCTCGGAGACCTCCAGCACCGCATCCATGACCCCACCCGTCACATCGGCCTCCCTAGCCGCGGACGCGCCATTCGGGTGGCCGCGCCCCGCCGTGGCGGTGGCGCGCCCGGCCGAGGGCCCCCGGCCCGGCTAACGTCCGGTTCATCATGACCACGCAGGCCTTTCCCTCATGACCGCGCAGCTCGACCGCTTCGCCGACCTGCTCCGGTCCGCCGACGCGGCCTGGGCCGTCGGCGATGCCCACGGTACCCGGGACGCCGGAGCCGTAGGCCCGATCCGCCAGGACAGCCCCCTCGACGTGACCGGCCTGGCCGCCGTCCTCACCCTCTGGCCCGTCGTCGGCCACCTCGTGACCGAGGGCGCGCTGCGGCTCCACACCCCCCTCTCCGCCTACTGGGACCACCACCACCCCGCGGGCGGGACCACCGCCCACCAGCTGCTGACCCACACCGCGGCCGTCGACCGGCCCGGCGCCCTCCTCGGCGCACTCGCCGAACACCTCGCCGGGGAACCGCTCGCCGCGTTCGCCGCCCGCCACGTCTGGGCACCCCTGGGCATGCACCGCACCGGCTACGACTCCGGCGGCACGGCCCGCGCCGTGCTGCGCTCCACGCTGGATGATCTCGGCCGTTTCCTGCACCACCTGTGCGAGCCGGCCGACACACCCGTGGCCCGGACCTGGATCGCCGACTCCCTGCGCATCCGCACGGGCGAACTCGCCCCGGCCCGCGGCCTGCTGTGGCACCCGGCCGCGCACACCGACCCCCGTTCGGGCCTGTGGTGCCACGCGGACCCGGCCGGCTCCGCCCTCTGGGTCGCACCGCGCGAGGGCCGCTGGGCGGTGCTGCTCACCCGCACCCCCGGACTGCGCGAGGCGTTCCGGAATCTCGCCTTCCCCGCATAGCGGCCCGGTGCGTCCTCGCGTACAGTGGATCAATTCCTGCCAGGTGACCGCCCATTCACTTTCTGCCCACCCCTGTCCCCCCTAGCATGGGAAGCGGGGGACGACCGGCGAGAGGGACCCATGAAGAAGAGCCGCCAGCAGGACCGTGACATACCCGGCCCCCAGGCCCCGTGGAGCGAGATCGCCCCCGGGCTGTGGATGGGCGGCCACTACTGGACCGACGCCTCCGGCGCCCAGCAGCAGGCCGTCGTCGGCTCCGAGTTCGACGTCGTCATCAGCCTGTTCACCGTCGACGGGCACGGACCGAGCTACGAGACCGAGCACGTCATCGGCGAGATCCCCGACGCCCCGCTCACCCCGGTGCAGATCCGCACCGTGCAGCGCCTGGCCCGTACGGTCAAGCACGCCATGGACGGCGGGCTGACCACCCTGGTCCGCTGCCACTCGGGCTACAACCGCTCCGGCCTGGTCGTCGCCCAGACCCTCATCGACGCGGGCCACGCTCCGTCCGAGGCCATCGACCTGATCCGCCGTCGGCGTTCCCCGTACGCGTTGAACAACGACCTGTTCGAGGCCTACCTCACCACCGGGCTGGACATCGCCGCACTCCTGTCCGAACTGGAACCCCCGGTCTGACGGACCCCGCACCGGCGCCGGTCAGCCTCCGCCCGGCCGTCCGCCGGTGCCCAGGGCCGCCAAGGCGGTCACGGCCCGCGCGGTGATCTCCTCGGGGGTGCCCGTGACGTCGACGGTGACGCCGGCCTCGTCCGGCCGCAGCGGCTCCAGGGCCGCGAACTGGGAGTCCAGCAGCGAGGGCGGCATGAAGTGGCCCTCGCGCGCGGTCATCCGCCGGCGGATCAGCTCCCGGTCCCCGGTGAGGTGCACGAAGACGGCCCCGGGCGCGGCGGCGCGCAGCCGGTCACGGTAGGCGCGCTTCAGCGCGGAGGCCGCCACCACCCCGCCCCGGTCCCCGGTCCGCCGGGCCCAGTCGCCGACGGCGTCGAGCCACGGCAGCCGGTCGGCGTCGTCCAGCGGGACCCCGGCGGCCATCTTGCGGATGTTGGCGGGCGGGTGGAAGGCGTCGCCCTCGGCGTACGGCAGGTGCAGTGCGGCGGCGAGCAGCCGGCCCACGGTCGTCTTGCCCGTCCCCGCCACACCCATCACCACGACGACCTGACCGCTGCTCACCGGTGCACCCCGCTCTCCTCGACCCCGTCGGCCCGCAGGCCGCCCACCCGTACCGTAGGACAGCAGGCCTGTTCGAACTGTCCGAGGCCCGACTTGTAGGCCCCGGGCGGGCGGTGCGATCCTGCCAGGATGACGGATCCCTACGCGCGGCTCGCCGCCGCGGCCGCCGAATGGGACGATCTCGGCCCCCGCCTGCCACCGGCCGCCCTGCGCCAACTGGCCCTGCTGCTCGCGGCGCTGCGCCTCGCCAAGGGCGACGTCTCCGAACGGGCCGCGCTGCTGGCCGCCCGGCTGCTCGGCGAGCAGCTGCCCGACCGGTTCCCGGGTGAGAGCCGGCTCGGCACCGCCGCGACGGGCGCCACGACCGTCGGCCACCACGGCTACGTCGCCGACGACCTCGCCGTCCTCGTGCTCGACGGGCACCGCATGGTCGGCCCGGTGCTCGGCGAGGTCCGGGACCGGTTGCTGGCCGTCCCGGCCATCGGCGACGCCGAGGCCCTCGAAGGCGGCTGCGACCCGTACGAGCCCGGCCTGATCCGGCTGCGCGGGGCCGGCGGGTTCGTCCGGCTGCCGGTCTTCCAGTTCGCCCCCGACGGCCGCCCCCGCGCCGTCGTCCGCGAGGTGAACCTGCTGCTCGGCGCCGACCGGGACCCCTGGGGCGCCGCCGACTGGTGGCTCTCGCCGCACCCCGGGCTGGGCGACGTACCGGCCGCGCTGCTGGGCGGGCCCGACGAGGGGCTGCTGCCCCCGGCCGCCGCGCGTCGCTGACCGGCGCGGCGGCCGCCGGGCCGCCGGGCCGCCGCCGGGCCGCCGCGCCGCCGCCCGGTCAGGCGCCGGCCACCGGCGCGGGTCCGGCGAACTGCGTGCGGTACAGCTCCTCGTACCGGCCGCCGGCCGCCAGCAGTTCGGTGTGCGTGCCGCGCTCCACGATCCGCCCGTCCTCCACCACCAGGATCAGGTCCGCCGCCTGGACGGTCGACAGCCGGTGGGCGATCACCACGGCCGTCCGGCCCGCCAGCGCCTCGCCCAACGCCTCCTGCACGGCCGCCTCCGAGGTGGAGTCCAGGTGCGCGGTGGCCTCGTCCAGGATCACCACCCGCTGCCGGGCCAGCAGCAACCGGGCGATGGTCAGGCGCTGCCGCTCACCGCCGGACAGCCGGTAGCCGCGTTCGCCCACCACCGTGTCCAGCCCGTCCGGCAGCGAGGCCACCAGCTCCTCCAGCCGCGAGCGCCGCAGGGCCTCCCACAGCTCCTCCTCGGTGGCGCCCGGGCGGGCCAGCAGCAGATTGGCGCGCACGGAGTCGTGGAACAGGTGCCCGTCCTGGGTGACCATGCCGAGGGTCTCCCGGATCGAGTCCGCGCTGAGGTCCCGTACGTCGATCCCGCCGAGCCGCACCGCACCCGCGTCGGCGTCGTAGAGCCGGGGGAGGAGCTGGGCGATGGTGGACTTGCCGGCACCCGAGGAGCCGACCAGGGCGATCATCTGCCCGGGGGCCGCCCGGAACGAGACCTCGTGCAGCACCCGGGTACCGCCCCGGGTGTCCAGCGAGGCCACCTCCTCCAGGGAGGCCAGCGAGACCTTGTCCGCCGCCGGGTAGCCGAAGGACACCCCGTCGAACTCCACCGCCACCGGCCCGTCGGGCACCCGGCGGGCGTCCGGCTTCTCGGCGATCAGCGGCTCCAGGTCCAGGACCTCGAAGACCCGCTCGAAGCTCACCAGGGCGCTCATCACCTCCACCCGCGCCCCCGCGAGCGCCGTGAGCGGCGCGTACAGCCGGGTCAGCAGCAGGGCGAGCGCCACCACCGAGCCCGCGTCCAGCGTGCCGCGCAGCGCGTAATGGCCGCCCAAGCCGTAGACGAGGGCCAGCGCGAGGGCCGAGACCAGGGTGAGCGCGGTGATGAACGCCGACTGGGCCATCGCGGTCCGGACCCCGATGTCCCGCACCCGCCCGGCGCGGGCCGCGAACTCGGCGGACTCCTCGGCGGGCCGCCCGAACAGCTTCACCAGGGTCGCGCCCGGCGCCGAGAAGCGCTCGGTCATCTGCGTGCCCATCGAGGCGTTGAGCTGGGCCGCCTCCCGCTGGAGGCGGGCCATCCGCGCCCCGGTGCGACGGGCGGGCAGCACGAACACCGGCAGCAGCACCAGCGCGAGCGCGGTGATCTGCCAGGAGATGCTCAGCATGACCGTCAGGGTGAGCAGCAGCGTGACCACGTTGGCGACCACCCCCGACAGGGTGTTGCTGAACGCCCGCTGGGCGCCGATCACGTCGTTGTTGAGCCGGCTGACCAGGGCGCCGGTCCGGGTACGGGTGAAGAACGCGACCGGCATCCGCTGCACGTGGTCGAAGACGGCCGTGCGCAGGTCCAGGATCAGCCCCTCGCCCAGGGTGGCCGACAGCCATCGGGTGAGCAGCCCCAGGCCGGCCTCGACCACTGCGATCAGGGCGATCAGCAGGGCCAGGCGGACGACCGTGCCCTCCGGGCTCCCGGCCACGATCGCGTCGACCACCCGGGCCGCGAGCACCGGGGTGGCCACCGCCAGCAGGGCCGAGACCACGCTCAGCAGCAGGAAGAGGGTGAGCCCACGGCGGTGCGGGCGGGCGAACGAGGCGACCCGGCGCAGGCTCGCCCGGGAGAACGGGCGGCGGTCCGACTGCGCGTTCATCACGCTGTGCAGCGAGGTCCAAGCGGTGACTTCCATGTCCATACCGCGGACGCTAGGACCTCCACCTCACTTGAGGTCAAGGTGCGTGCGGGAGCACCCGACAGGAGTGCGGACGCACCCAACTCCCTTGTCCGCAGCGCCCTCCCGTTCCCTCGTGCGCTGTCGGTGGCCGGTGGCATCATCGGCCCATGACGCAGGAGTCCGAGCGCACGACCGACACCGTCCTCACCCGCTTCGAGCACTGGGCGCGCACCACCCCCGACACCCGCGCCGTCCTGTCCGGGACCTTCGACCTCTCCTACGGCGAACTCGACCGGCGCGCCAACCGGCTGGCGCGCCATCTGCTCGACGCCGGCCTGCCCGCCGGGGCCACCGTGGCCGTGGGCACCGCCCGCCGGGCCGACGCCGTGCTCGCGGTGCTGGCCGTGCTCAAGGCGGGCGGCACCTACGCGCTGCTGGACCCGGACAGCCCGGGCGTCGCCGAGCACGAGCTGCGTGCCGCCCGGCCCTTCGCCCTGGTCACCCACACCTCCTACCGGGCCCGGCTCGACCACGGCCAGGGCCTGCTGGTCGTCTGCCTCGACGCCGAGGCCCAGCGGCTGGAGGCCCGTTCGACCGAGCCGGTGCGGGCGGCGCCCGCGCCCGACGCCGCGGTCCTGTTCACCCGGTCGGACCGGCCCCGGGCGGTCCCGGTGAGCCAGGCCCGGCTGCTCGCCGCGTTCGAGGCCTGGGCCCGGGTCGGGGCGTTCACCGCCGAGGACCGGCACCTGGTCACCGCCCGCGCCGATGTCACCGACTTCTCCGCGGGCTGGACCCGGGCGCTGTGCTCGGGCGGCGGACTGGCCGTGTCCGAGGGCCCGCACTGGATGCCCCACGAGATACGCCGCCGCATCGGGGAGGACCGGGTGACCGTGGTGCACGCCGACCCCGGGACCGCCCAGCGGCTGGCCGGACCCCCGGCGGGGCAGCCGGACCAGCGCCGCCCGGAGGACGACCTCGCACCGGTGCGCCTGCTGAGCGTCACCGGGGACCGGCTGTTCCTCGACGAACAGGCCGAGCTGGCCCTGCGGTTGCGCACCGGCGTCCGGCTGCTCCAGGTCTGGGCCACCACCGAGGCCGCCGGCTGCGGCACCTGGTTCGAGCTGTCCCAGCTGCCCCGCCCGGAACCCGCACCCCGGCAGAGCTGCCTCATCGGCACGCCCTTCCCCGGCTGCCGGGCCGAGGTCCGGGACGGCGAGCTCCACCTGTCCCCGCCCGAGGGCGGGGACCTCGTCCCGACCGGCGACCACGGACTGCTGCGCCCGGACGGGCTGCTGGAGTTCACCGGCCGCGACCGGGACGGCACCGCGGCCGGCCCCGGCGGGACCGACCTCCAGAAGATCGAGGCCGTCGTCCGCAGCCGCGAGGGCACCGGTTCGGCGCTCGTCCGGACGGTCTCCGCGCCCGGGGGCCGGCAGCGGCTCGTGGCCTACCTCGCGCCGTACACCCTCGCCCCGTCCGGCGCCCACCCCGGGCTGCCGGACGCCGCAGGGCTGCGCGCGTACCTGCGCGGCAGACTGCCCGACGACCAGATACCCCAGGGCGTCGTCCACCTGGAGACCCTGCCGCGCACCCGCACGGGACGGGAGGACCGGGACGGCCTGCCGCTGCCCGCCCAGCCCGCCCGGGCGGGGACCGGCCGGGTCAAGTTCGCCGGCCGGGCCGTCCCCGGCGCGTCGGGCGGCGGCCTCGCCTTCCTCTACGGCTGCCTGGCGATCTTCCCCGGTGCCCTGGCCTTCCTGCTCACCCTGCTGATGTGGCCGCGGTCGGTGGACCTCACCGCGGTGCCCTCGCCGTGGGCCGGGCTGTTCTTCGTCCTCTACCTGTGCGAATGCCTGGCGTTCGGGGTGGGCGTGGTCGTCCTGTGCGTCGGCCGCCGGCCGATGCTGGCCCAGGGCCGGCCGCGCGGGCTGACCACGGCGGCCCATCTGGCGCTCGTGTACCTGCTGGCGTCGTGGTGGCCCCAGGACAACCTCTACCGGCTGGCCGACAAGTACGACTATCCCCGACAGGCCCTGCTGGTCTACCTGTTCAACATCCCGCTGATGATCGCCGCCTTCGTCCTCGCCGTCTTCGTCACCCGGCCCCCGGAGGTCCCGTTCGACTTCGACGACGACTGACGGCGACCGGCCTCGGCCGACGGTGCGGGACGGCGACGACGGCGACCGGGGCCGCCAGGTCGCCCGTCACTCCTGGAACAGCTCGCCCACCCGCCGGGCCTCCGCCCGCACCAGGGCCGTCGCGGCCTCCAGCGCCGCGGCGGTCCGGGCGGCCACCACCACGCCGAGCCACGGCGCCGGGTCGAACGCGGCCGTGGGCACGGCCGGCAGGAACACGGCGTCCAGCGCCGCGCAGCCGCGCGCCATCGTCGTGAACAGCCCGCTCAGCAAGGCCTCCGGCAGCCGGGCGCCCAGCTCCACCCGGTCCACGACCCGCACCAGGTGGGACCCGCCCCGCAGCGCGTCCAGCCGGGCCCGCACCATGAAGGCCACGGCCGGCCCGGTCAGCCGCAGGTTGGTCTCGGTGGGCGCGAGCCGGCCCAGCCCGTCCACGACGAAGTCCACGTCGAACCAGCCCCGGTAGCCGGCCGCCGCCAGCTCCTGCCCGACCGCCGCGCCGAAGGCCAGCAGCGGCTTCTCGGCCTCCTCGGGCACCACCCCCGGCCCCGTGGTCGCGCCCTGGTAGCCCGTCCCCGCCACGTCCATC
>NZ_RPRY01000211.1 GCF_003949795.1 Streptomyces sp. WAC06614
GGCCCCGGCCCGGCGGGAGGCGGGCCCGGGGCCCGCCCGCCACCGCGCCCGGCCGGGGCCGGACCCCAAGGGCCCGGGGCGCATACGCCGCCGCTCGCCGCGCGGCGGTGGGGGCGGTCATCCGGTGGTGTCGGGGTGGACGAGTTCGGTGATGCCCCGGGACGACAGGTGGGCCGGGTCCTTCGCGCGGTCGGACAGGACGATCGCCGGGCGGACGCCCTCCGTCGCGAGGCGGGTCCAGGCCTCGAAGACCGGGCCGCCCGGGGCGCACACCGAGCGGTGCGGGGCGGACCCGGCGCCGCCGACGTCGGCGACCACCGCCGTGGTCCGTACCGCCGCGCCCGGGCCGCTCAAGGCCCGGTGCGCCGCGGCGGCGCGGGCCACCGCGACGCCGCCCGGCTTGGGCCGGCGGTCGTTCGTCAGCAGCCCCAGCCCGTACTCCAGCTCCGGGAAGTCCACCAGTTCCCGCGCGACGTCGTGCGAGCACCACCACGTCACCCCCCACACGTCCCGGCAGTCCAGCACGTGCGCGAGCGTCGCCTCCGCGAACGCCGCCGCCCGCTCCGGCGGCACCAGCGGCGCCGGCGCCCCCACCTCCTGGAGCCACACCGGCCGCCCCGGCTCCACCGCGTACGCCTTGGCCAGCTCGACCAGGTACGCCGCGTGCCGTTCGGTCGCCGCCCCGGCGGCCCCGTACCGCTGGGCCGTGCCGTTGAACACCCAGGCGTGCACCACCGAGGCCGCGCCCAGCCGGGCCGCCTGCGCGCCCGTGAACGGGTGGCCGTCGCGGTACCAGACCGCGTCGTCCTCGGCGTGCACGTGGAACCGCCCCGCAGCGCCCCGCGCGCACGCCGCCAGCATCCGCTCCAGCCAGGCCTGCGCCTGCTCCGGGGTGATCCGGTCGGGGTCGGGGTGGGTCACGTCGGCGAACTGGTTCACCTCGTTGCCGACCGTCATCCCCAGGAAGTGCGGCCGGTCCGCCAACGCCCCGGCCAGCGTGCGCAGGTACTCCTCCTGGGCCGCGACCACGTCCGGATCGCGGAACAGGCTGCGCCGGTGCCAGGTCCGGGTCCACGACGGCAGGAAGTCGAAGCTCGACAGGTGCCCCTGCAGGCCGTCCACGACCACGTCCAGCCCCCGCTCCCCGGCGGCGTCCGCCAGGGCGACCAGCTGCTCCACGGCCCGCGGCCGCACCAGCGCCCGGTTCGGCTGGAACAGCGGCCACAGCGGGAACACCCGTACGTGGTCCAGCCCGAGCTCCGCGACCGAGTCGAGGTCGGCCCGGACCTCGGACAGGTCGAAGTCGAGCCAGTGGTGGAACCATCCGCGGGTCGGCGTGTAGTTCACGCCGAAGCGCACTGCGTCGGACATGGGGCCGTCCCTGGGTGTGAAGCGCGCAGCCGGTCCTCGCCGGAACCGGACGCGGGCGTGGTGCAGGGGTCCCGGTGTCGCCCGGGTCCCGGGGCCGGGCGTACCGAGGTGCAGGCGTACCGGGGTCCGGGCGTACCGGCGTACCGGCGTACCGGGGTCCGGGCGTACCGGCGTACCGGGGTCCGGGCGTACCGGCGTACCGGGGGCCAGGCGTACCGGGGTCCCCAGCGTCCTCACACTTCCGCTCCCGCCCCGCCCGCGTCAACACGCCCTCCGCCCGCGCCCGGTGGCCCCTGGCGCGATCACCGCCCCTGCGCCGCACCCTCCCGGGCGAAGCCCGTCATCAGCGGCCCGCTCCTCAAGTTCCTCTCACCCCGGGGCTCTTGAAGCTGGCCTGACTCATGCGGTTTAGTCGGGCACCGGGAAATTCCGCCGGACGCAGCGGAAGGGGACGGGACGGGGCATGGGCCGCAGACCCACCATCAAGGACATCGCCCGCCGGGCCGGGGTCTCCGGGAGCGCGGTCTCCTTCGCCCTCAACGACCGCCCGGGCGTCTCCCGCGAGACCCGCGCCCGTATCCGCCGGGTCGCCGAGGAGCTCGGCTGGCGGCCCGACAGCGCCGCCCGCGCCCTGTCCGGCGAACGCGTCGGCGCCGTCGGCCTGGTGCTCGCCCGGCCCGCCCACACCCTCGGCGTGGAGTCGTTCTTCCTCCAACTCGTCACCGGCATCCAGGAGGCCCTCTCGGCGGCCGGGACCCCGCTGCTGTTCCAGGTGGTCGAGGACCTCGACGCCGAGTGCGCGCTCTACCGCAGCTGGTGGGCCGAGCGCCGGGTGGACGGGGTCCTCGTCGTCGACCCCAGGACCCACGACCCCCGCCCCGCCCTGCTCGCCGGGCTCGGGCTGCCCGCCGTCAGCGTGGGCGACCCGCGGCCCGCCCCGCCGCTGACCTCGGTCTGGGCGGACGACGCCCGCGCCATGGCCCAGGTGCTCGACCACCTCCACGCCCTCGGCCACCGCCGGATCGTCCATGTCGCGGGCCTGCCCGACCTCGCCCACACCGCCCGCCGGATCGCCTCCCTGCGCACCGAGGCCCGCCGCCGCGGTCTCGGGCCCGAGGAGGTCCGTTCGGTGCCCACCGACTACTCCGACGCCGAGGGCGCCGAGGCCACCCGGCGGGTGCTGCGCGCAGCGCAGCCGCCGACCGCGCTGGTCTACGACAACGACGTGATGGCCGTCGCCGGCGCCGCGGTCGCCGCCGGGCTCGGCATCCCCGTCCCGTCCCGGCTCTCGCTCGTGGCCTGGGACGACTCCGCGCTGTGCCGGGTCACCCACCCCCGGCTGACCGCCCTGGTCCGCGACACGGCCGGGTTCGGCCGGCTCGCCGCCGAGGAACTGCTCGCCGTCCTGGCCGGCGGCCCGCCGCGGGCGCGGCAGGCGGAACAGCCCCGCCTCGAACCCCGCGAGAGCACCGCTCCGCCGCCGCCCGCATACTGAAGGCGACCCCTTCCAGGAGCACACGTGACCACTTCCACCTCGGCCCTCCCCACGTCGCGCGGCGGCGCGGGCGACCCGTCCGCCGGGCTGACGGCCGCCATCGACATCGGCGGTACGAAGATCGCCGGCGCCCTGGTGCACCCCGACGGCTCGATGCCGGTGACGGCCCGCCGGCCGACACCGCGCGCAGTGGACGGGGAGGGCGTACTGGCGGCCGTCGCCGAGGTCGTCGCCGAGCTCGCCACGTCCCCGCTGTGGCCCGGCGTGGCCCGCTGCGGGATCGGCAGCGCCGGCCCGGTGGACGCCTCCCGCGGTACGGTCAGCCCCGTCAACATCAGGGCCTGGCGGGACTTTCCCGTCCAGGCGCGGGTGGCCGCGGAGCTGGAGCGGCACGGGGCCGGGGTGCCGACCGTCCTGGTCGGTGACGGGGTGGCCATGACGGCCGCCGAACACTGGCGGGGCGCCGCCCGCGGACACGACAACGCGCTGTGCATGGTGGTCTCCACCGGCGTCGGCGGCGGGCTCGTCCTCGGCGGCCGGCTCCACCCGGGACCCACCGGCAACGCCGGTCACATCGGCCACATCAGCGTCGAGGTCGGCGGCGAACGCTGCGCCTGCGGCGGACGCGGCTGCGTCGAGGCCATCGCCTCCGGCACGGCCATCGCCCGCTGGGCCCTCGCCCAGGGCTGGACCGGCCCGGACCGTACGGCCGCCGGGGTGGCGGCGGCGGCCCGGGCGGGCGAGCCCGTCGCGGTGGCCGCCTTCGACCGCGCCGGGCGCGCCCTGGCCGCGGCCATCGCGGCCACCGCCACCTTGGTCGAGACGGACATCGCGGTGATCGGCGGCGGGGTCGCGGCCGCCGGGGAGGTCCTCTTCGGCCCGGTCCGCGCCCACCTGGCGACCTACGCCACGCTGTCCTTCGTGACCGGCCTGGAGATCGTCCCGGCCCAGCTCGGCACGGACGCCGGCCTGATCGGCGCAGCCGCCGCCGCCACCGAACTCCTCCACTGACCCCCGCCCGTGCCCCGGGGGGCCCGGACCCCCGGCCCGCCGAACGCAGGGCTCCAGGGCTGCGGGGTGTCAGCGGACCGGGCTGCGCCCCCGCACCGGTCACGCCCGCGCGCAGCGTTACGGCTTGACCGAGCGGTAGTAGCGCTGCGCGCCCTCGTGGAGTTCCAGGGGGTCCGTGTAGATCGCCGTCCGCAGGTCCACGAGCTGGGCGGCGTGGACCTCGTGGCCGATGCCGTCGCGGCTGAGCAGGACGGTGCGGGTGAACCATTCCGTCAGGCCCGCGCTGGTCCGGTCGGTGGTGACCAACAGGTTCGGCACGGCCAGGGTCGCCACCGCCGAGGTGTTGCGGGCCCGGGCGTACGCGTCCTGCGGCATCACCGCCGGCCGGTAGTAGCGGGTCATGCCCCCGCCGCCCTGCATGGCCTCCACCAGGTCACCCAGCGGCACCAGCCGGATCTCGTAGCGCTCCGACAGCTCCCGCACCGCGTTGGTGGGCAGGCCGCCGGACCAGAAGAACGCGTCGATCCGCCCCGCCTGCAGCTCCGCCGGCATCTGGTCGATCCCTATCGGCACGGTCGTCACGTCCCGCAGCGGGTCCAGCTTCGCCGCCGTGAGCAGCCGTTCGGAGACCAGCCGCACCCCGGAGCCCGGCTGGCCGATCGCCACCCGCTTGCCCCTCAGGTCCGCCGCCGCATGCACCGGCGAGGCCGCCGGGACCACCAGCTGCACGTAGTCGTCGTACAGCCGCGCCACCCCGCGCAGCCGCTCCGCGCCGGGCCGGTGGTCCGTCTGGTACTTGGCCACCGCGTCGGCCGTGGCGATGGTGACGTCCGCCTCACCCGTGGCCACCCGCTGGAGGTTCTGCTGCGAGCCCTCGCTCGGCACCAGCCGTACGTCGACCCCCGGCATGTCCCGGTGCAGCGCCTGCTGCAGCAGATCGCCGTAGCGGTGGTAGACCCCGGTGGGGACGCCGGTGCTGAAGGTCAGCCGGCCCGTCGGCTCGGACTGCCCGAACGGCCACAGCCACCACGCCAGCGCCCCGAGGGCGACCAGCACGGCGAGCAGGCCCCGCACGGCGCGGCGCCTGCTGACCCGGGGGAGTACGAACGGCATGCGCGCGATCCTGCCACCCGCCCGCCGCTCCTGTCACGGCAGGCCGGGGCGGCCGGCCGGGACCCCGCCCCACGCAGGGGCCTTACCCTTGTCGGGTGAGTGTTGAGGGCGAGGCGACTGTGAAGACCTACGAGGTGCGCACCTACGGGTGCCAGATGAACGTGCACGACTCCGAGCGGCTCTCCGGCCTGCTGGAGGACGCCGGCTACGTACGCGCACCCGAGGGCACCGGCGAGGGCGAGGCCGACGTCGTCGTCTTCAACACCTGCGCCGTCCGCGAGAACGCCGACAACAAGCTCTACGGCAACCTCGGCCGGCTCGCCCCGATGAAGGCCCGGCGCCCCGGCATGCAGATCGCCGTCGGCGGCTGCCTGGCGCAGAAGGACCGCGAGACCATCGTCCAGCGGGCCCCTTGGGTCGACGTCGTCTTCGGCACGCACAACATCGGCAAGCTGCCCGTCCTGCTGGAGCGCGCCCGCGTCCAGGAGGAGGCGCAGGTCGAGATCGCGGAGTCGCTGGAGGCCTTCCCCTCGACGCTGCCGACCCGCCGCGAGTCCGCGTACGCCGCGTGGGTGTCGATCTCCGTCGGCTGCAACAACACCTGCACCTTCTGCATCGTCCCCGCCCTGCGCGGCAAGGAGGAGGACCGCCGTCCCGGCGACATCCTCGCCGAGATCGAGGCGCTGGTCGCGGAGGGCGTCTCCGAGATCACCCTGCTCGGCCAGAACGTCAACGCCTACGGTTCCGACCTCGGCGACCGCGAGGCGTTCAGCAAGCTGCTGCGCGCCTGCGGCGGGATCGAAGGGCTGGAGCGCGTGCGCTTCACCTCCCCGCACCCGCGCGACTTCACGGACGACGTGATCGCCGCCATGGCCGAGACCCCGAACGTGATGCCGCAGCTGCACATGCCGCTGCAGTCCGGTTCGGACCCGATCCTGAAGGCGATGCGCCGCTCGTACCGCCAGGAGCGCTTCCTCGGCATCATCGAGAAGGTCCGCGCGGCCATCCCGCACGCCGCCATCTCCACCGACATCATCGTGGGCTTCCCCGGCGAGACCGAGGAGGACTTCGAGCAGACGCTGCACGTCGTGCGCGAGGCCCGGTTCGCGAGCGCCTTCACCTTCCAGTACTCCAAGCGGCCCGGTACGCCCGCCGCCGAGATGGACGGCCAGATCCCCAAGGAGGTCGTGCAGGAGCGGTACATGCGCCTGGTCGCCCTCCAGGAGGAGATCTCCTGGGAGGAGAACAAGAAGCAGGTCGGCCGCACCCTGGAGGTCATGGTCGCCGAGGGCGAGGGCCGCAAGGACGGCGCCACCCACCGGCTCTCCGGCCGGGCCCCCGACAACCGCCTGGTGCACTTCACCAAGCCGGACGTCGAGGTCCGCCCCGGCGACGTGGTGACCGTCGAGATCACCTACGCCGCCCCGCACCACCTGCTCGCCGAGGGTGCCACCCCGGACTCGGCCGTGCGCCGCACCCGGTCCGGCGACGCCTGGGAGAAGCGCAACGCCGCCGCCGCGGCGAAGCCGGCCGGCGTCCTCCTGGGTCTGCCCACCGTCGGCGCCCCGGCCCCCCTCCCGGCCGCCACCGGCGGCTGCGCCCTGTCCTGACCGTGCCGGGCGCGAGCGATCCCCCGCCGCACGGCCCCGGCCGGGGCCGTGCGGCTAGGCTGCGATCATGCTCGTAGCCGCCGCCGTGTGTCCCGCTCCGCCCCTGCTCGTGCCGCAGCTCGCGCAGGGGGCCGCCGAAGAACTCGCCGCCGCCCGGACCGCCTGCTCCGACGCGCTGGCCGTGCTCGCCGCGTCCCGGCCCGACCTGCTGGTGGTCGTCGGCTCCTCGCCCCAGGGCGGGGCCTACGACCAGGGGACCCGCGGCTCGTTCGCCGGGTTCGGGGTCGACCTGACCGTCCGGCTCGGCCCGGAGCCGGAGGAGCCCTCCGGGCACGCCACCGGCACGGACCTGCCCCCCTCCCTGGCCGTCGGCGCCTGGCTGCTGGAACAGGCCCGCTGGGGCGCCGCCCCGATCGCCGGGGTGGCCGTGGCCGCGGGCCTGGAACCCGCCGCCTGCGCCCGGCTGGGCGAGGACCTCGCCGGCTCGGGCGACCGTGTGGCCATGCTGGTCCTGGGCGAGGGCAGCGCCTGCCGCACCCTGAAGGCCCCCGGCTATCTGGACGAGCGCGCCGAGGGGTTCGACGCCGGGGTCGGGCGGGCGCTGGCCGCCGCCGACACCGGGGCGCTGGCCGCGCTGGACCCCGTACTCGCCGGGGAGCTCCAGGCGGCCGGGCGGGCCCCCTGGCAGGTGCTGGCCGGGGCCGCCGCCGGGCGCGGCCTGACCGGCCGGCTGCTGTACGAGGACGCGCCCTACGGGGTCGGCTACTTCGTGGCCGCCTGGTCCTGAGCCGCCCCGCGCCGCGTCCACCCGGGGGCCGGACGACCACGGGACAAGGAGCGCGGAACGCGGAAGGGGCACGGCACCCTGCCGGGTCCCGCGCCCCTTCCCGGGATCACGTCACGAGGCCGCCGGCGGCGGGGTCGGCCCGCCGGGGGAGTCCTTGTGCGCGATCTTGCCCAGGGCACCCTTGGCCTTGTCCGCACCGGTCGCCATCCGGTCGTGGTACTTGCCCTTGGTCTTCTCGTCGACGACCTTGACGACCTTGTCCAGGCCCTCTCCGATCCTGCCCTGGTGCTGCTGGGCGAGGTCTCCGACCTTGTCCTTCGCGGGCGCGAGCTTGTCCTTCAGCTGGTCCAGAAAGCCCATGGGCCACCTTCCCCTTGGCGTAGCTACCTACGGGCGCCTTCCCCGGCCTCGCTGTCCGCCGCCTCGCCGGCCGACTGCTGCTTGGGGATCTCCACGCCTCCCGGCGCGTCCGTCTCCCCGGCGGCAGCGTCGTCGGCCGTCGCGGTGTCCGCCACGGCGGCCTCGGCGACGTCCGCCTCGGCCTCCGGGCCGTCCGGGGCCACCGCTGCTGCGGTCTCCTCGGTCGACTCCTCGGACTTGCGGCGGCGGAACCGGCTGAAAACGCCCATGTCTACTCCTCCAACGGTACTCGTGCGGGTGAAGTTCCGCCCTGGACGGACCGGCCCGTGCCGGCTGCCCTTCCGGCCGGAACCTCGCCAGGGCAACGACCCCGCCCCGACCCCGTCACGTAACCCGTTCGGGTCCACCTCGTTCCGTTTGCGAAACTGGACCGGTGAGAAGTGCAGCCCCCGCCCCGCGCGTCATCGCCGTCGTCGGTCCCACCGCGGCCGGCAAGTCCGATCTCGGCGTCGCCCTGGCCCGCCATTTCGACGGCGAAGTCGTCAACGCCGACTCCATGCAGCTCTACCGGGGGATGGACATCGGCACCGCGAAGCTGACGACCGAGGAGCGCGGCGGGGTCCCGCACCACCTCCTCGACGTCTGGGACGTCACCGTCACCGCCAGCGTCGCCGAGTACCAGCGGCTCGCCCGCGCCGAGATCGACCGGCTGCTCGCCGAGGGCCGCACCCCGGTCCTCGTCGGCGGCTCCGGCCTCTACGTGCGCGGCGCCCTGGACCCGATGGAGTTCCCCGGCACCGACCCCGCCGTCCGGGCCCGGCTGGAGGCGGAGGCCGCCGAGTGCGGCCCCGGCGCCCTGCACGCCCGCCTCGCGTCCCTCGACCCGGCCGCGGCCGCGGCGATCCTGCCCAGCAACGGCCGCCGCATCGTCCGGGCGCTGGAGGTCATCGAGATCACCGGCAAGCCGTTCACCGCCAACCTGCCCGGCCACGAGTCCGTCTACGACACCGTCCAGATCGGCGTCGACGTCGCCCGCCCCGAGCTCGACGAGCGGATCGCGCTGCGCGTGGACCGCATGTGGGACGCCGGCCTGGTGGACGAGGTCCGCGCCCTGGAGGCCCAGGGCCTGCGCGAGGGCGTCACCGCCTCCCGTGCCCTCGGCTACCAGCAGGTCCTGGCCGCGCTCGCGGGCGAGTGCACCGAGGACGAGGCCCGCGCCGAGACGGTCCGCGCCACCAAGCGGTTCGCCCGCCGCCAGGACTCCTGGTTCCGCCGTGACCCGCGGGTGCACTGGCTCAGCGGGGCCGCCGCCGACCGCGCGGAACTCCCCCGGCTCGCGCAGTCGTTGGTCGAACGAGCGGTCACAGCCTGATCACGTGATGGCATCGGGACGCCCCGAGGGGCAAATCGGGGTCTTGGGCCGTGCCATCATCAAACTCCACCGGTTTCACCACCGGCGGTGAACTGCCGTATACGAAGTCCGAGTGGGGAGGGCGCGTGGCGATGGAGGCCGGCCCTCGCGACACCGGGCAGGGCGACGACACCCGGCGGGATGCCGACCCGATGCTCCAGGACGGGCTCGGGCTGCCCGCGGACCCGGCCCGGCTGACCCCGGACGGTCCCGACGCCCTCGCCGCCGGCGAGGACGGCGAGGTCGACGTCTCCGGTCCCGAGGTCGAGGTCGAGCTGCGCCCGCAGCGCCGGCTGCGGATCTGGCAGATCGCCCCGATCGTGATGCTGGCCGCCGCGGGCTCGCTGATGTTCGCCTTCCCGCTCGCCTTCGAGTTCGGCGACGGCGGCGCCGTCGTGGCCATGCTCGGCCTGCTGATCAGCTCCTGCGCCGGCGGCTGGGGCATGATGGCCGCCCGCCGCGTCGGCTACACCTGGCCCGGCCTGCCCGCGCGCGGCTCCGGCGGCCGCCCCGACTGGCGCATCGTCGGGCTGTACGCCCTCTTCGCCCTGGCCGCGGTCACCCTGGCGGTCTGGCGCGTGGCCCGCCTGCGGCCGTAGGCCCGTACGCCTCGACGCGCCTACGCCGTACCACCCGCGTACGCCCGTACCGCGCGCCGCCGCGTCCCGTACGCCCGTACCGCGCGCCGCGCCGGGCGTCCCACCAGGCGGATCCCCCCGGCCCGCCTCCGCCGCCCCGGCTACGATGGGCCCGTGACCAGCGCACTCGCCTTCCTCAAGGGCCACGGGACCGAGAACGACTTCGTGATCCTGCCGGACCCCGACAACGCCCTCGACCTGCCCGCGCACGCCGTCGCCCGGCTGTGCGACCGCCGGGCCGGTCTCGGCGCGGACGGCGTCCTGCACGTCGTACGGTCCGCCGCCCACCCCGAGGCCCGGCACCTGGCCGACGAGGCCGAGTGGTTCATGGACTACCGCAACAGCGACGGCTCGATCGCCGAGATGTGCGGCAACGGCGTCCGCGTCTTCGCCCGCTACCTCCAGTACGCCGGCCACGTCGAGCCCGGCGACCTCGCCGTGGCCACCCGCGGCGGCGTCAAGCGGGTCCACCTCGACAAGAGCGGCGACGTCACGGTCTCCATGGGCCGCGCCGTCCTCCCCGAGGAGCAGGTCACCGTCACCGTCGGGGACCACAGTTGGCCCGCCCGCAACGTCAACATGGGCAACCCGCACGCCGTGGCCTTCGTCGACAGCCTCGACCAGGCCGGCGACCTGTACGCACCCCCGCCGTTCAGCCCCGCCGGGGTCTACCCGGACGGCGTGAACGTCGAGTTCGTCGTCGACCGCGGCCCCCGCCACGTCGCCATGCGCGTCCACGAACGCGGCTCCGGCGAGACCCGCTCCTGCGGCACCGGCGCCTGCGCCGTCGCCGTCGCCGCCATCCGCCGCGACGGCGCCGACCCGGCCGTCACCGGCGAGCCCGCCACCTACACCGTCGACCTGCCCGGCGGCACCCTGGTCGTCACCGAGCACCCCGACGGCGCGATCGACATGACCGGACCGGCCGTGATCATCGCCGCCGGAGAGTTCGATCCGGCCTGGCTCACCGAAACGGTTTTCGGCTGAGGATTCCCTCTCATGGGTGATCCGTTTCACGCTCAGCGAGAGCCGGACTGCGCCACGTGGTGGGGTCGGTAGCATCAGACACCGGCCCTGAGGGCTCACCCCTGCCCGCCGACGCCGGTCGAAGCCGCCGGAGGTGCCCATGAGTGCAGAGGCCACGAACCCCGACTCACGCCCCGAGGTCCGCAGACGCGGCCGGGCCCGCCTCGATCTGCGCAGGCTGGGCCGGGCCGCACTGCTCGGGCCGACCGCCCGCGACCGCCTGCCGGACGCCATCGGGCACGTCGCCGAGGCGCACCGCGCCCACCATCCCGACGCCGACCTGTCGGTGCTGCGCCGGGCCTACGTCCTCGCCGAGTCCTCCCACCGCGGGCAGATGCGCAAGAGCGGGGAGCCGTACATCACCCACCCGCTCGCGGTGACCCTGATCCTCGCCGAACTCGGCGCCGAGACCACGACCCTGACGGCGTCCCTGCTCCACGACACCGTCGAGGACACCGAGGTGACCCTCGATCAGGTGCGCGCCGAGTTCGGCGACGAGGTCGCCTTCATCGTGGACGGCGTCACCAAGCTGGAGAAGGTCGACTACGGCGCCGCCGCCGAACCGGAGACCTTCCGCAAGATGCTCGTCGCCACCGGCAACGACGTCCGCGTGATGTCCATCAAACTCGCCGACCGGCTGCACAACATGCGCACCCTCGGCGTCATGCGCCCCGACAAGCAGGTCCGCATCGCCACCGTCACCCGCGACGTCCTGATCCCGCTGGCCGAACGGCTCGGCGTGCAGGCCCTCAAGACCGAGCTGGAAGACCTCGTCTTCGCGATCCTGCACCCCGAGGAGTACGAGCGCACCCGCGCCCTGATCGCCGCCCACGCCGGCGAGGGCGACCCGCTGCCCGCCATCGCCGACTCCGTACGGGCGGTACTGCGCGAGGCCGGGATCCAGGCCGACGTGCTGATCCGGCCCCGGCACTTCGTCTCCGTCCACCGCGTGGCCCGCAAACGCGGAGAACTGCGCGGCTCCGACTTCGGCCGGCTGCTGGTCCTCGTCGCGGAGAACGCCGACTGCTACGCGGCCCTGGGCGAGTTGCACACCTGCTTCACCCCGGTGGTCTCCGAGTTCAAGGACTTCGTCGCCGCGCCCAAGTTCAACCTCTACCAGTCCCTGCACACCGCCGTCGCCACCGCCGAGGGCGTGATCGCCGAAGTCATCGTCCGCACCCGGCAGATGCACCGGGTCGCCGAGGCCGGCGTGGTCGCCCTCGGCAACCCGTACACCAGCGTCCCCGCCCTGCCCGGCGCACCCGGTGCATCTGCCGGGTGCGGACGATGACTTCGGCGATCACGCCCTCGG